>NZ_JBEYFB010000048.1:0-45214 GCF_040634135.1 Streptomyces sp. NPDC007164
ACTGTCGAAGAAACCGCTGGATGAACAACCTCAGGGGCCAGTTCTTCACGGACTACAACCTGCTCGCCGCGGGCTCGGTGATCGTCGCCCTGCCCACGATCGTGGTCTTCCTGCTGCTCCAGCGCCACTTCATCGCGGGCCTCACCCTCGGGTCCGGTAAGGGGTAGCCGCCGGACCCGAGGGTCGGGACCGCTCCGGGCGGCTATTCGCAGGCCACCCCGTCCCCGTCCCGGTCGAGGTGGCGACCGTAGCCGGGCTCGCCCGCGCGAATGGGCGCGGCGCCGGCCGCGCGCACGGCGGTGCAGTTGGCGTAGTACGTACTGGAGCTGCCCCCGCCCGAACCGGATCCGCCGGAGGAGCCGTCGTCCTCGGCCGCGGGCGGGACGGTCACCCTGACGGTGCGGGTCTTCGTGACGGTCGGCGCCGGCTCCGGGCTTGCGGTCACCGTCTCGGTGACCGACGGCACCGGGGTGGCCGTCACCGTGGCCGTCGCGGTCACCGTCGCGGACGGCGCGGCCTTCGCGGCCGCGGTCTTCTGCGTCGCGGCGGGATCGTCCGCGGCCCCGATGCCCACGCCCACGAGGAACAGGACGACGGCGGCCGGGATCACTATTCGCTTCCGCGCCCACTTCGGCCGACGGTCCGGCGGCACGGGCGGCCCGTACGGGGTGTTGCCGGGCGGCGGTGGCGGCGGTCCCCACGGCGGTTGCTGACTTTGAGACATATGTCCCCCCTGGTGCGGCTCATGGAGAGATGACCGTAACGGTCCCGGCGAGTGCCCAGGATTCAAATATTCCGGTGGTGATGAAATTGTGATGGTGGGGTGGAAAGGCTGTGGCCGTCCGGCGGTCGTCCGGAGATCGCGGCAGCTCGCGGTGGCGTCGGCGGTGCACGGCCGCCGGTTCCGCCCGGGAAGCAGGCATCGCCACAACCGGGTTTTCGCGGCAGGGTGTTGCGGGCAAGCCACAGGGGGCTACGGAAGAGGGGGAACCGTGATCGTCTGGATCAACGGTGCGTTCGGCGTGGGCAAGACGAGCGCCGCGCGTGAACTGATCGATCTGATCCCGAACAGCACCTTCTACGACCCAGAACTGATCGGTGCGGGGCTGCGGCAGCTGCTGCCCCAGAAGAGACTCGCCGAGGTGACGGACTTCCAGGACCTGCCGATCTGGCGGCGCCTGGTGGTGGACACCGCGGCGGCCCTGCTCTCCGAGGTGTCCGGTGTGCTGGTGGTGCCGATGACTCTGCTGAGGCAGGAGTACCGCGACGAGATCTTCGGAGGGCTGGCCTCCCGGCGCATCGCGGTGCGTCATGTCCTGCTCTCGTCCGAGGAAACGATCCTGCGTAAACGGATCGCCGACCGCGTGGAGTATCCCGACGACCCGGCGCACAGCGACCGGGTACGGCAGTGGGCCCGCCAACACATCGAGCCGTACCGGGCGGCCCTCGGCTGGCTCACCCGGGACGCCTACGCCATCGACACCGGCGCGCTCACCCCGTACGCGACGGCCGAGCGCATCGCCGAGGCAATCGGCAGCGGCGCCGCCACCCCGTGCGAGATCGTGCAGACACCCGAGCCGACCGCGGAGACCGTGGCGGCCGGCGTCCTGCTCTTCGACGAGCACGACCGGGTGCTGCTCGTCGACCCGACGTACAAGCCCGGCTGGGAATTCCCCGGCGGAGTCGTCGAGTCCGGCGAGGCGCCGGCCCAGGCCGGCATCCGTGAGGTGGCCGAGGAGATAGGCATCCGTCTCGACCGGGTGCCGAAGCTCCTCGTCGTCGACTGGGAGGCACCCCGGCCGCCCGGCTACGGAGGCCTGCGGCTGCTCTTCGACGGCGGCCTGCTGACCGGCGCGGACGCGCAGCGACTGCTGCTGCCCGGCTCCGAGCTGCGCGGCTGGCGGTTCGTCACCGAGGCGGAGGCGGCCACCATGCTGCCCCCGACCCGGTACGAACGCCTTCGCTGGGCGCTGCGTGCCCGGGAACGGTCGGCCGTACTCAATCTGGAGGCGGGCGTCCCGGTCGGCTGAGGCACGCATCGGCGCGGCGGCGTCCGCGGTGAGCGGTTCGCCGTGCCCGAAGCGGACCATGGCCGAAGCAGACCGTGGCCGGCTCCAGCGTGGCCGGCCGCCGGAAGGAGGCCGCGGTCTGTGCCCGGTCGGTGTTCAGGACGCCCGGCATCACCGAGGCGCCCAGGTCATGGGCGAGGATCTCGGCACTGTGCCGGTCGGCGAACTCCCGCGCCGTGCCGCAGTGGTCGCAGTGCCCTGGGTGATCACGATCCGGCCGATTCGGCCTGGGTCCGGGCCCTGACCGCGTTCTCGATCGGGGCCCGGGCTACGGGTGACGGACGGTCAGACCTGCTTGGATTCCGCGTAGTTGCGCAGGAACAGGGCCTCGGCGACCGACAGCCGCTCCAGCTCCTGGGGCGACACGCTCTCGTTCACCGCGTGGATCTGCGCCTCCGGCTCGCTCAGGCCGATCAGCAGGATCTCGGCCTCCGGGTACAGGGCGGCGAGGGTGTTGCAGAGCGGGATCGAGCCGCCCATGCCGGACGTCTGCATCTCCTCGCCCGGGTACGCGGCCGCCATCGCCTGCGCCATCGACGTGTAGGCCGGGCTGGAGGTGTCCGCGCGGAACGGCTGGCCCTGGCCGACCTGTTCCACCGCGACCCTGGCGCCCCACGGGGCGTGCGCCTTCAGATGGGCGGTCAGCAGCTCGGTCGCCTCGGCGGCGTCCTGGCCCGGCGGGACCCGCAGGCTGATCTGGGCCCGCGCGCTCGCCTGGAGCGACGGCGTCGCGCCGACCACCGGCGGGCAGTCGATGCCGATGACGGTGACCGCGGGCCGGGCCCAGATGCGGTCGGCGACCGTGCCCGAGCCGATCAGCCCGACACCGTCGAGGACCTTCGCGTCCTTGCGGAACTCGGCCTCCGGGTACTGCAGTCCGTCCCACTCGGTGTCCGTGGCGAGCCCGTCGACGGTCGTGGTGCCGTCCTCGGCGCGCAGCGACGCCAGCAGCTGGATCAGCGCGGCCAGCGCGTCCGGGGCGGCGCCGCCGAACTGCCCGGAGTGCAGGTTGCCTTCGAGGGTGTCCACGCAGACCCGCAGCATGGTCATGCCGCGCAGCGTCGCGGTGACCGTCGGCAGACCGACCCGGAAGTTGCCGGTGTCACCGATGACGATGGTGTCGGCGGCCAGCAGTTCGGGGTGCGCCTCCGCGTACCGCTCCAGACCGCCGGTGCCCTGCTCCTCGGAGCCCTCGGCGATCACCTTCACGGAGACCGGGACGCCTCCGTCGGCCTTGAGGGCGCGCAGGGCGAGCAGGTGCATGATGAACCCGCCCTTGCAGTCGGCCGAGCCGCGGCCGTACCAGCGGCCGTCCCGCTCCGTCAGCTCGAACGGGGGTGAGAGCCAGGCGGACTCGTCGAGCGGCGGCTGGACGTCGTAGTGCGCGTAGAGCAGTACGGTCGGGGCGCCGGCCGGTCCGGGCAGGAAGCCGTAGACCGACCGGGTGCCGTCGGGGGTGTCGAGAAGGGCGACATCCCGGAAGTCCTCGGCGCGCAGCGCGTCGGCGACCCAGTCGGCCGCCGCCTCGCACTCGCTCTTCGGGAACTGCGCGGGATCCGCCACCGACTGGAAGGCCACCAGCTCGGCCAGCTCCGCCTTGGCGCGGGGCATCAGCGAGGCAATGGTCTCGGAAATCGGACGGGCGGTCATGGGCACGCTCCTCGTGGGTGCGACGTTATATGTACGAATCCGGCCACATGCGCACCGAGTGTGCGGCGTCGCATGCGGGACGAACGTACGGTCGATCCTCCCACAGCGGGGGCCGGGAGCAACGCGCCGTAGGATGCCGTGAGCAGCATGGGCCACTGGTGGGATCGGGAGCAGAAGCACATCGTGAGCAGCGAGAACGCAGACGCCGTACAGGAGCACGAAGAGTCGTCCGTGTGGGATGTCGTCGTAGTCGGCGGCGGACCGGCCGGAGCCTCGGCGGCATACGCGGCGGCGGTCGCCGGCCGACGGGTGCTGCTCCTTGAGAAGGCGGAGCTTCCCCGGTACAAGACATGTGGCGGCGGCATCATCGGGTTTTCGCGTGATTCGTTGCCGCCGGGGTTCGAACTGCCGTTGCGGGACCGGATCCACGCGGTCACGTTCTCGCTCAACGGCAGGCTGGCGCGGACCCGCCGCTCCAAGCGGATGCTCTTCGGGCTCATCAACCGCCCGGAGTTCGACGCGGGCCTGGTCGAGGAGGCGCAGAAGGCGGGCGCCGAACTGCGCACCGGCGCGACGGTGACGAGGGTCGAGCAGCACGGCGCCTCGGTGCCCGACCGGCGCACGGTCGCCGTGGTGCTCTCCGGCGGCGAGACGGTCCTGGCCCGCGCGGTCGTCGGTGCCGACGGCAGCGCGGGGCGGATAGGAGCTCATGTCGGGGTGAAGCTCGACCAGGTGGACCTCGGCCTGGAGGCCGAGATCCCGGTTCCGGCCACGGTCGCGGAGGACTGGGCGGGGCGGGTGCTGATCGACTGGGGCCCCATGCCCGGCAGTTACGGCTGGGTCTTCCCCAAGGGCGATGTCCTGACCGTGGGTGTGATCTCGGCGCGGGGCGACGGGGCGGGAACCAAGCGGTACCTGGAGGACTTCGTCGCCCGGCTCGGCCTGGCCGGCTTCGAGCCGAAGATCTCCTCCGGCCATCTGACGCGCTGCCGCAGCGACGACTCGCCGCTGTCGCGAGGGCGGGTGCTGGTGTGCGGCGACGCGGCGGGCCTGCTGGAGCCGTGGACCCGCGAGGGGATCTCGTTCGCGCTGCGGTCGGGGCGGCTGGCCGGTGAGTGGGCGGTCCGGATCGCGGAGTCGCACGACGCGGTGGACGCCCGCCGACAGGCGCTGAACTACGCGTTCGCCATCAAGGCGGGCCTCGGCGTCGAGATGGGTGTCGGGCGGCGCATGCTGAAGCTGTTCGAGCGCCGTCCGGGGGTGCTGCACGCGGTGCTGACGGGATTCCGCCCGGCCTGGAACGCGTTCGCCGGAATCACCCGCGGCACGACCTCGCTCGGCGAACTGGTCCGTACGCATCCGCTGGCGCAGCGGGCGCTCAACGCGATGGACCGTTAGAGGCTCTTGCCGGACTGCCGGACTGCCGGACTGCCGGACTGCCGGACTGTCGAACCGCCGCCTGCCGGGCCGCCCGGTCAGCTCTCCACGGAGATCCGGAAGACCGGGTGGTCGGGGCAGGCCGCCAGCAGTTCGGCGTCCGAGGACTCCGCGGTGACGCCCTGGAAGTAGTCGTTGACCTGCCAGCCCCACCGCTCCAGGTAGGTGCGGATGATCAGCGACTTCTGCTCGTCGTCCGGGATCTCCACGGCGCTGAACTCGCGGACCTTGCGGCCCACCCGCAGTTCGCCGCCGCCGGCCGCCCGCATGTTGCGCACCCACTGGGAGTGACCGCGGGCGGAGACGAGGTACTGCGCGCCCTCATGGGCGTGGGGGTTCACGGGCACCCGCTGCATCTGCCCGCTCTTGCGGCCGCGCACCGACATCTCGGCCGAGCCGAACATGCTGAGGCCATGACGGGCGAGCCGGCCGACGATGCCGTTCATCCGGACGCTGAGGGCGCTGCCGCGAAGGTAGTACGGCTGAGACATGGTGACTCCCCAAGGTTTTGAGAGCGGTGCTCTCGCTTGAGATCAGTGTGCATGGATGGGTGCTCAAAATCAAGAGCACTGCTCTCGTTGTTGGTCGGTGCTCTGCTTCCGTGGCAGACTGCTGACCATGAGCACTGTCCGAGGAGCCAGGGAACGGGCCCGTATCGAGGTCACCGCCGCCATCAAGGACGAGGCGAAGAAACAGCTCGCGGCCGAGGGTGCCGCGAAGCTGTCGCTGCGCGCCGTCGCCCGGGAGCTCGGGATGGCGTCCTCCGCCATCTACCGCTACTTCCCCAGCCGGGACGAGCTGCTCACCGCCCTGATCGTCGACGCGTACGACTCCGTGGGCGAGGCCGCCGAGGCCGCCCACCGGGCCGCTGCCGCCGGGAGCGACGGCCACCTCGCCCGCTGGATCGCCGTCACCCGCGCCGTGCGTGACTGGGCCCTCGCCCACCCCCACGAGTACGCCCTGATCTACGGCTCGCCGGTGCCCGGCTACACCGCACCGCAGGCGACGGTCGGCCCCGCGTCCCGCGTCGGCCTCGTCCTGATCGCCCTGGTCGCGGACGCCCACCGCGCCGACGGCCTGGTCCTGCCGCCGCTCGCCGGGGATCTGCGCGCGGAGGCCGCGCGGATGGTCACCGAATTCGCCCCGGACCTCCCGCCGGAGGCCGCCCCTCCGCTGATCGCCGCCTGGGCGCAGCTGTTCGGACTGATCTCCTTCGAGATCTTCGGCCAGTTCCACCGGGTGGTGGAGGTCCGGGAGGCCTTCTTCCGGGAAGCGGTCACCGAGATGGCCCGCACGGTCGGCCTGCCCGCCGGCGGCAACGGCTGAGGGCTCTCCCGTACGACGTACTCCCCAGGGAGTACGGGTGATGACCACGCCCGGCTGACGCCCGGGGCGCGGCCCGCGGTCTAGCGTGGCCGCATGGAAGAGCAGCGCTCACACGGAAGCGGCGGCGGTCCCCCCTGGGCGCACGGCGAGCCGCCGCGGTGGCTGACCGGGGCACCGGGACGGTCCGCCACCCGGCTGCCCTGGCCGTCGACGATCCTGATCGGCGCCGTCGTCATGATCGGCTCCACCGTCGCGGCCCAGGGGCAGATGGACGAGCGGGCCCCGCTGGACCTGTTCGCGCGGCTGCTGCTCTTCCTGGCCGTCGCCGTGCTCCTGGTGCGTCACCGGCACCCCGTGGTGGCCGTCTTCGGCAGCTCGGCCGCGGCGATGACCTATCTGGCGGCCGGCTATCCGTACGGTCCGGTCTTCCTGGCCGTCGCCGTCGGCTGCTTCAGCGCCGTCGTCGCCGGACACCGGCGGGCCGCCTGGTCGGCCGTGGTCATGGTGTGGCTGGGGCACGTCCTGGTGGCGCACTGGCTCTACCGGTGGCTGCCGCCCTCCGACGACCACCCCGCCGCCTGGGGACAGGAACTGGGCATCGCCGCCTGGGTGGTCGCCATCATCGCGGCCGCCGAGTTCGTACGCGTACGACGTGAGCAGTGGGCGGACCGGCGGGCGGAACGGGAGGCCGCCGAGCAGCGCCGGGCCGACGAGGAGCGGCTGCGGATGGCGCGTGAACTCCATGACGTACTGGCCCACAGCATCTCCGTCATCAACGTCCAGTCGAGTGTGGGGCTCGCGCTGCTGGACTCCGACCCCGAGCAGGCGCGTGCGGCGCTGACCACCATCAAGGCAGCCAGCAAGGAGGCGCTGGGCGAGGTCCGCCAGGTCCTCGACACCCTGCGCACCCCCGGCGATGCCCCGAGGGCCCCGGCCCCCGGACTCGGCCGGCTCCCCGAGCTGGTCGAGCAGGCGGCGCGCACCGGACTGACCGTCACCGTCGAGACCGAGGGCGAACGTCCGGCCGTGCCGCCCGGCGCGGATCTCGCCGCCTTCCGCATCGTGCAGGAAGCGCTGACCAACGTGGTCCGGCACTCCGGATCGCGTACCGCACAGGTCGGGATCGGCTACGCGCCCGGCCGGATCCGGCTCCGGATCGACGACGAAGGACCCGCCACCGGCGGTGACGCCGGAGGCAGCGGCAACGGGCTGGCGGGGATGCGGGAGCGGGCCGCCGCGCTGGGTGGCACGATCGAGGCGGGCCCCCGGCCCGACGGCGGCTTCCGGGTGCGCGCCGAGCTTCCGCTGCCGTCCGGTTCGTCCGGCACGGCGGCACACAAGGAGGAGACGCCGTGATCCGCGTACTGCTCGCCGACGACCAGTCGCTGGTCCGGGCGGGCTTCCGCGCCCTGCTGGACGCCCAGCCCGACATCGAGGTGGCCGGGGAGGCCGCCGACGGCGCGGAGGCCGTGCGCCTGGTGGGTGAACTGCGGCCCGACATCGTGCTGATGGACATCCGGATGCCGCGTCTCGACGGCCTCGCCGCGACCCGAGCCATCACCGAGGACGCCCGGCTGGACGACGTCAGGGTGGTCATGCTCACCACCTTCGAGCTCGACGAGTACGTCTTCGAGGCGATCCGGTCCGGGGCCTCCGGCTTCCTGGTCAAGGACACCGAACCGGATGAACTGCTGCGCGCCGTACGGGCGGTGGTGGGCGGCGACGCCCTGCTGTCGCCCGGGGTCACCCGGCGCCTGATCGCCGAGTTCGCGGCCCGTTCCAAGGAGCCCGCGGTGGCGACCGGGCTGCGCGAGCTGACCGAACGGGAGCGGGAGGTGATGGCGCTCGTCGGCATCGGTCTCTCCAACGAGGAGATCGCCCGGCGCCTGGTCGTCAGCCCGCTCACCGCCAAGACCCACGTCAGCCGCACCATGGTGAAGCTGGGCGCCCGCGACCGCGCCCAACTCGTCGTGCTGGCCTACGAGTCGGGGCTGGTGCGGCCGGGCTGGCTCGGCTGACCCCGGCGCGGACGGGGCACGGCGGCGTACGGATGCGGTGCCCGGCCGACGGGCAGGCCCCCGGCCGGACACCGCACCGTCCCCCTCGCCCGGTGGTCAGTCCCGCACGGACACCTTCCGCGCGGACGTCGCCGCGGCCTCCGCCACGCGGTCCGTCCCGGACGACGCGACCAGCACGGTGTGCTGGACGGGCCGGCGGCGCCGCAGCCCGGTGAGCGTGATCAGCAGTCCGGCGAACGCGACCACGGTCACCACGACCAGGCCGGGCCGGTAACTGTCCAGGACCGCCTGACGCGATCCGTCGCCACTGCCGTGCGCGGTGATCACCGCGGTCACGACCGCCAGGAAGATCGCCCCGCCGACCTGGATCGAGGTGTTCAGCAGGCCCGAGACCATGCCCTGCTCGTCGTCGTCCACCCCGTTGGTGGCCTGGATGTTGAGCGAGGGGAAGGTCAGCGCGCAGGCCGCGCCGAGCAGCAGCATGGACGGCAGGATCACCACGGCGTACGAAGGCGTGAGGGTGATCCGCAGGAAGAGCGCGTAGCCGACGACGAGGGACGTGAACCCGGCCGCGATGACGCGCGGTGTCCCGAACCGGTCCACCACATCACCGATCTTCGTGGCGGACAGGGCGACCAGCACCCCCGCGGGCAGGAAGGCCAGCGCGGTCTCCAGCGCGGACCAGCCGAGCAGCGACTGCATGTACTGGGTGACCAGGAACTGGAAGCCCACATAGCTGCCGAAGAAGGCCGCGGCCCCCAACTGCGCCCTGACCTGGCTCCCGGAGCGCAGCACCCCGAGGCGGATCAGTGGGTTCGCGGTGCGCCGCTCGATGGTGACGAAGAGGGTGAGCAGTACGGCGACGGCGAGGAACGACAGCAGCGTGCGGGCGGAGGTCCAGCCGGCCTCCGGCGCCTGCACGACGGTGAACACCAGCAGCAGCATGGCCCCCGTGCCGGTGACGGCGCCCGGCAGGTCGTAGCCGCGGTGGGTGTCCTCGCGGTCGCTGTGCGGGATCAGCTTGAGACCCGCGACCAGGGCGATCAGGGCGATCGGGGCGGGCAGCAGCATCGTCCACCGCCAGGACAGCTGGGTGAGCAGGCCGGAGAGGACCAGGCCCATGGAGAAACCGGTGGCCGCGCAGGTGGTGTAGATGGACAGGGCGCGATTGCGCTGCGGGCCCTCCTTGAACGTGGTGGTGATGATCGAGAGACCGGCGGGCGCGGTGAACGCCGCACTCAGTCCCTTGATGAAACGGCTGGCGATCAGCAGCGGTCCGGAGTCGACGAATCCGCCGAGCAGCGAGGCGAGGGCGAAGACGCCGAGCGCGATGAGGAAGACCCGGCGCCTGCCCAGCAGATCGGCGGCCCGGCCGCCGAGGAGCAGCAGCCCGCCGTAGCCGAGGATGTAGCCGCTGACGATCCACTGGAGGGTCGAGGTGGTCAGTCCGAGATCGTCGGCGATGGACGGCAGGGCGACGCCGACCATGGAGACGTCGAGGGCGTCCAGGAACATGGCGGCGCAGAGCACGAGGAGCGTGCCCCACAGGCGCGGGCTCCAACGCGCATGGGAATCGGGGACGTTGAGCGGAGTGGTCATGCGGAGCACAGTACATGCGCATGCATTGAATGCAAGTGCATTTAATGACGGTGCAACAATCGGTGTCATCTCTGCTAACGTGCGGTCATGGCAGCGAACAAGTCCGAGCGGGCGCTCGTCGACGAGTGGCGGGACATCCTCGCGCTGCACGCCAGGACGCTCTGTGAGCTCGACCGCGAGCTGCACCGGCACGGCCTCGGCGCCAGCGACTTCGAGGTGCTCGACGTGCTGGCGGAGGGCACGTCCCAGGACGGCGACTGCGCCTATCGCGTACAGGAGCTGGCCTCCAGGGTCCACCTCAGCCAGAGCGCGCTGTCCCGTCTGGTGGCGCGGCTGGAGAAGGACGACCTGGTGCGCCGGGGAATGTGCAGCGAGGACCGGCGGGGCGTCCAGGTGGAGCTGACGGCGAAGGGCCGGGCGCGCCATGCCGAGGTGAAGCCGCTGCAGAGGTCGGTGCTCGCCCGGATGCTCGACGGGGCGGCGGAGTGAGCGCGGCGCAGGTCGCCGTCGGCTCCAACGGGCCCCGGCCCCGGCGGTTCAGGACCAGGTGACTCCGGAGTTCTCGCGCCAGATCCTGGCGGGCTCCGCATCGCCCGTCACGGTGATCGCGGCGAGCGGCAGCCGGTTCCAGAGCGTCAGATAGAGCTCCTCGGCCGATGCGGTCAACTCGCAGTCCACAGGCCCCTCTTCGGGCGCCCCGTCCACCCTCGCGGCCCGTGGCGGCTCCGGCGAGAGGTGTACGGTCCAGCAGGCGTCCACGTCCGTGGCGCGCACCCGGAGGGAGCGCGGCTCCGAGGTGCGCACCCGGCTCTTCGGGCGGGCGTGGAACCCGCACAGCAGCTCGTCGATCCCGTCCACCGCGTGAGCGGCCGGGACCGGTGACGGCCGCCCGCCCCGGGCCGACTCCGCGTCCACCCGGTGGATCGTGGTCTCGTGCGCCTGCCGCCGGGCCCAGAAGGCCAGGGGGGACGGCGCGGGCAGGAAGCTCCAGCACACCAGCCCGGCCGGTGCGCCGTCCAGGGCGTCCACCAGGAGACCGTGGCCCTCGCGGAACCAGTCGATCAGTGCCGGCCCGTCCAGATCGGGCTCCCCGCCGTCGGGGTGGTACGAGGTGTGGCCCTCGACCACGAACGCGGTCGCCCAGCGGTGCACCGTCCCGGTGTGCCGCAGCAGATCGCGCACCCGCCACTTCGGACACGTCGGCACCGGGGCATCCGTTCCCGCCTCCTGCGCGGCGGCCGCCAGCAACAGGCCCTCGGCGGCCAGGGACTTGACGTGGTCCGTGATCTCCATGGCTCCGATTGTGTCAGTGGGGCGAGCATCCCGGCCCGGTGTTTCAGGCCACCGGTGGATGGGTCGCGTTGCGTACTCCGTACCCCAGCGCGGCGGCCGCGGTGGCCAGCAGGGCCACCGTGGTGAGGGCCACCGGGAGCGAGAACCAGTCGGTCAGGAAGCCGATCGCGGGCGGCCCGAGCAGCATCCCGCCGTAGCCGAGCGTCGACGCGGCGGCCACCCCGCCGGGCCCGGCCAGCTCACCGGCCCGGCCGACCGCGACCGGAAAGATGTTGGCCAGGCCGAGACCGGTGACGGCGAAGCCGAGGAGGGCCGGCCAGGTGGTGGGGGCGAGCGAGCCGAGCAGCATTCCGACCGCGGCCGTCGCACCGCCCACGACGAGGGTGCGGGTCTGGCCGAGCCGTTCGAGCAGCGCCGTACCGCTGAGCCGGCCCGCCGTCATGGCCAGTGCGAACAAGGAGTAGCCGGCCGCCGCGACGCCGGGGTGGGCGTGCAGGTCCTGCTCCAGGTGGAGTGCGCCCCAGTCGGCCAGTGCGCCTTCGCCGTAGGCGGTGCAGAGCGCGATCAGGCCGAACAGGAGCACCAGCCGGCGGGCCCTTCCGCTCGGTCGGCGAGCCTGGGCGGCACCGGCACCGGCACCGGCACCGGCCTCGGCCGGGGGCCGGGGCGCCGGGTGACGCAGCAGCACCGGCCCCGCCACCGCCGTGACCAGGAGCCCGACCCCGGTGAGGATCAGGAGATGGGTGGCGGGGGAGAGGCCGCCCGCGACCAGCCCGCCGAGCCCGGCGCCGATCATGCCGCCGAGACTGAAGGCGGCGTGGAAGCCCGGCATCACGGGGCGCCCGAGCGCGGCGACCAGATCGACTGCGGCGCTGTTCATCGCCACGTTCATCCCGCCGTACGCGGCACCGAAGACCAGCAGGACCAGGCCGAGCGCGAGCGCCGAACGGGTCTGCGCGGGCAGGGCGATGGAGAGGGAGAGCAGGACGCCGCAGACCACGGTCACCGGATGGCTGCCGAAGCGTCGGCACAGCCGGCCGGTGAGCATCATGGTCACCACGGCCCCGGCGGACACTCCGAGCAGGGCGAGGCCCAGCGTGGTGGCGGAGGCACCGGTCTGGTGCTTGATGGCCGGGATACGGACCACCCAGCCGGCGAAGAGGAAGCCGTCGAGGGCGAAGAACACGGTCAGGGCGGTACGGAGGCGGGCCGACGGAGGCGCGGCGGTGTTTCCGCCCGGTCCCCCCGGTAGGGCCGTCCGCAGTTTGTTTAGTTGCGGCACAAACTCAGCATAGGGGCGCCACGACAACGGGCGCAAGACGGCCGTCCGCCGCTTCGGCGGGGCCTTCTCCCCGGATCCGGCCCCGGTCCGGACGCGCGGCTTCCGGTGCGTTTCCGCGAAGTCCCGCCGTACGTCCGCCGGGTGTGGCCCGCGGCGCCGGGTGCGGGCAGGGCGCCGAGGGGAGCGCGGGCCGGGCGGGCTCCCCGGACGCGCTCCCGGCGCACAGCCGGGCCACCGGGGCATCGGCCGTGCCACCGGGGCGTCGGCCGTACCCCCGGACCGTGGGAGACTCGCCCCCATGAACGGCAAGGTGTCCACCACCCGGACAAAGTTGGAGAGGGGCCGCAGCGCGCTCGGACCCGCGCTGGAGCTGGTCCACACCGGACGCGCGCCCACCCGCGCCGTCCTCACCTCCGAGCTCGGAGTCACCCGGGCGACGGCCGGTGCGGTCGCCGCGGAGCTGGAGGCACTCGGCCTGATCCAGGTCGACTCCCGGCCCGGCTCCGCCGCCGGTTCGCAGGGCCGCCCCTCGCACCGGCTGTCCGTCCGGGAGTCCGGCCCCGTCGCCATTGCCGCCCAGGTGCACGCCGACGGATTCCGGGCCGCGCTCGTCGGGCTCGGCGGGCGGCTGGTGGCCACCGCTCCCGGCTGTGTCACCGTCACGGCGGACCCGGCCCAGGTTATCGGTGAAGTGGTCGACGACTGCGCCCGGTTGCTGCGGGACAGCGGCCTGCGCTGCGTCGGAGCCGGCCTCGCGGTGCCCTCGGCGGTCGCCGAACCGGAGGGCAACGCCCTCAACCCGCTGCACATCGCCTGGCCGGCCGGTGCGCCGGTGAGCGAGATCTTCGCCGACTGCGTACGCGGAGCGGGCATCCCCGGCCCCGCGTTCACCGGGAACGACGTCAACCTCGCCGCGCTCGCCGAACACCGGCACGGCGCCGGCCGGGGCGCCCAGCATCTGCTCTGCGTGGCCACCGGACACCGGGGTGTGGGCGGCGCCCTGGTCCTCGACGGCCGCCTGCACACCGGGAGTTCGGGGCTCGCGCTGGAGGTGGGTCATCTCACGGTGAACCCCGAGGGGCGCCCCTGCCACTGCGGCGGGCGCGGCTGCCTGGACGTCGAGACCGACCCGCTGGCCTTCCTCGTCGCCGCCCGCCGCGAACCCGGCCCGGAGGAATCGCTGCTCAAGCAGGCCGGCGACCTGCTCCGCACGGAGTACGGGGACGCGGCGGTACGGGCCGCGGCCGAAGAGCTGATCGACCGGCTCGGCCTCGGGCTCGCCGGCCTGGTCAACATCCTCAACCCGGACCGCATCATCCTCGGCGGACTGCACCGCGCCCTGCTCGACGCGGACCCGGAGCGGCTGCGTGCGGTGGTCGCCGACCGCAGCCTGTGGGGGCGGAGCGGCAGCGTCCCGATCCTCCCGTGCACGCTCGACCACAACAGCCTGGTCGGCGCGGCGGAACTGGCCTGGCAGCCGGTGCTGGACGATCCGCTGGCAGCGCTGGCCTGACGGGGCCACCGAGCGGCCGTACGCCCCCCGGCCCCGGCGTCGTAGGCGTCCGAAGCCGTCCGTTCCGCCGCACGCCGCACACCGGTGTCCGGGGTGCCGCGCCCCGTCCGGCCGGCACACCACCGCACCGGCGCGGCGGTGTGCCGGCCGCCGTCGCCCCCACGCGGCGGGCCCTGCAGTCGCGGCGCCGAAGGATTGCGGTGATCCTGGCAGTGGCGCGTGGCCGGCTTCGCACGGGCAGTGTGCGGCGCTGACCGCGCTGTACAGGAAGGCGACGGCCATGACAGCGATGCCGGACAGCAATCGGCCGAGGCACGGGGCGCCCGACAGCGAAAAGGTCAACGGCGCGTCCCTGTTCGCCGGGGCAGCGCTGATGCTCAGCGGGCCACTCAGCATTCTGATGGGCGCCGCGGGCATCGCGCAGGACACCCTGCTCGCCGTCTCGTCCCACTACGCCTACCGGTTCGACCTGACCACGTGGGGTGTGATCCACCTCGTGATCGGAGTGGGGCTCGTCGTGGCCGGCCTGGCAGTCCTGCTGGACAAGAGCTGGGGCCGCGGAGCCGGCGTGGCAGCCGCGGGCATCAGTCTGATCACCCAGTTCATGTTCGTTCCGTACTACCCGGCGTGGGCCATCCCCATGATGGCGCTCGACCTCATGATCGTGTTTGCGCTGACGAGGCTCCAGATCGGAGCCGGCGACAGTCACTGAATCCGGACAGGACTCCGGACGAGCAGGAACCGTGCCCGAGCACCGCCGTGCGCCCTCGCCGCGGCGGTGCCCCTTCGTTGTGCCGACGCCCCTGACGGGCAATCCGCCGGCGCAGCCCCCATGGCCGTGGAACATGGCGCACGGGGAACCTGGCGGCAGTTGAACACGAGCTCCTACTTGCTCGTCCGGATCGAGACGCCGGGCAAGACCTCCGCTCCTCGGGAACCATCCGAACCGAATGGGCCCGGTGCCGGGCCCATTCGGTTCCCGGACCGTGTGCTTGCGCGAAGCAACGCCGGTACGCCCAGGGCGCCTTCGGGAGCAGCCGCACGGGCGCGACGTACTCCCCGGGAGGTACGCACACGGCCGCCGGCCGTACGACGACTCGGCCCCCCTCTTCGGGCCAGGCTCGGAAGCATCGGGAAAACCCGAATCCGAATCCTGAACCGAGGGAGCCGACCGAGATGAACACCCTGGCGTACAGCGGTGGACCCGGACCCTGGATCCTCCTCTTCCCGCTCTTCTGGGCGACCGTCGTCATCGGCGGTGTCACCCTGCTGCGCCGTACCGTCCGGCGCGGCCGACGAGGACCCTGGCAGAACCGCGTCACCGGAGAAACACCCACCGAGCCGTCACCGATCACCCTGCTCGGCCGGCGCTTCGCGGCCGGCGAGATCGACGAGGACGAGTACTGGCGCCGGCTCTCCGTCCTGGACGAACAGTTCGGCCGCGGCAGCAAGGGAGGCGTGGCATGACCACCACCGTCCCCAGCTCCGAACCCGCCCCCGCCCCCGCCGCCACTCCCGCCCCCGCCGCCCGCGTCGTCGACGCCGTGAAGCTCTACGGCGCGGGCGGCACCCGGGTCAGGGCACTGGACGGGGTGAACGTCGACTTCCCGGCCGGGCGCTTCACCGCGATCATGGGGCCCTCCGGATCCGGCAAGTCCACCCTGATGCACTGCGCCGCCGGGCTCGACACGCTGACCTCGGGCTCCGCCTTCATCGGTGACACTGACATCACCGCACTCGACGACCGAAGGCTCACCCTGCTGCGCCGCAGCCGGATCGGTTTCGTCTTCCAGTCCTTCAACCTGCTGCCGACGCTCACCGTCGCCGAGAACATCACCCTCCCTCTGGACCTCGCGGGGGAGCGGCCCGACCGCGAGTGGCTCGACACCCTGATCGACACCGTCGGCCTCCGGGACCGGCTGCACCACCGGCCCGGCGAGCTGTCCGGCGGACAGCAGCAGCGGGTGGCGGTGGCGCGGGCCTTCGCCGGCAGCCCCGATGTCGTCTTCGCCGACGAACCGACCGGCAACCTCGACTCCCGCTCCGGCCAGGAAGTGCTCCGGCTGCTCGGCCGCACCGTCCGGCAGACCGCCCGTACGGTCGTCATGGTCACCCACGACCCGGTCGCCGCCGCCCACGCCGACGAGGTGGTCTTCCTGGCGGACGGCCGGCTCGTCGACCGGATGCCCGACCCCACGGCGGAGCGCGTCCTCGACCGCTTCAAGTCCTTCGCCCCCCACCCCTCGCGCAGGCGGTGACGGCATGAACGGCACCCGCGCCTCAGTACGCCTGAGCATCTCCTCGCTCCGCGCCCACAAGCGCCGCTTCGCCGGTACGTTCGTCGCCGTCCTGCTCGGCGTCGCGTTCCTCACCGGGACGCTCGTCATGGGCGACACCCTGCGCGCGAGCTTCGACACCATGTTCGCCAACGCGAACGCCGGTACCGACGCCGTGGTGCGCGGCGCCGACGTCATCACCGTCGCCGGTGACACCCGGGGCACCCGGCAGCCGGTGAGCACCGCACTGGTGAAGCGGATCGAACGGACCCCCGGCGTCGCCGCGGCGGCCCCCGACATCCAGGGCGCCGGCCAGCTCATCGGCGCCGACGGCAAACCCATCGGCGGCCAGGGCCCGCCCACCCTCGCGGGCAACTGGATCGACGACCCGGAACTCAACCCGTACCGGCTCGCCGCCGGACGCGCCCCCGCCGCCCCCGGCGAGGTCGTCATCAACCGGGGCACCGCCGACCGGGGCGGGCTCGGGATCGGCGACACGACCGTGCTGCGCACCCCCGACCCCGTACACGTCAGGATCGTCGGGCTGGCCACCTTCGGCGGCCAGGACGGCATGGGGCAGGTCACCTACACGGCCATGACACAGGCCGACGCCGAGAAGTACCTGACGCCGAAGCCCGGCGAGGCATCGGCCATCCAGGTCCGCGCCGACCCCGGCACCGGCCGGCGGGAACTCGTCGACGCGCTGCGGCCCGTGCTGCCCAAGGGCGTCGAGGCCATCACCGGGCAGGCGGCGGCCGCCGAGAACCGGGACATGATCTCCGGCGCCTTCCTCGGCCTGTTCACCACACTGCTGCTGGTGTTCTCCGGGATCGTGCTGCTCGTCGCCACCTTCTCCATCCACAACACCTTCGCCATCGTCGTCGCCCAGCGCACCCGGGAGAACGCGCTGCTGCGCGCGCTGGGCGCGGCACGCCGTCAGGTCGTCGTCGCGACCCTCGTCGAGGCGACCGCGGTCGCGGTGATCGCCTCCGCCGCGGGTCTGGCCGGCGGCATCGGCATCGCCGCCGGACTGCAGGCCCTCTTCCCCGCCGTGGGATTCCCGTTCCCAGCCGGTCCGCTGGTGATCGGCGCCGTCTCTCTGGTGCTGCCGCTCGCCGTGGGCGTCCTGGTCTGCCTCGGCTCCGCCCTGCTGCCCGCCATCCGGGCCGGACGCACCGCGCCGCTCGCCGCCCTGCGCGAGAGCGCCGTCGACGGCTCGGGGGCGTCCCGGACCCGGGCCGTCACCGGAGTGGTGCTGCTGGTGGCCGCTGTCGGCGTCGTCCTGGGCGGCACCCTGGCCACCTCTTCGGTCGGGCTGTCGGCCATCGGAGCGGTGGCGGTGCTCGCCGCTTTCGTGATCCTCGGCCCGGTCGCCGCCGCGTACGCGGTACGGGCCCTCGGCGCCCCGCTCGGCCGGCTGCGCGGCGTCACCGGCGGGCTGGCCCGGCGCAACGCGCTGCGCAGCCCCCGGCGGACCGCGTCCACCGCGACCGCGCTGATGATCGGCGTCGCCGTGGTCTCGCTCTTCACCGTCTTCGGCGCCTCGCTGAAGGCGACCATGAACCGGACCGTCGACCGGTCCTTCGCGGGCGATGTCGCCATCAGCGCGCCCGCCTTCGGCGCAGGCGGCAGCGGACTGAGCCCCCGTCTCGCCCCGGCCGTCGGCCGGCTGCCGCAGGTCGCCGCCGCCGTCGGCCTGGGCAAGGGGGTCGCGGAGGTCGACGGCGCCGGACGCGCCCTGACCGTTACCGACCCGGCCGCGCTCGGCAGGGTCTTCGACCTCGGCCGGGTCGACGGCTCACTGACCGCGCTCGGTACGAACGGGATCGCCGTCTCCGCCACCGAGGCCGCCGAGCGCGGTCTGCGCCCCGGATCCCCGGTCCGGCTCACCTTCACCGACGGCGCGCGGCAGGACTTCACCGTCCGCGCCGTATACGACCGGCCGGAACTGGCGGGCGACTACGTCATCACCCGCCGGGCCTGGGCCCCGCACCGCGCACAGGACGCCGACTCGCTGATCGCCGTCTCCTTCGCACCCGGGGTCTCCACCGCCGACGGCAGGGCGGCGGTCGCGAAGACCGCGGCGGCGTACGGCGACCCGGACGTACAGACCCGCGGCGAATACGCGAAGTCCTCGGCCGGTGCCATCGACATGATGCTCACCCTGGTCTACGCCCTGCTGGCACTCGCCGTGCTCATCGCCCTGCTGGGCATCGCCAACACGCTCACCCTGGCCCTGCACGAACGCACCAGGGAGCTGGGCCTGCTGCGGGCCGTGGGACAGACCAGGGGCCAGCTGCGCTCGATGGTTCGCTGGGAGTCCGTCCTGGTGGCTGCGTTCGGCACGGCGGGCGGACTGCTTCTCGGCGGCTTCCTCGGCTGGGTGCTGGTCGAGGCGTCCGCCGGCGACACCGCCGTCGCCTTCGACCTGCCGCCGCTGCGGCTCCTGGCGGTCGCCCTCGTGGGGATCGCCGCCGGAGCGCTGGCGGGCCTGCGCCCGGCCCGCCGGGCCGCGCGGCTCAACGTGCTCCGCGCGATCGCCGCCCAGTAGCGCACGACGGGGAGGGGCGAGCCGCCGCCCGGCGCCTCGCCCCTCCCCGTCGTGTCACGGTCCGCCCGCCGGCCCGGCAGGTCAGCCGACCACCGCCGACCGTGCGGCGGAGGGCGTACCGCTCTCCGGATACGTGGCGGAGTCCAGCTCGAACGGCCCGTCGGTGGTGGCCCCGTACACCGGATGCGGTGGCAGCGCGAAGCTCCGCGGAGGCGCCGGAAGGGTGAACCAGACGACCTTCCCGGCCCCGCCCCTCGGACGGACCCCCCAGCTCTCGCTGACCGCGGCGATCAGTGCGAGCCCGCGCCCCGACGTGCTGGACGAGCTGGGCTCACGCACGGTCGGCAGCCGTGGGTCGTGGTCGTGGACGGACACCGTCAGCCGTTCGAGCAGCAACTCGATCTCGACGGTGCATGACTTGTCCGGCTGGGCATGCCGGTGGACATTGGTCAGCAGTTCGGTGACGCCGAGCGCGGCCTGGTCGATCAGAGGATCGAGATGCCAGTAGCGCAACTGCGCCGAGACGATTCTGCGGACCTGACCGATCCGCGACGGCAGGGCCTGGAGCTCCACCGTGCAGTGCCTGCTTGGCTCGCTGATCACGGCTGCGACTCCCCGAAATAGGTCCGGAAGAAGACGAAGGAACGGATCGCGCGGCCGGCCGGCCGCTGATCCGGTCTCCGGCGGCATGGATCTCAGTGTCACCGCCGGTGAACCATGAGTGACGTGTCCAATGTCGCCCAGGGGTCATAGCTCCGCAACTCGCGATGGACCGGTGCGGCCCTCGGGGTCAGGTCATCCGTCCACCCGCGCTGCGCAGCGTTTCGAGGAACCGGCGGGTCGGGCCGCCCCGGTCCGGACCGCGGTTGCGCTGCCCCATCGTCAGCCGGTAGCGCGTCCCGTTGAGGCGGGCCACGGCCGCACCGGCTCCGGCGAACCACGGCCTGCCCGCGCTCACCGACACCACCGGGGCGCTGTCGATCTCCCGTCCGTTGCTCGTCAGCAGGGCCAGCCTGCCGTCCTTGACGATCACCTGCCCGGCCCTGGTGAGCGAGCGGGCCCACCGCTCGATCCGTACCCCCGTCGCACTGAACTCCGTTTCCGGCATGGCTGCTTCGCCCCCTTCGTGACACTTCTGATGGGAAGTCTGCACAAACCGGGACCGCCGCGCCAGGCCGCGTCGCGGTCCGGTTGCGAAGATGCCGGCCCGCCGACGCCAAGGCAGGGCTATGGAGCATCAAAGTGAACGTTTGTGCAGGTGGGGGGAATACCGTTGTCGGCGGAGTGATGGCGACACGAGGAGGAACGCGCTGATGGGCAACGAAAAGCACGGCGGCGACGGCCGGGCCGCGGCGACGATCGACATCGACCGCTCCGACGCCGGGTACCGGGCCTGGCTGAAGGAGGCGGTACGCAAGGTCCAGGCCGACGCCAACCGCTCGGCCGACACTCATCTGCTGCGCTTCCCGCTCCCCGAGGCATGGGGCATCGACCTCTATCTCAAGGACGAGTCGACGCATCCCACCGGCAGTCTCAAGCACCGGCTGGCCCGTTCGCTCTTCCTCTACGGGCTCTGCAACGGCTGGATCCGGCCGGGCAAGCCGGTGATCGAGGCGTCCAGCGGATCGACGGCCGTCTCGGAGGCGTACTTCGCCAAGCTGATCGGTGTGCCGTTCATCGCCGTGATGCCGCGCACCACCAGCCCCGAGAAGTGCCGGCTGATCGAATTCCACGGCGGCCGATGTCATTTCGTCGACGACTCGCGGAAGATGTACGAGGAGTCCGCCACGCTCGCCGCGGAGACCGGTGGCCACTACATGGACCAGTTCACCTACGCCGAGCGGGCCACCGACTGGCGCGGCAACAACAACATCGCCGAGTCGATCTACCAGCAGCTGAAGCTGGAGCGCTATCCGGAGCCGGCGTGGATCGTCGCCACGGCGGGCACCGGCGGCACCTCGGCGACCATCGCCCGCTATGTGCACTACATGCAGTTCGACACCCGGATCTGCGTGCCCGACCCGGAGAACTCCTGCTTCTTCGACGGCTGGACCCAGCACAACCCCCTGGCCACCAGCGACTGCGGCTCCCGGATCGAGGGCATCGGCAGGCCCCGGATGGAGCCGAGCTTCGTGCCCGGGGCCATCGACCGGATGATGAAGGTGCCGGACGCGGCCAGCGTCGCCGCCGTGCGCGCCCTGGAGCAGGCCATCGGGCGCAAGGCCGGCGGCTCCACCGGGACCGGGCTGTGGAGCGCGTTCAAACTGGTCGCGGAAATGGTCGAGCAGGGCAGCACGGGCAGCATCGTCACCCTGATCTGCGACCCGGGCGACCGCTACCTCGACAAGTACTACTCCGACAGCTGGCTCGCCGCACAGGGCCTGGACATCACCCCGTACGCGGCGACCATCGACTCGTTCCTGGCCGACGGCAACTGGCCCTGATCGCGGGGCCGGAGCGGGGCGCGGGGGCTCAGGCCGCGGATCCGGTCAGCCGCCGGTCGAGCTCGCGCACCGCGTCCCGGAAGGACCGGCCCATTCCCGACCGGGCCAGCCGCAGGGAGAACCGGAAGGGCGCGGAACCGTCGGCGGCGAACGTCCACCGCACCCGTGTACCCGTCCCGGCCGGGGTGAGCAGCCACTCCTCCAACAGGGCCCGCATCCCGGGGGCGTTGGTCCGGTCGGCCCGGTAGGCGTACCGCTTGCCGGGCTCCGCCGCCATGATCGTCTCGTGGATCACGAAGCCGCCCCTGAGCCGGACCGCGCGGCCCGTGCCGTCCTCGGTGGGCCGGGCCGACGTCACCGCCGTGAACCAGTCCGGCCAGCCCGGCACATCGTCGGCGAGCGCCCGGTAGACGTCCTCGGGAGCCGCGGACACCTCGGCGGCGAAGACCAGTCGCAGCGGAGCGGATTCGACGAAATCGAGCTCCACGGAACGGAGTCGGCGTGGCATGGAACGCACCTCCCGTGCGGTCGGCGGCGGACGGGGCCGTGCCACACCATAGCTGACGTACCATCAGATGTCGTGGCCGGTGGAGCCGTCGCGCCCCCGCGCGTACGGACCGGCCCCGGCGCCACGTTACGGACGGCGACCCGTCGGACGGTCCAGCATGCTGTCGAGCACCCGGCCGAAGACCCGGCGGCCCGCCCCGGCGATCAGCGGATCGCACCAGCGCGGCAGCAGCCGCATGCCCAGCTCCTCCACCCACACCACATGCGAACCGGAATCCGTCGGATACACATCGATCGACGCCCGGCCCCGCACCAGCGAACCGCGCTTCTCCAGCCGGCACAGCCCCGCGCGCCCGGCCGCGGGCGGCGTCCACCGCACTACTTCCATCGGGTCGTCGAACGCCAGCGGCCCCACGCCCGTGCGCGCCACGAAAACGGTTCCGACGCCGGTCGGCAGCCCCATGGGGACGGTGATCGTGGTCAGCGGCACCTGCGCGGCGTGCCGTTCCCAGTCCGTCACCCGGCGCCAGGACTCGGCGGCGGGCAAGGAGGTGAAGCGCTCGATCCGGAAGACGGCCACAGTACGATCCTAAAGGCCCGGGCACCGCCCGTAGCGAGCCGAGCGGAATCCGTGCTATGGCTCAGGGCTCAGGAGTCGCCCGCCGCGACCGCGCCGGTCACCACCAGCCCCGGCAGGTGCTCCTCGATCTCCTCACGGGCGGCGGCCGACAGCCCCGCGTCCGTCACGAAGGTGTCCACCTGATCCAACGAAGCGAACGAACTCAGGCCCACCGTGCCCCACTTGGTGTGGTCCGCGACCACCACCACCCGCCGCGCCGACTGGACGAAACGCCGGTTGGTCTCGGCCTCCGCCAGATTCGGCGTCGAGAGCCCGGCCTCCACCGAGATCCCGTGCACCCCGAGGAACAGCACATCGAAATGGAGGGAGGCGATCGCCTGATCGGCGACCGGACCCACCAGCGAGTCCGAAGGGGTCCGCACCCCGCCGGTCAGCACCACCGTGGCGGCCCCGGGCCGGGCCCCGCCCGCGCCCCCCGGACGCTGCGCGGCGTGGAAGACATCGGCGACCCGCACCGAGTTGGTCACCACCGTCAGATCCGGCACGTCCAGCAACTGCTGGGCGAGCGCGTACGTCGTCGTACCGCCGGACAGCGCGATCGCGCTGCCGGGCACCGCCATGGCCGCCGCCGCTCGCGCGATGTCCTCCTTGGCGCTCAGCTCCAGCGCCGACTTGGCCTCGAAACCGGGCTCGTGGGTACTGGCCTCGACCACCGGAACCGCACCGCCGTGCACCTTCTCGACGACCCCCAGACGGGACAACGCGTCCAGGTCCCGGCGCACCGTCATGTCGGAGACGTTCAGCTTGCGGGTCAGCTCATTGACCCGGACCCCGCCGCGCCTGCGCACCTCGTCGAGGATCAGGGCGCGCCGCTGCTCCGCGAGCAGGTTCTGATTGTCGCTCAACGCCGGGTCCGGTCCTTCCCTCTGGCCGTGCAGCAGTCTCTTCGAACGGGGTCATCCTGCCACGCGGTGTCGCCGGGCGCCGCACTGGGGAGATTCCGTGAGAGCGGTGCGGCCACCGGCCCCCTTCCGCGATTCTGATGACCCCGCATCGACACCCCCCCACGACCCAGAGAGTGAGCCACTCCCGTGCCACCTGCCACCCAGGCCCCACAGAGTCCCGGGCCCGCGCTGGAACTGCTGGTCCACGGCGTGGGCGGCGCCACCCCCCAGGAAATGCTCGACGATCCGCGTACGGTCCGGATCACCGGCGACGCGACCGCCGCGATCTACCGGCGGGCCGAGGACACGGACGCCGAACAGCACCCCGAGCGGTACCGCGACCGCCCCATCCCCGAGGCCTACTGCTGGTCCAACCTGACCTCCGGCAACGGCTCCCGCGCCCTGTGGCTGCTGCTGCTCCCGTTCATGGTGGTCAACCTCGCCCACTGGATGCGCCCCACCGCCCGCTCCCGCACCCGCACGGTGCGGCTGTACGGCGTCCTCGTCCGGCTCGTCGCGCTCAGCCTCACCGTGCTGCTGACGGCGGCGGCCTGCGAGGTCGCGCTCGACCTGGCGGCCTGGCAGTGCGCGGGCGTGCCGAACTGCTCGAACCAGCGGTCCTGGCTCGGCTTCCTGTCGACCGCACAGGGCGGCTGGTGGTCCCAGCCGGGCCGCAGGCTGGCCCTCGCCGCACTGGTGCCCACCGCCCTGGTGGCGCTCCTGTGGTTCCTGTCCAACCGGACCTGGAGCGCCTACGAATCACAGCGCCCGCTCACCGGAACCGAACCCGACGAGGACCTCGACCCCACACCCGCGCCGGCCACCACCGGCACCACCCCGGCCGGCCGCCCCGCGCTCGGCCGGCCCGGATTCTGGTACGGCCGCCGACTGGTCGCCCGGCTGCGAGCCGCCCACACCGCCGCAGGCTTCCTGACCGTCGCCGCCTCGGTCGCGGGCGCCGCGGCCCGCCACGATCGCTCCGTCACCGGCCCGGTACCCGGCATCATCGGCCGACTGATCGAGGCGGCCCTGGTCCTCGGCGGACTCGTGGTGCTCTGGGTGGTCTGCCGCCGGGGCCGCAGCGAACGGCGCCTCGACAACCGGCTCGACCGCGCCCTCATCACCTACCTGCCCGGCGCGGCCCTGACCCTGCTGGTCCTCGCCGCGGCGTACGCCGCCTGGTCCCGCCCCGACTGGGCCTCGTCCGGCGCCCTCCCCGGCGACCTCGCCTTCAGCGTCATCACCCTTGGCCAAGGGACACTCGTCGTCGTGCTCGCCGTGGTGTCACTGAGCCTGTACCGCCGCACCCCCGAGCCCCGCACCGTCATGTACGGACTCGGCGGGCCCGTCGTCGCGATGCTCGCCTGCGCCCTCGGCGGCGTCATGAGCGGCGGGGTCTCCCAGCGCGTCGCCGACTGGCTCGACGGACCCGGCACCCCCGGCATGGGCCGCAGCTCCGTCATCGAGGGCCCGCCGGTGCTGCTCAGCTGGCAGGCGTCGGTCATCCCCGTACTCCTGGTGCTGCTGGCCGTCCCGGCCCTGCTGCTGCTCGTACGGACCTGGCTCGCCGCCCGCGCCCTGGAGCCCGGGATCGACCGGGCCTACGAGGACGAACGCCCGGACCCCGCCCGGACCCGGCAGATCGCCCGGATCCAGGCCACCGCCGCCCTCACCGACTCCGCGCCCTGGATCCTCGGCCCGGTCTGCGGCGCCACCCTGCTGCTCGGCGCGGCGGCGGTCTGCGGGGCCTGGGTGAGCGGCCAGGTGCCCGGACTCGCGATGAAGGGCAGCGGCCCGTTCATCGAGTCCGTCGCCCAGGCAGCCCAGTCCACCGGCTCCTGGATGGTCGGCCTCGGCTTCATACTCTTCGTCACCTGGGGACGGCGCGCCTACCGCGACGCCTCGGCCCGGCGCACCATCGGCATCCTCTGGGACGTCGGCACGTTCTGGCCGCGCGCCGCCCACCCCTTCGCACCGCCCTGCTACGCCGAACGGGCCGTCCCCGACCTGGCGTCACGGATGTCCGGCTGGACCGCGCTCACCGGGGGCAGGCTCGTCATCTCCGGACACTCCCAGGGCAGCGTCCTCGCCGCCTCCGCGGTCTGGCAGCTGCCCGCCGAGACCCGCGGCCGGGTCGCCCTGCTCACCTACGGCTCGCCGATCGAGCGACTGTACGGACGCTGGTTCCCCGCCTACTTCGGCCCCGGACCGCTGCACGCGATGCACCGCTCCGTGCACTGCTGGCGCAACCTGTGGCGGGCCACCGACCCGATCGGCGGCCGGGTCCGGCTCGACGAGGCCCCCGGACCCGAGGTCGACCGCGGTCCGCTGAAGGACCCCCTGGTCTACGGCCGGACCCGGGAACATCCGCTGCCCGAAGCCGTCCTGGGGCACTCGGACTACCAGGCGGACCCGGTCTTCGCCCAGGAGCGGGCCGCGCTCCTGGAACGGCTGGACCCGGTCCTGCCCCGCCAGGCCGACGGGGAGGGCACCGGCAAGGCCCGGCGGACTCACGGCAGTTCGGGCAAGTCCTCCGGGTAGAGCAGGGTGAGGTCGTCCGTGCTCGGCTCGGCGAGCTGGGCGACCCGGCCCGCATGCCGCTCCACCATCGACTCGAAGGTCTGGCGCGCGGTACGGCCGTTGCCGAACGCCGGACCCTTGGGAAGCTCGGTGAAGTACTTCAACAGCGCCTCCCCGGTGCCGGAGGACAGGCTGTACTCGTGCTCGTCGGCCTGCTGCTCCACGATGTGCAGCAGCTCGGCGGGCTCGTAGTCGCTGAAGGTGATGGTCCGTGAGAAACGGGACGCCACACCGGGGTTCACGGTGAGGAACCGCTCCATCTCGTGGGTGTAGCCGGCGACGATGACGACCACCGCGTCCCGGTGGTCCTCCATCAGCTTCACCAGCGTGTCGATCGCCTCCCGGCCGAAGTCCCGGCCGGAGTCCTCGGGCGACAGGGCGTACGCCTCGTCGACGAAGAGCACCCCGCCGCGCGCCCGGTCGAAGGCCTCCTGGGTGCGGATGGCGGTCGAGCCGATGTGCTCGCCGACCAGATCCACCCGGGACACCTCGACCAGATGGCCCCGCTCCAGCACCCCGAGCGAGGCGAGGATCACGCCGTACAGCCGGGCCACGGTGGTTTTGCCGGTGCCGGGGGAGCCGGTGAAAACGAGGTGGCGGCGGACCGACGCGGCCTTCAGCCCGGCCTCCTGACGCCGACGGCCCACCTCGATCATGTCCGTGAGGGCCCGCACCTCCCGCTTGACGCTGTCCAGGCCCACCAGCGCGTCCAATTCCCCGAGCACCGCGTCCGAGCCGCGCGCCGGCGCGGTGGCGGGCACCTCCGCCGGGGCGGGCTCGACGGCGCGCTGCCCTGGGACCCCGTCGAGCAGTCCGGGGGCCGACTGGGTCGCCGTCAGCACGGTGGGCGCCGGGGGAGCGGGGGAGCGCAGCGCGCTCTCGTCGCTGGTGCAGTCCTCCACGACGGGGCCGGTTCCCCGGCCGTCCCCGCGCGTGACGGGCGGCTCGGCGAACTCGTATCCGCCGCGGGCGCACCGCTCGGTCCGGCAGCGGGTCAGCGTCGTACGGCAACCGTCCATCACATGGAAGCCGTAGCCGTCGCTGCCGGTGACCCGGCAGCCGTTGAACGTGCCGCGGCCCTCGGCGGAGACGTAGAAACCGGCCTCGGCGGGCGAGGTGACCGTGCAGCGCTCGATCGTCGGGTCGGCGCCCTTGGTGACGATCACCCCGGTCTGCGCCGTGTCGATGGTGCAGTTGTTCAGCGTGCCCCCGCTGCCGTGGTCGCGGAACCAGGCGCCGGTGGACGCCTCACGGATGCGGCAGTCGTCCAGCTGCGCGGTCGCCCCGTCGCTCACCGAGACCGCGGTGTTGCGGACCTGGGACAGATCGCTGTCGACGACATCGGCACGCGAGCCCCGGTCCAGCACGAAAATGGCGTCCGGCACGTCATGGACCCGGCAGGAGTCAAGTATCACGGTCGCCCCGTCGCTCACCCAGACCGCCGGGTAGTCGCCCGTACTGTCGTGGATCTCGCACTGGTTGGCGTCGACCCGGGTACCGGGATCCCAGACCGAGAGGCCGTTGCGGCCGAAGCGGCGCACCGTGGAGCGGGTCAGGGTGAGCACCGAACGGGAACGCAGGTCCACCGCGTTCTCCGGGATGTCGTGGATGTCGCAGTCGGCGAGGGTCAGAACCGCGTCGGTGTCGAGCGTGACGCCGTCCGCCGAAGTGCGGTGCACCGTGCAGTCGGTGAGGTGGGCGGCGGCACGCGCGGTCACCTGTATCCCGCTGCCCTTGATCTCGTACACCTCGCAGCCGACGCCCTCCAGGGCGCTGCCCTCGCCGGTGACGCTCAGGCCCGCGCCCGACGCGTGGTGGACCCGGCAGCGCTCCAGCCGCGGATGCGCGCCGTCGCGCACCGAGACCCCGGACTGCCCGGCGGAGACGACCTCGCACTCCTCGAACACTCCGCCCGCGCCGTCGAGTACGGCGATGCCGACCCCGGCGGGGTTGTCGACCGTGCAGCGGCGCACGGTCGGCCGTGCCGTGCCGCGCACCTCGATCCCGGCG
Source organism: Streptomyces sp. NPDC007164 (assembly GCF_040634135.1). Lineage (NCBI taxonomy): Bacteria > Bacillati > Actinomycetota > Actinomycetes > Kitasatosporales > Streptomycetaceae > Streptomyces > Streptomyces sp. NPDC007164. The sequence continues at coordinate 28,080 of NZ_JBEYFB010000048.1, forward strand.
GCGGAACGGGTGACGATCCGCAGGTCCGCGATCTCCGGTGCGCCGTCCTCGACCAGCAGCGCGGGGGCCGTCGAGTCCTGGCCCTCCACATGCAGGTCCGAGACGACGGCGGAGGCGCGGACGGTCAGCGGCACCCCGTCGGCCGGCGCGATCCGTACGGAGCCCACGGAGCCCTCGGGCCCGCGCAGGGTCACCGCCCGGTGCAGGACCAGATTCTCCCGGTAGGTGCCCGGGGCGATGGTGAGGACATCACCGTCGGCCGCGGCCTCCAGGGCTGCGGTGAGGGAGGCGTATTCGCCTGTGCGGCGCCGCCACCGCGATGTGCCGGTGTGCGTCACCTGGACCGTGCCCTGTGCCATGGCGCTGTTGTGCCCCCACCTCGTGCGTGCGTGATGCCCGTGTCACCGGCCTTGCGGCAGCGGCGAATCCCGGGACCGCCCACCGGGAAAGCGGGCGGGCCGGTCCACCGTAGCGCGCGCGGCGGGCGGGAGTTGCCCCGATCAGCAGCTGATCAGCTGCCGGCTCCGGTCCTGCCCCAGTCCGGACCGGTCCTGGCCCAGTCCTGGTCGATCCGGGTGTACCTCGACCGCATCATGCGCCGGACGACCAGCTGCCGTACGCCCTCGATCAGTCCGACGGCGAGCATCGTCGTGCCGAGCCCGGCCAGCACCGCGTGCGTACGGGCCGTCGGAGCGTCCATCGGACGCGAGGCGGGGCGGCCGTCGAGGTCCGTCCAGATCTCCACCTTCGTGCCGGGGGCGGTCTTCCGGGAGGAAATCGTCACCGTGCCCCGGCGGGCGGTGCCGTCCGGGGCCTTCCAGCGGGCCACCACCGGGATCTGCGCGGTGTGCTCCGAGGAGACCTCGGGATCGGTGGCGAAACGCGGCGGCCGCGGTGCCCGGCGCAGCACCACCGCGGTGGCGGCACGGCGCCCGGCCTGCTGGGCCCGCACCGATTTCTGCAGGGCGTCGTCCGTGTACGATCCGCACACCCAGCCCAGGACCGGCGCCGCCGGCACCATCAGGAGCAACGCGACAAGAGCCAACCACGCCTCGCGCCGGTCAGTGGTGCGGCGCAGGGGATTGTGCCGCCAACGCCATACACCCGTAACCGCTCGCACAGACCCGCACCCCCTTCCGTATCCGTCTTAGCCTGATACGGCACGCTTCGCGTGCTGAAGGAGCGAAGAGAGAGCAACTTCACCCCGGCCAACGCGCGGACCACCCCCGTGAGTTCCCGCCCGCCGGACCGGGCTGACGGGCCGTCGGGTGCGGGAACGCCGAAGTCGCCGTCGAGTCCCCATGGCTCGACGACGACTCCGTGCGACTGCGCGTGAGGTCGGCTCAGTACCCCCGGCCCTGGTACGGGCGGTTGTACGGGTCCTCGTAGGGCGAGGGCGCCGGGGCCGGCCGCTGCGGCGCCGGACGCGGCGCCGCGGGACGCATCGCCTCGTAGCCGGTGCCCGGCGCGGGCCGCTGCTGTTGCTGCGGGTGGGGCGGCTGGTAACCGCCCCGGGCCGCGGACGGCTGCTGCGGGATGTACGGCGCCGGGGCGTGCTGCAGCTGCGCGTGTTGCAACTGCGCGGGCTGCATCGGCGCGTAACCCTGCTGAGCCGCCGGCTGCTGGTAGCCGTACGACGGACCGGGCTGGGAAGGCGCCGCGGGAAGAGCCGGCAGCGCCGCCGGGAGAGCCGGCAGATAGCTGTTGCCGGTGTCATAGGCGGCAGGCACTCGGATCGGAGCGATCTGAGGGGTGCCCCGCTCCGCGACCAGGGAGTCGTAGATCGGAGTGTCGGGGAACGACGGTGCGGCGTAGTAGCCGCCGCCGTAGGTGGAGCGGGGGGAGGTCATGACACCTAAGTTAAGCCCACGATGTGCCGGTTGGGGAGTCCCAATCTTGGGGTCATCCGTTTTACGCTGATTCTGTCCGCCCGGCCTGCTAAGAGATCCATAAAGCTTTCGTCGGTCGCGGGGGGCTTTTCCGTCCAAGAGCCCTATGCGCAACGCCCGTGGAGAATTTCTTGGAACGGCGGTGGCGTGTTCCCTCACGTCCTCCTCCTGTTCAGTGAGTACCGCGAGTTCCATATGGCACCCAGCCGCATGCCCGAGCCCCATGTGCCGCCCGCAGCAGCCGTGTCGGCATGCGGCCGCAGGCGGTTGCTCATGGCCACGGCATACTGGGCCGGGGCAGGAGAAGAAGGGCTCAGCGGTGATCCGACAGCACACGGAGTACGACGTTCTGGTCGTCGGCGGCAGTGGGGTGGACACCATCGTGCGGGTTGACGCACTGCCCGTCCCGCTCGCCGACTCGGTCCATGTCGGGCCGATCGAGGAATGGCCGGGACACACCGGTGGGAACGTCGCCCTCGGCTCCCGGGCGCTCGGACTCAGGGTCGCGCTCCTGGACTGCATCGGCGACGACTGGCCCGGCGCCCAGGTCCGCGAGCGACTGGCCGCGGGGGACGTGGAGTTCGCTCCGCTGATTTCCCCGGCGGGCACCCGCCGCGCCGTGAACCTGGTGGATGCGACCGGACGCCGGATGTCGTTCTATGACGCCCGCGACCCGGCCGACCTGAGGATGCCCCGGGATTTCTATCTGCCGAAGCTGCGGCGTACCCGCCACGTCCACCTGTCGATTATGAATTTCGCCCGCTTCCTCTACGACGACATCGAGGAACTCGGCGTTCCCGTCTCGACGGACCTGCACGACTGGGACGGACTGGCGGATCATCACCGGGAGTTCGCGCTCCGCTCCGACCTCGTCTTCCTCAGTGCGGCGGGCGCGGGTGAAGGCACCTTCGCCCTGATGCGGGAGATCCTCCGCGAGGGCCGCGCCGGCACCGTGGTCGCCACGGCGGGCGCGGGCGGCTCCCACGTCCTCACCCGGGACGGCGGCCCCACCCCGCACCACATCCCGGCGGCCACCCCACCCGCACCGGTGGTGGACTCCAACGGCGCGGGGGACGCGTACGTCTGCGGATTCCTGTACGGGAGACTCACCGGCCGGGGCCCACTGGAATGCGCCCGGCTGGGAGCCGTGGCGGGGGCGTACGCCTGCACCGCCCCGGGCTCCACCGCTCTCGTTCCGCGGGAAGTCCTGCTGGCACCGGACCGCGCCCGGAACGCGAACTCGTAGTCCTGGCCGGACCGGCACGCCGTCCTCACGCCCACCGCGGATCACGGCAACGCCCTCAATTCCCGAGGCCTTGGGCGGTGTACCCGGCACGGCCGGCGAGTGTCGTCAGCTCTTCGACCTGCGCGGCGCGCAGACAGACCACCGGGTAGCAGTCCGATTCGATGTCGAGGACGGCGAGAGCCGCGCCCACATCGCGGTAGTGCCGGCCACAGGCCATCAGGAACTCGTGGGTGGGCAGGGACATCTCGTCGGCTTCGAAGAGCGCCCAGGGGTCCACGGACGGCCGGGAGACGAGCGTCCTCAAGTGGGCCCGGATCTCCTGCGGATCCTCCTTCCAGTCGAACTCCGCGAGCAGCCGGTGCTCGAAGAGCGCGTCCACGAGTGCTATCCATGCGAGTTCCGCGACGGGCTCGTGGATGCCGCGCTCATCCAACTGGGCCGCGTGCGTCCGCGCATAGCCCTCGGGATCGTCGTAGGCGTGCAACACCTGCTCGGCCACATCCGGATGAGCCGGGGCGAGAAGCGACGCGGTGGCTTCCAACGACGCTCGGACGGTGTCGGTGCTGGACATGGGGTGGGCTCCTCGGGCGGCTGTGCCGTGGTCGTCGCGGGGGCGGGGCGCCCTCTCGGGCGTTCACGGAGAAGCCTGGCACGGGGGTGTGACAACGGATGCCGCGCCGGACGGCCACGGCAGGACGTGCACCCGCGGCGAATGAGCCTCAAACCTGCTGCGGTGGTGTGGGGGCCTGGTGTGCCGGTTGCGACTTGCGGCCGGGGCGCCAAACATGGATGTGGGCGGTCTCCGCCCCGGAACACCCGTCACCAGCAGGGGCTGAGAAAGCCGCGCGACGACGCACCCGTGTGCCCGACCCGAGGAAAGCCCATGACCGAATTCCCGCCTCCCCTCACCCCCTGGCTCGAACCCGCCGCGAAGGAACTGGCCGAGGCCACGGACCCGCACCCCCGGATCTACGAGGTCCCGCCGGAACAGGGCCGCGCCATCCTCGCCGGCCTGCAGAGCGGCACCGGCGTGCCCCGCCCCGAGGTCGACGAGGAGTGGGTCGAGGTCGACGCCGGTGAGTGGGGGACGGTCCGCACCCGCATCATCCGCCCGAAGGGCGTGAGCGGCCCGCTGCCGGTGCTGTTCTACATCCACGGCGCCGGCTGGGTCTTCGGCGACGACAAGACCCACGACCGCCTCTTCCGCGAACTCGCCGTCGGCGCGGGCGCGGCGGGCGTCTTCCCCGTCTACGACCGGGCTCCGGAGGCCAAGTACCCCACCCAGGTGGAGCAGAACTACGCCGTGGGCCAGTGGGTCGTGAAACACGGCGGTGAGCACGGCCTGGACACCTCGCGCGTCGCCGTCACCGGCGAGTCGGTCGGCGGTTGCATGTCGACGGTGTTCGCGCTGATGAACAAGGACCGCGGAGGGATCGGCCTCAAGGCCCAGGCCCTGCTCTACCCGGTGACCGACGCGGGCTTCGACACCCCGTCCTACCAGCAGTTCGCCGAGGGCTACTACCTCACCCGCGACGCCATGAAGTGGTTCTGGGACGCCTACACCACCGACCCCGCCCAGCGCGCCGAGGTGTACGCCTCCCCGCTCCGGGCATCCCTGGAGCAGCTCCGGGGACTGCCGCCCACCCTGGTCGTCACCGACGAGGCGGACGTGCTGCGCGACGAGGGTGAGCAGTACGCCAACAGGCTCCGCGAGGCGGGCGTCGACGTCACCGCGGTCCGGGTGGCGGGCATGGTTCACGATTTCCTGCTCCTGGACAGCCTGCGCGACACCAGGGCCGCCAACATCGCCCGCAAGATCGCCATCGACTTCCTGGGGTCGGCGCTGCACGACAGCTGAGATCCCGGCACCCGCGACCTGGACGGGACCGCCCGCCATCCGGGTGCGAGCCCCGGGGCGCCCCTCCGGTGGCCCGCTACGCGGCGCGCCCCGCCGTGTTCAGCCAGGTTCGGTAGCGACGCAGTGCCCCGCGCTGCCTGCACTGTTCGGCGAGGAGGGCGATCGCCGGGTGGGTGCCGGGCGTGGGGCGGCTGCCGCGGGCGATCCGGCGCATCTGGTGGCGTACCTGGGCCATGCCCGCGGCCGAGGCGAGTGCCTTGTCCGACCAGGTCACCGGCCGCAACCGCCGGTCGGCCTCGCGGCCGGTCCGCCAGAGCCCGGGCAGGTCCGGGGTGACGGCGAGGGCGGTGCCCATTCCGATGACCGCCACACCGCTGTCGAGGACGCGCCGGGCGGTCTCGCGCCGGGTGATGCCGCCGGTGAGCATCAGCGGCAGCGGGCTGGTGCCGACCAGGTCCTTCGCCAGGTCGAGGAAGTACGCCTCGCGGGCCTGGGTGCGCTCGTCGGCCGGGCGTCCGGACATCGCCGGGCTCTCGTAGCTGCCGCCGGAGAGCTCGACCAGGTCGACGCCGAGCGGAGCGAGCATCCCGATCACCTGGCGTGCGTCGTCGGCGTCGAAGCCGCCGCGCTGGAAGTCGGCGGAGTTGAGCTTGACCGCGACGGCGAAGGACGGGGAGACGGCGGCACGGACGGCGCGGACGATGTCCAGCAGCATCCGGGCCCGGTTCTCCAGCGAGCCGCCCCACTGGTCGGTGCGCTTGTTGACCAGGGGGGAGAGGAACTGCGACAGCAGATAGCCATGCGCGGCGTGGACCTCCACACCGTCGAAACCGGCCTGCTCGGCGCGCCGGGCGGTGACCGCGTACCGGGTCACGGTGGCCCGGATCTGCTCGGGCGTCATGGCTACGGGGCGGCCGAATCGGCTGCTGTGCCTGCCCAGGTCGACGGCGACCGCGGAAGGGCCCCACAGGACGCCGGGCATGTCGGATCCGATCTGGCGGCCGGGGTGGTTGATCTGCATCCAGATCGACCCGCCGCCGGATTTGCCGGCCCTGGCCCACTCGGCGAACGGCTCCAGCGGAGCGGCGGCGTCGAGCACCACGCCGCCCGGGCCGGTCAGCGCCTCGGCGTGGACCATGACGCGCTCGTCTCGGCGGTCGCCGCGCAGGGTTACCGCGAACTCGCCGACCATCTCGCCGCGGCGCGTCCCTCGCCCGCGACGCCCGACGAGCTCGCGGCGGTGGCGGTCGCCTACGTCCGGTTCGCGCTGGAGCGTCCCGCGCTGTTCCGGGTGATGTTCGCGGAGCCCTGCGATCCGGACAGCGAGGAACGGGCCGGCGCGACCACCGCCATCTCCGAGTACGTCCGCCGCATCGTCCGCGGGACCTTCCCCGGCGCCGACCCCGACGCTCTGTCCACCACGGTGTGGGCCCTCGTCCACGGCCTGGCGTTCCTGCATCTCGACGGCAAGCTCGACACCTCCACTCCCGAGGCGGTGTCCGGCCAGGTGCGCGCCGCCGTCCACGCGCTGTTCACCGCCTCCGCGGCGATGTCGCCCGCAACCGCCGCACCGCACGTGCGGGCGGGGGCGTAGCGGTTCGCGCGGTGCCGTACGGGGGTGGTGATCCGTGCCCGGCCGAGGGGAAGGGCCGCCCGGCGGTCCACCCCGTCACGCTTCAGCCCGCCGTACCCGGCTTGGTACCCCATACGTACACGCGATCGTCGATGGTCAGGAGGTCCCACAGGGCCGCCGCGTCGTCCACCTTCAGGTTGACGCATCCGGCCGACCCGCCGCCGTCGTACAGGTCCCCCGGGTGGCCGTGCAGTGCCTGGCCACCGTCGAAGAACTGGGAGTACGGCATGGGCGCGTCGTCGTAGAGGGTCGAGACATGGTCCTTGTCGCGCCAGTAGATCGAGTGCCAGCCGGGCCGAGTCTCCTGCGCGTCGCGGCCGGTGCGGATGGGTACCGGGCCGAACTCCACCCGGTCCCCGGTCTGCACCCAGAGGAGCTGCCGGTCCATGTCGGTGCAGGTGACCCGGTACGAACGGGTCGGGCAGTGGCCCGCGGCGTTCGGGTCGGGGGTTGCCTCGACGGCGACCATGGTGCGGTAGGTACCGAGGTCGGCGAACCCGTCGGTGCGCGAGACCTTGTTTTCGCGCTGGAACGCGCGGATCGCCGTGCAGTCGGCCACGGACTGGCGGCCGTCCACGGGGCGGCCGAGGTGCTTCTCCAAGGGGCGCTGGTAGGGGCCGGTGGGAGCGGTGCACGCGGCGGCCGCACCGCCCGGAGCGGCGATGGTGGCAGGGGCCGAGCAGAGCACTGCCGTGGCGGCTGCGGCGGTCACGGCAGTGGCGGAGCGGACTGGGTGCACGGATGACCTCCTGGCGGCGCGTGCGGGGCCCAGTCAGTGCACCAGCCCACCGGTTCGGACGCCATACGTGAACGGCCGAACCGGTGAGCGGACGGGCTACGCGCGCCGGGTCTCGCAGGTTTTGCCCTTGCAGGGCTCACCGCGGGTGTTCTCGACCGTCGCCGTCACACCGGTGCCGCTGTTCTCCGCCGTCACCTCGTACGGCCCGGAGACCGGGTTCGCGGGCAGGACGTAGCCCTCCGGCACCGCGGTCTCGCGCAGGTAGTACTCGCCGAGCAGCAGGTCGTCGAAGGAGCACCCGCCGTTCTCGTCGGTGGAGCAGTCGTCGACCCGGGTGTCGGGCTCGGTGCCGCCGGTCTGGAGGCCGGGGGCGTCGTTGGTCTCGCGCCAGAGTTCGAAGACGGCGCCGGCCAGTGGCTCCCCGTTCTTGCGGTCCTTCTTCACCAGATCGATCCGGCCGGTGCCGGACGGCTCGGACGTGCTGGTGTTCTGTGCCTCGGTCTGGACGCCGGTGCCGGCGTTCTCCTCGCTGAGGACGAGCGGACCGAAGACGTTGGGGTCGGGCAGGTCGTAGCCGTCGGGGGCGGCGGTCTCACGCCAGTAGTAGGTGCCGGTCGTGGTCGTCGCGGCGCAGATGCCGCTGGCCGGAGTGGTGCAGGTGCTGACCCGGGTGTCGGGCTCGGTGCCGCCGGTCTGGAGGCCGGGCGCGTCGTTGGTCTCGCGCCAGAGTTCGAAGTCGGCCCCGGCGAGCGGAGCGCCGGTGGCCGTGTCGGTCTTCAGCACCCGGACCTCACCGGTCGCCGGCTGCGGTCCGCCACAGTCCGGCAGGTCGCCGTTGAAGGGGTAGGCGTGGAACTCCTGCCCGCCGCCGCCCGTCGCGGAACTGGTGTGCGTCAGGGACCCGGTGGTGAAGAAGCGGCCGTTGATGCCGGGCAGCTGCACACTGGTCATCGAGGACTGCTCACCCATCAGGAAGCTGCCCTGGAACTGACCGGTTCCCTTGAGGTCGACCGTCGTGGCGTCGGGGAAGTTCCACAGCAGCCGCTCACGGTAGGCGTTCAGCGGGTCCGTGTCGTCGGAGATGCCCCCGCTGTACGTGTTCAGCACCCGGTCCGTCCCGATGACGTTGACCAGGATGGTCGCGTCGTCCGGAATGCCGGCGAAGACGATGCCCTGCTGTGAACCGCCCGGGCCGACCATGTCGAATTCGACGTTGAAGACCTGGAGGGCTGACGTCCCGTCACCGGTGAACAGGGTCTGCGTCCCCTGGTTCACGGCTGTACCCGTCGCGGTGCGCGGTTGGCCGTCGACTCGGGCGTAGCAGCGGCTGGCGTCCGTCAGCTGGTCACGCAGCCCGGCGTACGGCTCGATGGCGGCGTCGTCCTGGATCAACTCGCCGTTCACGGCGCCGGTCTGCGTGCCCGCGTACCGGACGATGCCCCGCTCGCTCAGCAGGCCGCCGGTCGTTTCCAGGGTCTGCCCGGCGGCGATGGTCACGTTGCCGCCGGCGGTCAGGAAGTCGGAGTCGACCGGAGGCACCACCCGGGAGCCGACACCGGCGATGCCCAGGTTGTACAGACCGCTGGCGGACGGGTCCTTGTTCTGGTCGAAGTCGTCGAGCACGACGACGCGGCCCTCGGCTTCGGCGGCTCGCCCGCGTACCAGGAAGTCGTTCCCGACGAAGACGTTGATCGCGTCGTCCCGCCCGGCGATCGAGCCGTTGTTGATCCCGGGGAACGGGTCCGGGCAGCTGCCGGGAATGCAGGGCCCGAGCCCGCCGGGCAGGGGGGCGGCCACGGCGGGCGCGGCGGGCAGTCCGAAGGTGAGCACGGGCACGGCCATGGCGAGCACGGCGCAGGAGGTCCTGGTGGCGCCGGCGCGTGAGCGCAGCGTGGAGAGACGCCGAGTCATTGATCTCATGTCGGGCATTCTTTTCAGGGATTTGCATTTCGGAGTGGATTCCGAACCGTCCTGCCACAAAGGGCTGCCGCAAGCACCCGAACAGGCTAGTACTGCATCAGGCAACGTTTGACCTGGTGTTCCCCGTCCCCTGCATCGTTCTGTGAGCCGGCAGGCTACTGGCCGTTGCCGGGAGTTGGAGGGAGAGCTCGGACGGCTTCGGTCAAGAACCCGATCCCTCATGTATCGCGGTCAGGAAAGACGCTGGATCGTTGGGCACGTCCCGCCTTACGGTGACGCCATGAACGGTCGCCCGGAAGCGCCTGTTGCGCCCGTCGAAGCCTATGAACCCCCCTATTCCGTAGCTGTGTTCACTACGGTGCGAACCCAGGAACAGAGCGACTACAGCGAGACCGACGCCCGCATGGAAGACCTGGTGAAGGACGTCCCGGGGTTCCTGGGGATGGACCACGCGCAAACTCCTGGCGGGCTGGGCATCACTGTCGGGTACTTCCGGGACGCCGACGCCCTCACGAAGTGGCGGACCAACGCCGAGCACCGCGCAGCGCAAAGGGGTGGGCAAGCCGAGTGGTATCAGAGCTACACGCTGCACGTGGCGAAAGTGGCACGGAGTCACGGGTTCATGCGAGCGCAGACCCTGCGGAGCCCGACAGCAGGCTGACCGACCGAAGCCGCCTCCTGGTGCGGCAATTGCCGTCGCGCCAGGCTGCCCGAGCGGCGCGAGATCGCGAGGTCGAGGTCCAGCGAGCATGATCTGCCGTTCTTGCACCTGGAGCCTGACCGAGCCGGCGGACTTCCTGGTTGCGCAGGGGGTGGTCGACGACACCAGCCACAAGGGCCTGCGCATCCTGCTCCGAGAGGAAGGCGTGTCCTTTCAACACATGAAGACCTGGAAGACTTCCCGTGACCCCGACCACGCCGCCAAGAAGGCCCGCGTCGAACACCTCTGCGCGCTCGCCGACGGCGAGGTCATACCCGAGGACGGCGAACCCGAAGTCATCTTCTGCATAGACGAGTTCGGCCCCCTCAACCTGATGCCCCACCCGGGCCGGCAGTGGGCTGAACACGGAGGCCAGCACAAGAACCCCGACTGTGAACCACGCCGCAGGCGGCGGGCGACCTGCAACCGCTACGGCGAGGTGCGGATCGAGGCCCAGTTCACCGGCCTGCGCTGCTTCACCCTCGATGGCACCGACCATGCCGACCACAGAGTGCAGGGCAGCATGATCCGCCGCTTCATCATCCGGAGAAACCGCCACGCCGACGACCGGCGCCTACGCGCCCTCATCGACAGGGCGAACGTTGCCTGATGCGGCACTGGGTCCGGCCCGATGGGCCCCTCTCCCAGGGGATCCGGCGCGGGCCCGGTCACCGACGACGCACGGACTGTTTCCGCACCGCTCACCCGCCGGCCGGCGTTCCGGTACCCGGGCCGAGCGGACTCGGGGGAGGGGCGCCCAGCAGATCGCCGGGACCGGACCGGACGTCCGTGACTCCTGTGACGGTCCGGGGGATTAGGTTGGCCGAGAAAAGTTTTCGGGCAGCCGGACTCGCGATGGGGGCGAGCATGACCATGCTAAAAGGAGCCAATGTTCCGGTGGCGGCTCAGGCCGTGCGGGTCGAACTGGGGTGGCACACCTCCCCGGGGACACCGGACGTGGACGGCTCGGCGCTCCTTCTCGTGCCGTCGGGAAAGGTGCGCGGCGACGCCGACTTCGTCTTTTACAACCAGCCCGCCCACGCATCCGGCGCCGTGCGTCACGAGGGCAAGCGCACCGCCGGTGACGGGACGACGGACAACCTCGTGGTCGACCTGGCGCGCGTCGAGCCGGCCATCGACCGGGTGGTCCTGGCGGCCTCCGCGGACGGCGGCACGTTCGGCCGGGTGACCGGGCTCTACGTACGGATCACGGACGCGGCGACCGGAAGGGAGATCGCCCGCTTCGACAGCGCGGACGCGACGGTCGAGACCGCGTTCATCCTGGGGGAGCTGTACCGGCGCCAGGGCGCCTGGAAATTCCGCGCCGTCGGCCAGGGATACGACAGCGGCCTCGAAGGGCTCGCGACCGACTTCGGGATTTCCGTCGACGAACCGCAGAAGCCTCAGCCTGCTCAGCCTTATCACCAGCCCGGAACGCCTCAACAGCCTCAGAGCGCAACGCGGGTCGACCACCGGCCGCCGGCCCCGCCCGCCCCGCCGATGGCACCCCCGGTGCCTCCCGCGCCCCCCGCCACCGCGCCGGTCCGCCTCACCAAGGTGACGCTCACCAAGGACGCGCCATCGGTCTCCCTCGCCAAACAGGGCGGTACTTCCGGAGCGCTTCGCGTCAATCTCAACTGGGAAGTGCGCAAACAGTTCAAGGGCTGGGGAAGCAAACTCGGCAGAGCGGTCGCCAACCACTCGGACCTCGATCTCGACCTCTGCGCCCTCTACGAACTGACCGACGGCCGCAAGGGGGTCGTGCAGGCGTTGGGAAACGCGTTCGGCGCTCTCCAGCACCCTCCCTACATCCACCTCGACGGGGACGACCGCACCGGCGCCGTCACCACCGGCGAGAACCTCACCGTCAACCTCGACCACAAGAACCAGATCCGGCGGGTCCTGATCTTCGTCACCATCTACGAAGGTGCCCGGAGCTTCGCCGACCTCCATGCGAGCGTCACTCTCCAGCCCCAGCACGGCGCCCCGATCGAATTCTCGCTCGACGAGTGCACCGTCCCCTCCACGGTCTGCGCACTGGCGCTCCTGACCAACAACGGGGGAGACCTCATGGTGCAGCGCGAGGCCCGCTACCTCGTCCCCGAGCGCGGAGTGAGCCCGCAGCGCACCATCGACTACGCCTACGGGTGGGGCATGAACTGGACGCCCGGCCGAAAATGACCCCCCGGCGGTCCGGACGGCCCTGCCGCCGCCGGCCCACCACCGGCTCGGCTCACCGGTCCGGCGCGGCCTCGGGACGGGCGTACGTACGCCCCTTCCAGGCCGCGCCGCGGCCCCGGTAGTGCTGCACCGCCGAGTCGACCGTCACCAGCAGATAGAGCACAGCGGTGAACGGCAGCAACGGCGCCAACCACAGCGACTGCCGGTAGTGGCCCAGCATCGGCAGATACGTCCCCGCCATCACCGCCCACGCCAGCCCGCCCGCCCAAGCCGCCACCGGGTCACCGGCCGACAGCCCGGTGACGAGCGCGACCGGCGGGACCAGATAGACCAGCGCGAGCCCCAGCACCGTTCCCAGCAGCAGCGCCGGACTGTGCCGCAACTGGGCGTACGCGCTCCGCGACACCATCCGCCACAGGTCCGCCAGCCGTGGATACGGCCGCACGCTGTCCACCCGCTCGGCGAGTCCCAGCCAGATCCGCCCGCCGCTGCGCCGCACCGCCCGCGCCAGCGACACATCGTCGATCACCGCCTGCCGGATCGACTCCGGCACCCGTGCCCGCTCCGCCGCCCCGGTCCGCAGCAGCACACAGCCACCGGCCGCCGCCGCCGTCCGGGCACCCGCCCGGTTCACCCACCGGAACGGATAGAGCTGCGAGAAGAAGTACACGAAGGCGGGCACGACCAGCCGCTCCCAGAGACTCGACACCCGCAGCCGGGCCATCTGCGAGACCAGGTCGAAGCCGCCCGACTCGGCAGCGGCCACCAGCTCCCGCAGACTGTCCGGCTCGTGCGCGATGTCGGCGTCGGTCAGCAGCAGGTAATCCGGCTTCCTGGTCCGGGCCAGCGAGATCCCGTGCCAGACCGCCCAGAGCTTGCCCGTCCAGCCGGGCCCGGGCTCGCCCGGCTGGACGACCGTCACCGGCAGCCCCCCGAACCGCACGGACAGCGCACGGGCCACGTCCCCGGTCCCGTCCCTGCTGCAGTCGTCGACGAGGAAGACCTCCGCCCGGCCCGGATAGTCCTGCGCCAGCAGCGACGGCAGGCTCACCGGCAGCATGTCGGCCTCGTCGCGTGCGGGCACCACGATCGCGACGGACGGCCAGCGGGCGGGGTCCTCCCGGCGGGGCAGCCGCTGGTCGGTCCGCCAGAAGAACCCTTGTCCCAGCAGCAGCCACACCCATGCGGCCAGCGAACCCACGGCGATCCAGGCAACGGCGCTCATTCGCCGCAGTCTGCCCCACCGGGGCGGAACCGCAAGGGCGGTCGACTATGGTGACCGGGTGAAGATCGCGCTCATGGACTCAGGAATCGGCCTGCTCGCGGCAGCCGCCGCGGTACGACGACTGCGGCCCGACGCCGATCTGGTGCTCTCCTCCGACCCCGAGGGCATGCCCTGGGGACCGCGTACGCCCGAATACGTGACCGCCCACGCGCTCGACGTGGCCCGCGCGGCCGCCACCCACCAGCCGGACGCATTGATCGTCGCCTGCAACACGGCCTCCGTGCACGCCCTGCCGGCGCTCCGCGCCGAGCTCGAACCCACGCTGCCGGTCATCGGAACCGTCCCCGCGATCAAACCGTCCGTCGCCGGCGGCGGCCCGGTCGCGATCTGGGCCACGCCCGCCACCACCGGCAGCCCGTACCAGCGCGGACTCATCCGTGAATTCGCCGGCTCCGTCGAGGTCACCGAGGTGCCCTGCCCCGGTCTCGCCGACGCCGTGCAGAACGCGGACGAGACCGCGATCGATCTCGCCATCGCCGCGGCCGCCGCCCGCACCCCGCGCGACGTCCGGGCCGTGGTCCTGGGCTGCACCCACTACGAGCTGGTCGCCGAACGTATCCGTGCCGCCGTACGGCAGCCGGGTCTGCCGCCCGTCGCGCTGCACGGTTCCGCGGGCGCCGTCGCCGCCCAGGCACTGCGCCGGATCGGTGCCGGACCCGCTCCGTCGGCCGAACCGTCCGAGGGTCTCGCCGTGCTCCTCAGCGGCCGTCCCGCCGACCTGCCGGGGGCCGCTCTGGCCTACGCCGAGGGGCGGCTGCTGGGGGCGGTCAGCCCGGCCCGCTGACCCGGCGCGGGCCGTTCGACCCATCCCCGGCGTGCGGATTCCTGAGTACGCTGCTTGACATGAGGGACCACCCCCGAAAACCCCGGCAGGACGGAGCCGACGCCCGGTCCGCCGTCTGGATCGGCCGGGCCACCAACCGGGCCCAGTGGGTGCTCGCGGCCGCGGGCGCGGCCTGTCTGGCACTCGGCGTCCAGCTGGCCGTCACCTCCAACTGGACCTCCGGGATCGCCCCGCTGCTGATGTCCGTGATCGGCTGTGTCGCCGCCGGACTGCTCATGCTGTTCGGCACCCTCGCCTTCGTGAACGTCGCCGTCAGGATCGACGGGGACGCCCTGGAGGTGCGCTGCGGCCACATGGGCGTCCCGCGCCGCCGGATCCTGCTCACCCACGTGGTGGGCGCGGAATTCGTCCCCGAGGTCACCCCACGCCAATGGGGCGGCTGGGGCTACCGCTGGCGCCCCGAGCAGGGCACGGCCGTGGTGGTCCGCAGGGGCGAGGGCCTGGTGCTCAGGCTCGGTGACGGCAGGACGTTCACCATCACGGTCGACGACGCCGAGGCGGGCGTCCGGTTCATCCGCGAACGCCTGCACCTGCCGGCGACCGGCGCCACGGCCGGAGCCTGACCGGAACGGCGGGGACCGGATCCGTACGGGAGAGCGACGGAACGATCCGGTACGAAGGGGGCCACCGGGCGGGCGCGGCTGCCGGACACACAGGCGGCCACCGTAGACTCCGCCGGGTGAGCGCCACCATCACCTCAGTCGAAGCCGCGCAGCCAGCCTCGCCCCCCGTGTCCCGCAGGCGACGCCTGGTACGGCCCGCCGCCGCGGTGATCGCGGGCGTCCTGCTGTATCTGAGCTTCCCGCCGCGACCCCTGTGGTGGCTGGTGCTGCCCGGATTCGCCCTGCTCGGCTGGGTGCTGCACCGACAGCGGCTCCGCGCCGGATTCGGACTCGGTCTGCTCGCCGGACTGGGCTTCATGCTGCCGCTGCTGCACTGGACCGGCGAGGAGGTCGGCCCGGTGCCGTGGCTGGCCCTGGCCGCCGCCGAGGCGCTGTTCATCGCGGTCGGCTGCATCGGGATCGCCGCGGTCAGCCGCCTCGCCTGCTGGCCGCTGTGGGCCGCCGCGGTCTGGGCACTCGACGAGGCGGTCCGGGCCAGGGTGCCGTTCGGCGGCTTCCCGTGGGGGAAGATCGCCTTCGGCCAGGCGGACGGTGTGTTCCTGCCGCTCGCCGCCCTGGGAGGCACGCCGCTGCTCTCCTTCGCGGTGGTGCTGTGCGGCTTCGGTCTCTGCGAGGCGGTGCTCCGCTTCCGCGCCCACCGGCGCACCGGCACGCTGCCCGGGGCGGCCGTCGCCGCCGTGGCCGCGACCGTCCTGGTACCCGTTGTCGGCGCGTTCGCCGCGCTGCCCCTGGTCGACGACTCGGCCGAGGACGGCACCGCGACCGTCGCCGCGATCCAGGGCAACGTGCCCCGGCTCGGACTCGACTTCAACTCCCAGCGCCGCGCCGTCCTGGACAACCATGTGCGCCGCACCGAGCAGCTCGCCCAGGAGGTGAAGGAGGGCAAGGTCCCGCAGCCCGACTTCGTCCTGTGGCCGGAGAACTCCTCCGACCTCGACCCGTACCGCAACGCCGACGCCCGGATCTTGATCGACGACGCGGTGAAGGCGATCGGCGTGCCCACCGTGATCGGCGCGGTCGTCGAGCCCGACAGCGGGAACCTGCGCAACACCCTCATCCAGTGGGATCCGAAGAACGGCCCCGTCGACACGTACGACAAGCGCCACATCCAGCCGTTCGGCGAGTACATGCCGATGCGCTCCGTCGCCCGGATCTTCAGCTCCGACGTGGACCGGGTGCAGCGCGACTTCGGACCCGGGAAGAAGGTCGGGGTCTTCGACCTGGCGGGGACGAACGTGGGGCTCGTGACCTGTTACGAGGCCGCGTTCGACGACGCAGTACGGGACACCGTCATGCACGGCGGCCAGCTGATCGCCGTACCGAGCAACAACGCCACCTTCGGCCGCAGTGAGATGACCTACCAGCAGCTGGCCATGTCCAGGGTGCGGGCGGTCGAGCACAGCCGGTCCGTCGTGGTCCCCGTCACCAGCGGGGTCAGCGCCGTCATCCGCCCGGACGGGAAGATCGTCGAGAAGACGAAGCTGTTCACCCCGGACGCGCTCGTGGACGAGGTGCCGCTGAGGTCCTCGCTGACGCCCGCGACCCGGATGGGCACGCTCCCCGAGGGGGTGCTGGTGCTGATCGCCGTGGCAGGGCTCGGCCTGGTCGCCGTCCGTGCGGTACGGAGCCGGCGCGCCCGGTGACGCCCCGGCGCGCCACGTAGGGTCGGGCCCATGGCAACTCCTGATTTCATCCGCGAGATCCGCGCCACCGCGGGTCAGCAACTGCTCCTGCTGCCGGGCGTCACCGCGATCGTCTTCGACGACGAGGGCAGAGTGCTGCTCGGACGCCGTTCAGACACCGGCAAATGGTCGGTCATCGGCGGCATCTGCGAGCCGGGCGAGCAGCCGGCGGCAACGGCGGAGCGCGAGGTGTACGAAGAGACGGGCGTGCACTGTGTCGCGGAGCGGGTGGTGCTCACCCAGGCCCTGGAGCCCGTGCAGTACGCGAACGGCGACCGCTGCCAGTACCTCGACGTCACCTTCCGCTGCCGGGCGACCGGCGGCGAGGCATGCGTCAACGACGACGAATCGCTGGAGGTGGGCTGGTTCCCGGTGGACGCGCTGCCGCCGCTGAACGAGTTCGGGCTCTTCCGGATCAAGCAGTCCATGACCGACGAGCCCACCTGGTTCGAACCCACCGCCCGGCAGTGAACGGCGTCGTCCGCCGGGCGGGTGGGGGGCCGCGCCCCCCCCGCCGTGGGGGGGGGGGGACAGC
>NZ_JBEYFB010000049.1:0-44569 GCF_040634135.1 Streptomyces sp. NPDC007164
CCGAACCCGCACAGTCACCCTCGCCGCATGACCAAGGCAAACAGCTACAAATCCGATGGCGCAGCCTTGACGAAGGACATAGAGGCACCCCCCCCCAATTGCCGGTCGGTCTAAAGGCTGCGAGCCACAGGTCACCGAGCACCACGCTCGCGGACTCAGCCCGGAAAGGACAACCGGGCAACCGTCCGCCATACGCTGGAATGTCCTGCGCGAAGGACGCGAAGGACATGAGAGAGACACGAGGGACGGGAGGCCGGGGTGACCGGGACGACGACGGTGGCGCAGGTCATGGCCGAACTGGCTGAGCTCGACGACCCGAAGGCGCGCAGGGCGAACGAGAAGCGCGGCGACGACCACGGGGTGAACCTCGGCAAGCTGCGCGCGCTCGCGAAGCGGCTCAAGACGCAGCAGGAGCTCGCGGTCGGGCTCTGGGCGACGGACGACACCGCGGCGAGGCTGCTGGCGATCCTGATCTGCCGGCCCACGGCGTTCGGGCGCGACGAGCTGGACGCCATGGTGCGTGAGGCGCGCGCCCCCAAGGTGTTCGACTGGCTCGTGAACTACGTGGTGAAGAAGAACCCGCACGCCGAGGAGCTGCGCCTGGCCTGGTCCGCCGACCCGGATCCGGTGGTCGCGAGCGCCGGCTGGGCGCTGACCACCGAGCGGGTGGCGAAGAGGCCCGAGGGGCTCGGTCTCCCCGGGCTGCTCGATGTCATCGAGGCGGAGATGAAGGACGCCCCGGACCGTCTGCAGTGGGCGATGAACCACTGTCTGGCGCAGATCGGGATCGAGCACGCCGAGTACCGCGCCCGCGCGATCGGCATCGGTGAGCGCCTGGAAGTACTCAAGGACTACCCGACGCCCCCGAACTGCACGTCTCCGTTCGCGCCGGTCTGGATCGCCGAGCTGGTGCGCCGCCGGGAGGAGCAGGAGGGCTGAGGGGGCGCCCCGTGGTCCCCGTCGGGCGCGAAAACCATTCGGCTCGTCCCGGAAATACGGGCACAGTGCGCCCATGGACGACGACAGCGGTGGCCACGTACCTCCCCGAGGGCTGAACGCGGACGGGACGATCCGGCGGGAGGGCTCGCTGGGCCGGGTGCCCCCGGCGTTCGCCCCCGTGGTGGCGGCCGCCCGGTCCCGGATCACCGGGGCGTTCGACGGTACGCGGCTGCACAGCGCGTACATCTACGGCAGCATTCCGCGCGGCACGGCCGTCCCCGGCGTCTCCGATCTGGATCTGCTGCTGGTTCTGCGTACCCGGCCGACCGGGGCCGACGAGGCGGCGGCCCGTGCCGTCGAAGCCGGTCTGGACGCCGACTTCGGGCAGATCGACGGTGTCGGCGCCCTCCTCACCAGTACCGACGCCGTCACCAGCGAACTCGAACGGCACGACCTCGGTTTCTTCCTCGCCTGTCTCTGCACACCGCTGCTCGGCGAGGACCTCGCCGGCCGGCTGCCGCACTACCGCCCGACCCCGCTGCTCGCCCGCGAGACCAACGGGGACCTGGTGCTCTCGCTGCCCCGCTGGCGGCGCAGGGCCGCCGAGGCGACCACGGACGCCGAACGCCGCAACCTCAGCCGAGGCGCCGGCCGCCGGATCGTCCGGTCCGGCTTCACGCTGGTCATGCCGCGGTGGCGGGGCTGGACCAGTGACCTGGCCGAGTCCGCCGAGGTGTTCGCCCGCTACTACCCGGACCACCCGGAGCGGATCGAGCAGATGCGGCTGGCCGCGCACACCGGCCGCAACCCCTCCGCCGATCCGGCCGTGCTCAGCACGCTCATCGAGGACCTCGCACCCTGGCTGGCGGCCGAGTACGTCGCGGTGCACGGCGAGAAGGCGCCGCGCCACTGATCACCGCGCCCCTGATCACGTCGCCCCTGGCCGCCGCTCCCCTGGTCACCGCCTCCCTGACCGCGCCGGCCCGCCGCAGCAGCGGCCAGCAGGCGATGCCGAGCAGCAGCGCCAGCGGGTGGCCCCAGTCGGTGAGCGGGTTGCTCAGTTCGACCAGATCGCTCGCCAGCATCACGCCCAGCCCGCCGAGCACCAGCGTCCGCACCAGCGGGGTGAACAGTCCGGTGAGCGCGCCCACGCTCGCCATCAGCCCGAAGCTGATGCCGTAGTCGAGGCGGTGCAGCGACGATTCCGGCAGGTGCCCGGCGACCACGGAGATTCCGACCGGGATCTCCGTGGCGAGCGTGGCCACGACATGGCCGAGCACGAACACACCGGCGGTCCGCCATCCTCCGATGCGACGTTCCAGCGCGGTCAGTACGAGCGCGAGGACGAAGACCATGGGGGAACCGAGCCCGCCGACCACCCACAGGGCGCTGGCGGTCAGGACGAGCAGCGGCCTCTGGCCCAGGTGCACGACGTCCGTGCTCGATTCGCGCAGCACGGCGGCGACGGTGGCGGGATCGGCGAACTCCATGAAGAGGGACGTGGCGACCAGCACCAGCAGGTAGCCGAAGGTGAACGGGGTACCGGTGGGTGTCGGCAGCAGCCGCGGCCATCGGCGGGCCCCGCGGACCGGGGCCGGCGGCGGGGCGGCCGGGCCCGGAGCGGCGGGGCTGCCCGGGCCGCCGGGCTGGCGCGGGACGGCGTCGAGCAGCGGAGCCACGAAGGGCTTTTCGCGGACCGCCCTGTCCGTACGCTGATGCACCGCGCGAGGCCCCTTTCCATGACAAGCCCCCCGAAGCAAGGCCCTACCTTCTTTGATCTTCCCCCGCACCGTCTATGGCGTAAGCCACAAATGCCCACCCGTGAACCGGTCGCGGTCCGCCCCCCGATAGAAGAGGTGTGAAGCTGTTGCGCCCCTCGGGGGAGGACCCGAACGACGACGACGCCCTGCTGCGGGCCGTCGCGCAGGGGGATACGGAGGCCCTGGCGACGCTCTACGACCGGCACGCCGGCTGGCTGCTGGCCAGGCTGAGCAGACGGTGCGCGGATGCCGAGACCGTACGGGAGGTCCTTCAGGACACCTTCGTGACGGTCTGGCGCTCCGCCGCGTCGCACCGCGGGGCCAGGGTCGGCGGCTGGCTGTGGGTGATCGCCTCGCGTCGGCTGGTGGACGCCCAGCGGGTCCATGCCCGTACCGATCTCGCCCACCGGGCCGAGCGGACCGGAAGCAACGAGTGGGCCGCCACCGCGCCGTCCGCCGAGGAGCGGGTGCTCGCCGGGCTGGAGTACGGGGATGTGGGCGCCGCGCTCGACCGGATCTCCCCCGAGCTGCGGGAGGTCCTGCGCGCCACGGTCATCGACGGGCTGACGACCCGCGAGACGGCCCGGCTCCTCGGCATACCCGAGGGCACGGTCAAGACCCGGGCGATGCGGGCCCGGCGCGAGCTGCGGGCCGCGCTGGAACTGTCGGCCCCGGCGGCCGGACCGCTGGGAGGAATGGCATGACCACGACGGGAGGCGCCGGCATGCCCCACTGGCATGTGAGCGAGGAACTGGCCGGGCGGTACGCCGCCGGTTCGGTGCCGGAGACGGACGCCTGGTCCGTGGAGAAGCACGTGGAGACGTGCGGCGGGTGCGCGGCCCGGCTGTCGGCGGCGGTACGGGTGCAGCCGGAGGCGGGAGCGGCGCTGGACGCGGTACGCGCGGGGGTGCTGGCCGCGGTGGTGGCCCAGGGGACGCCCGCGCGGGGGCCGGTGGAGGGGCCGGTCCGGGGGCCGGTGGAGGTGGCAGCCCCGCACGCGGCGGCCGGGGACGGGACGCCCGCGCGGCGTCCGGTCCGGGGGCCCGCGCAGGTGGCAGCCCCGCACGCGGCGGCAGCGGGCGGTACACCCGCGAAGGGGCCGGTCCGCAGTGCCCCCTTCCGCTTCCCCGGGGCCGCCACCCGCACCGGGCGGCTGCTGTGGGCCGCCGGGCCCGCGCTGCGCGGACCGTGGCTGCTGGCGCTGGTGCTGGTGGCCGTCGGGGCCGTCGCGCTGGCCTACGGGGCCGGGGCCGGGGAGGCGGTCCGTCCGCTGCTCCTCGTCGTCGCGCCGGTGCTGCCGCTCGCCGGGGTCGGCCTCTCCTACGGCAGGCACGCGGACCCGATGCACGAGATCACCGCCGCCACCCCGTCCGGCGGGCTGCGGCTGCTGCTGACCAGGACCGCCGCGGTGCTCGTCGTGAGCATCCCGGCGCTCACGCTCGCCGGGGCGGCGCTGCCCGCGTCCGCCGGGTGGCCCGGCGCGGCGGCCTGGCTGCTGCCCGGGCTCGCGATGACGCTGGCGGCGCTCGCCCTCGGCTCGTACGTCGGCTGCCGCACCGGGGCCACGTCCATCGCCGCGGCCTGGGCGGCCGCCGTCGTCCTGCCGGCCTTCGTCACGTCGCCCCCGGCCGCCCTCGCGGCGGCGGCCGGGGGCGCCCGGTACTTCGCGGGTTCCACCGCACAGGCCGGCTGGGCGGCGGGCGCGCTGGTGTGCGCCGCGCTGCTCGTCGTACGCCGTAGATCCTTCGACCATCTGGAGACGTTGTGAGCGTGCACGCATGAGCGGCACCGAGGCCGTGAACACGGTCGAGGTCAGGGCCTTGACCGTCCGGCACCGCAGGACGACCGCGCTCGACGCCGTCGATCTCGATTTCGCGCCCGGTGTGCACGGGCTGCTCGGGCCGAATGGGGCGGGCAAGACCTCGCTGATCCGGGTGCTCGCCACCGTCGCCGCGCCTTCCGGCGGCCGGGTGGAGCTGCTCGGCGGCGAGGTCGGCGCCGGGTCGGACCACCGCAGCCGGGCGGCGGTCCGGCGCAGGCTCGGCTATCTGCCGCAGGAGTTCGGCTACTACCCGGGCTTCACGGTCCGGGAGTTCGTGTCGTACGTGGCCTGGCTCAAGGAGATGGACGCGGCGGCGGTCCCGGCGGCGGTGGAACGCGCGGTGGACCAGGTGGGGCTGACGGACCGGATCGATGCCCGGGTGAAGACCCTTTCGGGCGGCATGGTGCGGCGCGTCGGCATCGCCCAGGCGATCGTCAACTCCCCGGACCTGCTGCTGCTCGACGAGCCGACCGCCGGCCTCGACCCGGAGCAGCGGGTCGAGTTCCGGGCGCTGATACGGGAGCTGGGCCGCTCCACCACCGTGATCGTCTCGACCCACCTGGTCGAGGACGTGGCCGCGGCCTGCACCGATGTGACGCTGATCGAGGCGGGCCGGATCGCGTACCGGGGTACGACGCGGGAGCTGACGGAGCTCGGCGGCGCCGAGGACGACGGAGCCCGGCAGTCGGACGGCAACCCGATCGAGCGCGGCTACACCGCCGCGCTGCGGGCGCACCGGGCGGCGGTGGCGAACCGATGACGGATCCCGGAGCACTCGTACGCCGCCTGACGCACACCGCCCTGCGGGCCGAACTCCGGCGCGGGATCGCTCCGTGGACCGGTCTCGCCGTGGTCCTGACCCTCCTCGTTCCGCTGTGGAGCAAGGCACCCCAGTGGCAGGGGAACTGGGGCGACACCCAGACCCAGCTGCGCGCGGCGACGGCGCTGCTCGGCGGGCCGCTCGTCGCCGCGGCCGCCTGCTGGCAGGGCGGCCGGGAGTACCGTCGCCGCACTGCCGAACTGCTGCTCTCGGTCCCGCGCGGCCGGCTCGCGCAGGCGACGACAGCCGCGGCGCCGATCGCGCTGTGGGCGGCGGCCGGGTATCTGCTCGCGCTGGGCGTGGTGTTCGCGGCGACGGCTCCGTACACCGGGGCGGGCGGGCCGTCCCTCTCGGTCGTCGTCGCGGATCTCGGCTGTCTGCTGTCCATCGCCGTCGTCGGCTTCGTCGTCGGCCGGCTGGTGCGGTGGCGGCTGATCGCCCCGGTGCTCGCGGCCGGTCTCTACGTCCTCCTGGGCGCCCCGGGCTACATGGAGTCGGACGTCCGGTTCCTCAGCCCCGCCGAGCAGTACCCGCTGGACGGGTCCGTCCCGGTGTGGTGGTTCGCACCGGCCCTGCTGGCCTGGACGGGTGGCATCGCCGTCACCGCGCTGCTGGCCTACGCGGCCCGGCGGCGCGGCCTGGCCGTCGTACCGCTCGCCGTGGCGGTCACGGCCGGTGCGGTGATCGCGCACACGGGCACCGGTCTGTTCCGGGACGACCCGGCCGTGCGGCACCGGGTCTGCTCGGCGGCCGCACCCGGCACACCGCAACTCTGCGTGCGGGCGCCCGACGCTCCGCTGCTGCCCCGGATGTCCGAGGCCCTGTCGGGAATGTTCTCGCGCCTGGAAGGAGTGCCGGGCGCACCGGTCAGATATGTCACCCCGGAGTTCGGCCCGAAGAACGGCGAGGCTTCCCTCGGGCACGTGGTGCGCGGCTGGGGCATCGCACGGAACGAGCTGACCGATCCCCACGGCTACCTCGCGAACACCGCCATGACCCTGGTGAGCCGCGACTGTCCGGAGCCACGGGCCGAGGTCGTCGGCAAGGAGGCCGCGCGGGTGGAGCGCACGGACGACGCGGTACGCAGCTGGCTGGCCGACGAGGAGTCGCTGTGGTTCCCGGATTCGCGCTACCTCGCCCGCCTGAAGGATCTGCCGGACGCCGAGCGCAAGGCCTGGCTCGGCCGCTACCTGGCCACCCGGAAGAGCTGCACGCCCGCGGAGGTCCCGGCCCTGTGAGCATCCAGCCGCTCCTCTACATCCGCTCCCGCGCCCTCCCCCTCACCGCCGCCACCCTGGCCGGCATCGCCCTGGTCGCCGCCTGGGCCGCCGACTGGCTGCAGGACCAGCCGTACTTCGACCACACCGCCCGCGTCCCGGTCGTCGTGCTGGCCCCGCTGCTCGCCTCCTCGGCGATCGGCACCGGCCTGCACTCGCACTCCGAGGAGCTGGACCGGACCGCCGTACGCCGCTGGTGGCCGCGCCGGCTGCTGCATCTGCTGGCGCTGACCGCGGTGACGGCCGGGGTGCTCGCGGCGGCGGTCCCGGGGCACCCGGAGGAGTTCGGCGTACCGGCCATGGTGCGCAACGTGCTCGGCGCGACGGGGGTGGCCGCGGCCTCCGCCGCCCTGCTCGGCGCCCGGCTGAGCTGGCTGCCGATGACGGTCTACGGAGGCGCCGTCTACCTGGCGGCGCCCCGCGACCCGGGCGGCGCGGCGGCCGTGTGGGCCTGGCCGATGCAGCCGGGTCCGCAGGGCGCGGCCTGGTCGGTGGCCGTGACGGCGTACGTGGCCGGGGCGGCCCTCCTGGTGGTGCGCGGCGCACGCCCGGAGCGCGGCTGATCCGGCAGGGGGCGGATCCGGCAGCGGGCGGATCCGGCAGCGGGCGGATCCGGCAATCCGCTGGCACCGGGCCGCGCCCACCGGCCAGGATGGCGGGGAACCTGCCCGCCACCCGCCGGAGACCCGCACCATGCCCCAGATCCATCGCTCCGACACCCCCTCCCCCGTCACGCTCGACCGCCGCGAAGGCCCGTACGGCGAGGTCGTGCTGCGGGAGCGGGGTGACGACTTCGAGATCATCGCCAACGGGTGCTTCCTGATGGACACCTCCGACGGGCGCTCCGAGCGGCTGCTGATCGACGCGGCGCTGGCCGCGCTGCCGCCCGGCCGGACCGCTCCGTCGGTGCTCATCGGGGGCCTCGGCGTCGGCTTCTCGCTGGTCCGGGCCGCCGACGGGCCGAGGTGGGGGCGGATCGTCGTGGCCGAGCGGGAGCAGGCGATCGTGGACTGGCATCTTCAGGGGCCGCTGGGTGCGATCTCCGGCGCGGCGCTGGCCGATCCGCGGACCGGGATCCTGACGACGGATCTGGTCGAGTACCTGCGTACGACTACGGACCGTTACGACGCTCTGTGCCTGGACATCGACAACGGGCCGGAGTGGACCGTCACCGAGGACAACACCGGCCTGTACTCCCCGGCCGGTCTGGCGGACTGCCGGGAGCGGCTGACGCCGGGCGGTGTTCTCGCGGTGTGGTCCGCGCAGCCGTCCGCCGACTTCGAACAGGCCTTGCGGAATGCCGGATTCGATGGGGTAAGGACTGAAGAGGTCAATGTTGCCCGAGGTGTTCCCGACGTGGTGCATCTCGCACTTCGGACGGCCTGAGTTCCCCCACCGGGTATCGCCGGCCCCCGGAAGTCCGGGGGCCAAGCGTCACAAGACCGACACTCCGCCACCTCTTTGCGTCCGAGGCGTTACACCCTGCGTAGCCGAGAGCAGTCCGCTGCCTTTACGCTGCTGACCGGTAACGGGATCACCGACGAAATCCACAAGCGAAGACCGTGCGTCCGGGGGAATGGCCCCCGCGAGAACGGGCAGGGGCGGGGCGATGGAACAGACACACACCACCCACAACGGTGTCGCGGCCACCCCGGGCGCGCAGCGCCGGGTGCTGGTGGTCGAGGACGACGCCACGATCGTCGAAGCCATTTCCGCCCGGCTGCGGGCCGAGGGCTTTCTGGTGCAGACCGCACTCGACGGCCCCGCGGCAGTGGACGCGGCCGAGGCGTGGCAGCCCGATCTGATGGTGCTCGACATCATGCTTCCCGGCTTCGACGGGCTGGAGGTCTGCCGCCGGGTGCAGGCCCAGCGGCCGGTGCCGGTGCTGATGCTGACCGCGAGGGACGACGAGACGGACATGCTGGTCGGCCTCGGAGTGGGCGCCGACGACTACATGACCAAGCCGTTCTCGATGCGCGAGCTGGCGGCCCGGGTCCATGTCCTGCTGCGCCGGGTCGAGCGCGCGGCGCTGGCCGCGGTGACGCCGCGCAGCGGAATACTGCGCCTCGGCGAGCTGGAGATCGATCACGCGCAGCGCCGGGTCCGGGTGCGCGCCGACGACGTCCACCTCACGCCGACCGAGTTCGACCTGCTGGTCTGTCTGGCCAACACCCCGCGTGCGGTGCTCTCCCGGGAGCAGCTGCTGGCCGAGGTCTGGGACTGGGCGGACGCCTCCGGCACCCGTACCGTCGACAGCCACATCAAGGCACTGCGCCGGAAGATCGGCGCGGAGCGGATCCGTACCGTGCACGGTGTCGGCTACGCCCTGGAGACCCCGGCTCCATGACCCGGCCCGGTTCCGGACTGCGTCCCTTCTCGGTCAAGGCCAAGATGAGCACGCTCGTCGTGGTCTCGGTCTTCATCACCACCGGCCTGCTGATGGTGGCCGTGCGCACCAGGACCGAGCTGCGGTTCATCACGGTGTTCTCGGTGATCGCGACCCTGCTCATAACCCAGTTCGTCGCGCACGGTCTGACCTCGCCGCTGGACGAGATGACGACGGTGGCCCGGTCGATCTCGCACGGCGACTACACCAGGCGGGTGAGCGGCGCCGACCGGCGCGACGAACTCGGTGACCTGGCCCAGACGATCAATCGCATGGCGGACGATCTGGAGGCCGTGGACCGGCACCGCAAGGAGCTGGTCGCCAATGTCTCGCACGAGTTGCGCACACCCATCGCGGCGCTGAGAGCCGTGCTGGAGAACGTCGTGGACGGGGTGTCCTCGGCCGATCCGGAGACCATGCGTACCGCTCTGAAGCAGACCGAGCGGCTCGGCAGGCTGGTGGAGACGCTGCTGGACCTGTCCCGGCTGGACAACGGGGTGGTCACGCTGAAGGCCCGCCGTTTCGAGGTGTGGCCCTATCTGTCGGGTGTGCTGAAGGAGGCGAACCTCGCCGCCGGGCACCGCCGGCTGTCGTCCGGTTCCGGGAACCACACCCGCAAGGACGTACATCTGCACCTGGACGTGTCGCCGCCGGAGCTGACCGCGCACGCGGACGCGGAGCGGCTGCACCAGGTGGTGGCCAATCTGATCGACAACGCCGTCAAGCACAGCCCGCCGCACGGCCGGGTCACCGTGCTGGCCCGGCGCGGGACCACGCCGGAGTCCCTGATGCTCGAAGTGCTGGACGAGGGGCCGGGCATCCCGGAGTCCGAGCGGCACCGGGTCTTCGAGCGCTTCAACCGCGGCGAGGTGCCCTCCCCGCACGGCCCGGGCAGCGACGGCGGTACGGGCCTCGGCCTGGCGATCGCCCGCTGGGCGGTGGATCTGCACGGTGGACGCATCGGTGTGGCCGAATCCGTTCGCGGCTGCCGCATTCAGGTCACTCTTCCGGGGATCCCTCAGCAGCGCGGTTGACATAGGGTTCGAACCGGAAGGGCACGTTCTGCGTGTTCCGTTCAAGGGGTGCGGCCCAGTGGGCCGTAGCCGAGGTCCGACGTACCCAAAACAAAGCGGAACTGTGCTTGTTTCCCGCCAATTCCTGCACCGAAACCCGCCTTCCGATGTGACTTGCGCGACGAAGACCGGCCCGGCCTGCGTGGAACGGCCGGGGAGGCGTAGCCTTGATTTCCGCTGTCCATCACCTTGTGAAGCGGAAGAGGGCGGTTGCCGCCGTGTCGTCTCAGTCCCCCAGTAACTCGAGCATCTCGACCGACCAAGCCAGCCCGGGTTCGAACCCGGCCGCTGCTTTCGGGCCCAATGAGTGGCTCGTCGACGAGATCTACCAGCAGTACCTCCAGGATCCCAATTCGGTCGATCGCGCCTGGTGGGACTTCTTCGCCGACTACAAGCCGGGTACGTCCGGCACGGCGGACAAGCCCGTTCCCGGCGCCCCGGCCGCGGTGACCCCGGCCGCACCCGCGCCGGCCGCACCCGCGCCGGCCACCCCGGCCGCACCCGCCCCGGCCCCCGCGGCTCCGGCCCCCGCACAGGCCGCGCCCGCCGCCGCTGCTCCGGCAGCCCCGGCAGCCCCGGCAGCCCCGGCGAAGGCCGCTCCGGCCCCGGCCGCGAAGGCCGCCGAGCCCGCCCCGGCCAAGGCCGCGGCCGCGCCGGCCACCGAGGCCCCGGCCGGTCCCGAGTACGTCACGCTGCGTGGCCCCTCGGCCGCCGTCGCGAAGAACATGAACGCCTCGCTGGAGCTGCCGACGGCCACGTCCGTCCGCGCCGTCCCGGTGAAGCTGCTCTTCGACAACCGCATCGTCATCAACAACCACCTCAAGCGCGCCCGGGGCGGGAAGATCTCCTTCACGCACCTCATCGGCTACGCGATGGTGCAGGCCCTCAAGGCCATGCCGACGATGAACCACTCCTTCGCGCTGAAGGACGGCAAGCCGACCCTGGTCAAGCCGGAGCACGTGAACCTCGGTCTGGCCATCGACCTGGTGAAGCCGAACGGCGACCGCCAGCTGGTCGTCGCGGCCATCAAGAAGGCCGAGACGCTCAACTTCTTCGAGTTCTGGCAGGCCTACGAGGACATCGTCCGCCGCGCCCGCAACGGCAAGCTCGGCATGGACGACTTCACCGGCGTCACCGCCTCGCTGACCAACCCCGGCGGCATCGGCACCGTCCACTCGGTGCCCCGCCTGATGCCCGGTCAGGGCCTCATCATGGGCGTCGGCGCGATGGACTACCCGGCCGAGTTCCAGGGCACCTCCCAGGACACCCTGAACAAGCTGGGCATCTCCAAGGTCATGACACTGACCTCGACGTACGACCACCGGGTCATCCAGGGCGCCGCCTCCGGCGAGTTCCTGCGGATTCTCGCCCAGCTGCTGCTCGGCGAGAACGAGTTCTACGACGAGATCTTCAAGTCGCTGCGCATCCCGTACGAGCCGGTCCGCTGGCTGACGGACATCGACGCCTCGCACGACAACGACGTCACCAAGGCCGCGCGGGTCTTCGAGCTGATCCACTCCTACCGGGTCCGCGGCCACGTCATGGCCGACACCGACCCGCTGGAGTACCGCCAGCGCAAGCACCCCGACCTGGACATCACCGAGCACGGCCTCACCCTGTGGGACCTGGAGCGGGACTTCGCGGTCGGCGGTTTCGCCGGCAAGTCGATGATGAAGCTCCGCGACATCCTCGGCGTGCTGCGTGAGTCGTACTGCCGCACCACCGGCATCGAGTTCATGCACATCCAGGACCCGAAGCAGCGCAAGTGGCTCCAGGACCGGGTGGAGCGCCCGCGCGCCCAGCAGCCCGAGCGCGAGGAGCAGCTGCGCATCCTGCGCCGGCTGAACGCCGCCGAGGCGTTCGAGACGTTCCTGCAGACCAAGTACGTCGGCCAGAAGCGGTTCTCGCTGGAGGGCGGCGAGTCCGTCATCCCGCTGCTCGACGCGGTCATCGACTCCGCCGCCGAGGCCCGCCTCGACGAGGTCGTCATCGGCATGGCCCACCGCGGCCGGCTGAACGTGCTGGCCAACATCGTCGGCAAGTCGTACGCGCAGATCTTCCGCGAGTTCGAGGGCAACCTCGACCCCCGGTCGATGCACGGCTCCGGCGACGTCAAGTACCACCTGGGCGCCGAGGGCACCTTCACCGGTCTGGACGGCGAGCAGATCAAGGTCTCGCTGGCCGCCAACCCCTCGCACCTGGAGGCGGTCGACCCGGTCCTGGAGGGCATCGCCCGCGCCAAGCAGGACATCATCAACAAGGGCGGCACGGACTTCACGGTCCTGCCCGTCGCGCTCCACGGCGACGCGGCCTTCGCGGGCCAGGGCGTCGTCGCCGAGACGCTCAACATGTCGCAGCTGCGCGGCTACCGCACCGGCGGCACCGTGCACGTGGTGATCAACAACCAGGTCGGCTTCACCGCCGCCCCGGAGTCCTCGCGCTCCTCGATGTACGCCACCGACGTGGCGCGCATGATCGAGGCGCCGATCATCCACGTCAACGGCGACGACCCCGAGGCCGTCGTCCGGGTCGCGCGGCTCGCCTTCGAGTTCCGGCAGGCGTTCAACAAGGACGTCGTGATCGACCTCATCTGCTACCGGCGCCGCGGTCACAACGAGACCGACAACCCGGAGTTCACCAACCCGCAGATGTACAACCTGGTCGACAAGAAGCGCTCGGTGCGCAAGCTCTACACCGAGTCCCTCATCGGCCGCGGCGACATCACGCTGGAAGAGGCGGAGCAGGCGCTCCAGGACTTCCAGGGCCAGCTGGAGAAGGTCTTCGCGGAGGTCCGTGAGGCCACCTCGCTGCCGGCCCCGGCGCACACCCCCGAGGTCCAGCCGGAGTTCCCGGTCGCCGTGACCACCGCGATCTCCCCGGAGGTCGTGAAGGCCATCGCGGAGTCCCAGGTCAACATCCCCGACCGGATCACCGTCCACCCCCGCCTGATGCCGCAGATGCAGCGCCGCGCGGCCTCGGTGGAGAACGGCACGATCGACTGGGGCATGGGCGAGACCCTGGCCATCGGTTCGCTGCTGATGGAGGGCACCCCGGTCCGGCTCGCCGGCCAGGACACCCGCCGTGGCACCTTCGGCCAGCGGCACGCGGTCCTCGTCGACCAGGTGACCGGCGAGGACTACACCCCGCTGCTCTACCTCTCCGACGAGCAGGCCCGTTACAACGTCTACGACTCGCTGCTCAGCGAGTACGCGGCGATGGGCTTCGAGTACGGCTACTCGCTGGCCCGTCCGGAGTCGCTGGTCGTCTGGGAGGCCCAGTTCGGTGACTTCGTCAACGGCGCGCAGACCGTCGTCGACGAGTTCATCTCCTCGGCCGAGCAGAAGTGGGGCCAGACCTCCGGCGTCACGCTGCTGCTGCCGCACGGCTACGAGGGCCAGGGCCCGGACCACTCGTCCGCCCGCCCGGAGCGTTTCCTCACGCTGTGTGCGCAGAACAACATGACGGTCGCCATGCCGACCCTGCCGTCGAACTACTTCCACCTCCTGCGGTGGCAGGTGCACAACCCGCACCACAAGCCGCTGATCGTCTTCACCCCGAAGTCGATGCTCCGCCTCAAGGCGGCCGCGTCGAAGGCGGAGGAGTTCACCACCGGCGGCTTCCGCCCGGTGATCGGCGACGACTCGGTGAACCCGGCCGACGTCCGCAAGGTCGTCTTCTGCGCCGGCAAGGTCTACTACGACCTGGAGGCCGAGCGTACGAAGCGCGGCGTCACGGACACCGCCATCATCCGTCTGGAGCGCCTGTACCCGCTGCCGGGTGCCGAGCTCCAGGCCGAGATCGCCAAGTACCCGAACGCCGAGAAGTACCTCTGGACCCAGGAGGAGCCGGCCAACCAGGGCGCCTGGCCGTTCATCGCCCTGAACCTGATCGACCACCTGGACCTGGCCGTCGGCGCGGACGTCCCGCACGGCGAGCGCCTGCGCCGCATCTCGCGCCCGCACAGCTCGTCCCCGGCGGTCGGCTCGGCCAAGCGCCACCAGGCCGAGCAGGCACAGCTGGTCGCCGAGGTCTTCGAGGCCTGACCGGTCGCTGTACGTACAAGGGCCCGGCCCCCGCGAGTTGCTCGCGGGGGCCGGGCCCTTCGGTTCGCGGCGCGCCGGTCAGACGATCGGCGGCTCGAAGTCCCAGTACGGGCGGTTGCGCGAGCGGGCCGAGACCGTGTGGACGTGCTGGGCGCCGAGGGTGGTCGCCAGGTCGCCCAGTGCCTCGCTCTCGACCTTCTCGGCCCGCTGCCTCTCCCGTACGCCACGCAGGTCCGCGGCGTGGGCGATCCGGGCGGAGAGGGTCAGCGGGTGGGTCCGTCCGAGGGTCTCGGTCGCCCTGGCGATGACCGCGTCCGTCAGCGAGGCCGCGGATTCCGGGTCTCCCACCAGGTTGCGCAGCGCCGAGGCGTTGATGGCGCATCCCAGGGTCCAGGGGTGGTACTCGCCGACGGCCTGCGTCAACGCGGCGAGGGCCCCTTCCAGGAGGGCGTGGGCCTGGTCCCGCTCGCCCACGTTGCGCAGGATCAGGGCGTGGTTGGCCCGTGTTCCCGCCACGAAGGGGTGCTCCTCGCCGAGCATGTTCAGGTAGCCGTCGACGACCTTCTCGCTTATGGCCCTGGCCTGGTCGATGTCCGCGTGCTCGCGGGCGAAGCAGCTCTGTCCGGCCGCGAACATCATGGTCAGCGGGTCGTCCTCGCCCAGCACGCGTTCGCATCGCTCCAGGACCCGGGTGAACAGGGCCGAGGCCTTGGCGCGGTCTCCCGAGCGGTAGTGGCACAGCGCGAGGTTGTACTCGGCCCGCAGCGTCTGCGGGTTGTCGTTCCCCAGGACCAGCCGGTGCACCCGGGCGCTCTGGTTCTGGAGCGACAGCCCGTCGCTGTAGCGGCCGAGCAGACGCAGGTCGGTGGCGTACGTGGTCTGGGAGGACAGGGTCCAGTTGTGACGCTGGCCCAGGAACTGCCGACGGGCTTCCAGGGTCCGCTGGTTGAGCTCCAACGACTCCTGGTACCGGCCGAGGAGCCGCAGCGAAACGGCCAGGTTGTTCTGCGCGTTGAGCGTGCGCGAGTCCTGGTCGCCCAGCAGCTCGCGGTAGGCGGCGAGGACCCAGCCGGACATCTCCAGCGCCTCGTCGTACCGGCCGAGGCCGCGCAGGTCGGCGGCGAGGCCCCCGGCGGCACGCAGGTGCTCCAGGTCCTGTACGCCGCGCTCGGTGCGCAGATGGTCCACGGCGGCGCGTTCGATCGCTTCCGTGCCGGCGTAGTCACCGACGGCCCGCAGCAGATTGGCGTAGTGGTAGCTGAGGTCCCAGATCCTGGGGTGGTCCTCGCCGAGGAGTTCCCGCCAGGCCCGCATGGCGCGCTCGCCCAGCTTGATGCCTGCCCGGTACTCCCCCGAGAGGTACATGTAGCGCAGGCAGTTGAGCACCAGGGACTGCACCGCCGGGTCGGTGCTCCGGAGTACGTCGGCCCATTTCAGGTGCGGGGTGATCTCGGCGTAGGCGGGCCACAGGCGGGTGTCGGTGGGCCTGCCGGGGTCCGCGGCGGCGAGCGCCCGTCGGACCACGTCGATGAACTCCTTGCGGTCCCGCTCCGTCATGTCGTGGCCGACGATCTGGTGGACCATGCGGTGCATGTAGAGCGATTCGCCGGACGACGCCTCCTCGACGGCCGACTCGTGGGACTCCAGCCGGACCACGGAGTACTGGCGGAGCTGGGCGATCGCCTTGTTCCACAGCAGCGGGTCGTTCAACAGGCCGGAGACCTGTTCCGGCAGCTCGCCCGCGGGCATCTCCTTCAGCAGCCGTACGGGGATGGAGCCGGGTGCGAAGAAGCTGCACAGGCGGAGCAGGTCGACGGATTCGGGGACGGTGTCCTTGAGCTTGTTCAGCAGTATCGACCAGGCGGTCTGGAAGGCGAGCGGAAAGTCCGCGGAGACCTTGACGACGTTCTGGTCGATGCCGCCTTCGAGGAGTTCGATGTACTCCTCGACCGACAGGTCGGAGTCGTTCAGCCAGCCCGCGGTCTGGTCGAGGAGGAGCGGGAGGTCTTCGAGCGCCTCCGCGAGCCGGTCCGCCTCGGCGGGGCTCAGCCGCGGGGCACGGCGCCGGACGAAGGCGACCGACTCGTCCCTGCTGTATACGGGTACCTCGACGAGGTTGCTGTTGTGCTCGCCCCACTCCGGGTTGCGCGAGGTGATCAGGACGTGTCCGGGGCCGGTCGGCACCAGGTCCCAGATGTTCTCCGGCTCGTCGGCGCCGTCGAGGACGAGGAGCCAGTGGGAGTGCGGTTCGCCGCGGCGCAGCGCGTCGCGTACCGCGCGCAGCCGCTCGCCGTACTCGACGCCGGTGGACAGGCCCAGTTCGGGGGCGAGTTCGGCGAGCCGCTGGCGGTAGAGCGCACGCCGGTCGGCGGGCACCCACCAGACCACGTCGTACTCGGAACCGAAGCGGTAGACGTACTCCGCGGCCAGCTGGGTCTTGCCGACGCCGGACATGCCGTACAGCGCCACGACCCCGGCGCCGGACCCGGCGTCCTGGAGCGCCTGGTACGCCTTGTTCAGCAGTTCCTCACGCCCGGTGAACCGGGTGTTGCGGCGCGGCACCCCGCCCCACACCTCGGGGGTGTCGGCCGGGTACCGGGGGCCCGGCCGGTGCTCGACCGGCTCGGGCAGCGGGTCGGTGGGCAGGCCCAGACGGACGAGGAGGCGGCGCTCGGCCTCGTCGGCGCCGACGTTGGTGAGGTCGGCGGCGCCGAGGACGGAGGTGGCGCCGGGCAGGGCCGAGGTGGTGAGGCAGACCGCGGCGAAGCGGTCCTGGTCGGGGGCGACGACCTCGCGCAGCGCCCGGTTCCACTCGTCGTGGCCGCGCGGGCCGAGCTGGAAGTACCAGTCGCTGAGGATCAGCAGGACGCGGCCCCTGGAGAGCGTCAGGTCGCGCAGCGACTCCTCCAGCGGCACCTCCACCGGGGGGTCCCAGCGCTGCTGGACGACCGTCACTCCGCGGCGCTCCAGGCGGTCCCCGATCCAGGTCGCCCAGGCTCGGTTGAATCCGGCGAAACTGATGGTGACGGTTTGCGCCCCGGTTGCTCCAACTTGCCTACGCGTTCCGGGCATTCAACCGTCTCCCTGCCTCGATTCGAGCTTTGTCAACATACACCGGAGCCTGGTCGTTCCGGCGGACAATCCCGGGGTCTCGGACGGCCTTCACGGGCCGTTCCTCTGCTGCCATATCACCTTGGCGGTGGCCACGTACGCCTCCGCGCGCGCGAGGTGCCCCGCAGGAGGCGGACAATCGTCCAGACGGTGGTAGAGCGCGATCATCTCGTTGACCAGTATTCGGCCTTCGCGGGTCAGCGCCGCCGACCCGGCCAGTGCGGGGAGTACGGCGCCGACCTGTTCGCGGCATCGGGCGTGCTCGGCCCAGGCCAGGTCGCGGTGGGTGACGCGTCGCGCGCCGAGGGCGAACCGCTGCCAGTAGTCGGCGAGCGCGAGGTGCGAGTAGGCGCCCTGGAGGAGGCCGTCGAAGGGGCGGGGGTCGGGGCGCCAGGGGGCGAAGTGGCGCGGTCCGGCGTCCTCGTGGTGCAGCGGTACGAGGGCGCAGAGCGCGGCCAGCTTGGTGTGCTGGAGTTCGTGGACGAGGGTGGAGGCGAAGTACGCGGGGGTGGCCGGCCTGCTGCTGAGGACGGCGCCGAACGCTTCCCGCCTGGTGCCGCTGCAGTGGGCCGCGCTGTCGCCGGCGGTCCCGGAACCGGGTGGCGGGCCGAGCGGGACCAGGCAGCGCAGCAGGACCGCCACTTCGGTGAGCCGGTGCTCGCCGCCGATGCGGAGCAGTGGTGCCACCCCGGCCCAGGACTCGGCCCAGGTCTTGCGCGCGTGGTCGTCGACGCGGGTGGCGGTGCTCAGCCCGTGCGGTTGCGGTCCGCGGCCGTCGGTGCGGTACGGGTCCACGTCGTCCAGGGGTACGGGGCCGATGCCGTGCTGCGCGGCGGGCAGGGCGAGCACCGGCAGCCAGCGCGGGTCGGCCGATCCGGTCGTTCCGTCCGGGTGCGTGCGTGCGACGAGGGGCGGCCCGGCGGAGCTGTCACGCAGCGTCAGTTCACCGTCGGAGAAGGTGACATCGACCGTCCCGGACCCTTCGGGCGCCGCGCGCAGGGCGCCCAGGGTGGGCAGCGGCAGGAGCCCGTCGTGTGCGGTGAGCCGGGTCGTGAACGGGATTCCGGCACGGATCGCCGCCGCGGCCGCCAGGGCGCTCAAGTGATCCATATCTTCCCGGAGTTCGGGGCCGGGGGGCGGGCCGGGCGCGGGGCCCGGTCCGGCGAGGCCGCGCAGGCAGCGCTGCGCCCAGGGGCCCACGAGGGGGTGCAGCAGGACGGTGCGTACGGCGGTCCGGTCGGCGCGTTCGGCCTTCTCCAGCAGGGCCCAGTCCTGGCGGAGGCGGTCGAGGGCCCGGGGCGGGCAGACGGTCGTGGGGGCCGCCCCGGCCGCGTCGAGCAGGGCCCGCAGCAGCACGAGCCGACGGGTGTCCTGATCGCGTACGAGTACGCGGAGGGTGTCGGCGTCGCCCTCGGTGCGGCCGAGTTGACGCAGCATGTGGTCCGGGAGTGGGGGGATCATCGGCGTTCTCCTGCGGTTGCGTCGGACAGCCGGGCCGCGACATGGCGTACCAGCCGTTCGAGGTCGGCGCAGTAGACGGACGGGTTGGCGAAGCCGTTCTCTGCGCGGTAGCGGTGTGCGTAGTGGCCGCCGCCGCAGACGGTCAGCAGCGGGCAGGCCCGGCAGGTGGCGGCCAGCGCGTCGGCGCCTGCCCGGCGGGCGGCGACGCCGGGGTGGCGCAGGGCGTCGTCGAAGGTGTGGCGGAAGATGTCGAGCCCGGTGGCGGCTGCGGTGTCGTAGGCGGACTTGAGGGAGTCCACCTGCTCGATCGCCCCGTCGGTCTCGACCACGATCGCGTCGACGGGGTCGAGGCCGAGCGATTCGGTGGCGGCGGGCAGGCCCAGCAGCAGGGCGATGCACTCCTCGAAGAGCCGGATCCGGGTCTCCCGCCGTCCGCTGCGCCACCAGCGGTCGAAGACGGTGGTGAGCCAGTCGCCGTACGGGGTCGGGCGGCCGGACGGGGTGTCCGCGCGCGGCAGGCCCGGTGGGGGGTTCGTCCAGTTGCCGTGCGGCAGCAGCAGGTCCAGGGCCGGTGGGCGCAGGGCGAGCAGCGATTCGTACATCTCGACCGGGTCGGTCCGCGGGTCGACGACGGTGAGGATGCCCGCGTAGGCGTCGGGGTGGCGGTCGGCGAGGAGCCGGGCGCCACGCGAGGCGGCGGGCCAGGAGGGGCGTCCCGCGTGGTCGGTGCGCTGGGTGTTGTGGGCGGCCAGGCCGCCGTCGAGGCTGATGCCGATGCGTATGCCGTGCCGGGCGAGGGTGGTGGTGCGCGCTTCGGTGAGCAGCGTCGCGTTGGTCTGGACGGTGGTGTGGACGGTGCAGCCGGCGGGCGCCAGGGCACGTACCCGGTCGGCGAACGCGGCCAGCCGGCCGGCGCCCGCGAGGAGGGGTTCGCCGCCGTGCAGGACGAGGGCGGCCTCGCGCAGTCCGTGGGCCGCCGCGTGTTCGGCGATGCGGTGCGCGGTGCGGTCCAGGACGGCGGGTGCGGCGGCGGCCGGGCGGTCGCGCCAGGTGTGGTCGGGGCCCGCGTAGAGGTAGCAGTAGCGGCAGGCGAGATTGCAGCGGCCGTGCATCTTGACGATGAACTGCCCGAAGGCGGGCAGGAGTCGGTGGCCGTCGGGGCACGGGGGCGTTTTCGGCGTCGCCTGTCGAGACACTCCCGCACCCCCGTGCCGTTCGCATCCGCCGGCACGGCCCCCGTCGCCGCCCCGGGGCGAGTATCCCTGGCCTGTGGCGGCGACAAACCCGTGCCCTGTCACGATGTCCTGTTCAACCGGGCCCCCGGACCTGAATCGTGCGGCCGCGGCGCCCTTCTTCCGGGGCCGGGCCGCGAGCGGAGGGAGACTGCGGGCGTCAGAAGGAGTTGTTGAACCCCCACAGCATCTCCCGCGGCTGTTCGACCCGTCCGCGCAGATCCGCGACGACCTCGGCGAGCACCGGATGGTCCAGTGTCCGCAGCGATTCCAGATCGAGCGCCAGCAGGTCCGGCAGCGCCTCCGGTCCGCCGGAGGGAACACCCGACGGACCGCCGTCCGGGATGTCCTTGTGCACCGTCTCGCTCATCACGCCTCCCCGTAACATCCCTCGCGCCCGAGCCGGCGCGCTCGCCCTTGAGCGCCCGGTCGGGCCCGCGTGCCTGATGGTCTGTGCGCCGACACGGATTCCGCGTACGGCCGCCAATGTACGGATGCCCCGCAGGACCCGGGCTACGCCTTGCCGGACGTGCCGTCCACCCGGCGTCGGTCGTACGCCGGTCCCACGGTGGCGGCACTCCTCACGCCGCCCGCTTCCCCTTCAGCGCTCCAGCTCCGCCCAGCCGCCCAGCCGCTCGGCGGTCGGCGGTCGGCGGTCGGCGGTCGGCGGTCGGCTTCAACGCTCCAGCTCCGCCAGCCGCTCGGCGGTCGACTCGCCCGCGGATCCGCCGCCGTCCGGCAGCTTGCGCCATTCCTGGCGGGCCGCCCGGTATGCCTCGCGGGCCGCCCGGGGGCGTCCCGCTCGCTCGTACGTCATGCCCCGCCAGTGGTTGGCCGTGGCCCCCAACTCGATGGCCTGCCAGACCTGTTGCGGACTGTCCAGCTCCTCTTCCGCCGTGCCCGCCGCCTCCGCCGCGCCCCGGAACGCCTCGGCCGCCTCGTCGAGCCGGGCCGGGCGCCGGAGCACCCGGGCGGCGTCGAGGTGGGAGCGGCCCAGTTCCAGCCAGCAGTTCGCCTCGGTCAGCGGGTCGGCCGCTTCCTGGGCCGCGAGGCCGAAGAGGTGCTCGGCCTCGCGGAGGTCGACCCGGTCCTCGGTGGCCCGGTGCCGGAGCATCAGCGCGCGGCCCAGCATCAGGAGCCGCCCGGCCTGGCGGGTGCTGCCCGCAGGCGTCTCCGTACGGCAGTCGCGCAGTACCCGGATCGCGGCGCCGATGTGCGGGCGGCCGTCCGGCAGCCGGGCCCGGCGCAGCAGGGTGCCGCCCCATTCGGCGAGCAGGTCGGCGTGGGCCCGCGAGTCGCGGGGTACGCCCCGTGCGGCCTGGGCGAACCAGTCGGCGGCGGACACGAGTTCGTCCGGCTCCCCGGTGTGCTCGTACCGGGCGACGCGGATCCGGCCGGCCCTGATCCGGAGCGTGGCGAGCTGCCGCTGGTCGCGTACGGTCGCCAGGGCCTGCTCGACGAGTGTCGCGGCTTCGTCCGGCTCCTCGCCGGAGCCGAGCAGGGCGTCCACCAGGTCCAGCAGGATGCGCACCTCGGTGCCGAGGGTGTGCCGGCCGCCGCCCTGTCCGAAGGCGGTGCGCAGGGAGCGGGCGGCCTGGCCCGCGTACACCCGGGACTGTTCGGGGTCGGCGGTGGCACCGGCCAGCTTCAGCAGGGTCCGTCCGTGCGCCAGGGGCAGGGTGGTGGGGCGGTTCTCCTGGTCGGGCCAGGCATCGGCGAACGCCTCCAGCATTCCGCACGCGGCCTGGAGCAGGGCGGTGTCGCCGTCGAGCCGCCACTGCGCCTCCAGGGCCCGGACCCGTTCCAGGGTCAGCCGGAGGGCCTCGGCGGGGTCCAGGCCGGGGGCCGAGCAGGCGGCCGTGTACTCGCGGTCGGCTCGGCGCAGCAGTTCCAGTGCGCCGCGACGGTCGCCGCGCCGCCGCCGGTCGTCGGCCGCGGCGTGCAACACCTTGGCCAGTACGGCCCGTTCGCGTACCGCGGCGGGTTGTGCGGCGGCCCGTTCGGCGGCGTACTCGGCCTCGCGGAGCAGTTCGGCGTCGCCCTGGACCTCCCACAGCCGCAGTACGCAGCGGGAGTACTCCGCCCACAGCCCGGGGTCGGTGCCCGGCTCCTCCTCGCGTTCGGCGGCGCCGCGCAGCAGCTGCACCGCGTCGATGAGGTACTGCACCATGCTGTCCGCCTCGAACTGCCGCAGGAGGGCGCGGGCGCTCGCCACCGCCGCGTTCGAGGTCCGGAGGGGGCCCGGACGGCCGCCGCGTCCGGTCTGCGTCACGAACTGCTCGGGCAGGGGCATGAAACGCTCCAGTACGCGGACCGCGACCTCGGCGAAGGGGTGGGGGACGCGCGACCCGCCGCTTGCGTCGCTCTCCCCGTTCTCACCACCCTCCTCGATCTCCCCGTCGGGTGCGCCGTTCTCCGAGGGGCCCGCGCCGGAACCGGCCGGCAACGGCAGGTATCCGCGTGCGCGCGGGCGTTCACCGAGCTGGGCGAAGGCCAGGGCGGGGAAGTTCGGTCCGCCCTTCCCGAACCGCTGCTCGATGTACTGCGAACAGTGCTTGAGCACGAGCAGTGCCTCGTCGCGGCCCAGCGGGCCGAGCAGCGCCTCCCGGACGCCGGGCACGAATTCGTACCACTGACCGTCGTGCTCCCCGCCGTCCTCGTTCCTGCTGCGCGTCAGCAGTCCGCTGAGCAGCACCTCGGCGAGTTCGGAGGGGCCCGAGTGGGGCAGCATCGTGCGTTGCACCAGCTGCATCACCGGGAGGTGCAGCGGGGCCGCCGCGAGGTAGACGGCCAGCTGCCCGGCGGCCGGTGAGGCCGCCGAGCGGAAGCGGCTGACCAGCTGGAGCGAGGAGAGTCCGTCGCCGGCACGCTGCGCGGCCGCCGCCGGCTGATCGGCCCGCACCCAGCCGACCGCGCCGGAGATCTGCCCCGATCCGGCGCCGGACAGCAGCCGCGCCCAGGCCGCCAATGCCCCTTCCACCGGCGGGAGTACGGGTACGGCGAGGGCTCCGGGATGCACGGCGGGGCCCATCCCCGGCTGCTCCACGACCTTGAGCACGGCGGCTCCGCCGGGACCGTCGCCCCGGGACAGCGAACCGTAGGTGACCGGCAGCCTGGTGCGGTTCCACATCCGTTGCGGCAGCGGCTGGAGCACTGCGGCCGGGGCCTGCGCGGCCAGCTGGTGCAGCAGCCGGTGGGCCCGGCCGCTGTGCCAGAGCGGGCCGGCGCAGTCGCTGACCAGGACGGTGACGCGGCGGCCGGTCGGATCGCTCAGCCGGTCCGCGGAGTTCAGCGGCGCCGCGGCCGGGTCGGGACTGCGGCTCACCGCGGCCGCGCCGTCCGGGCCCTGGTGCAGATAGCGCGCCTGGACATCCCGGAATGCCCCCAACTGGCCGAATATTTGCTGGAGTTCACTGAACATTCGGTCCCACACCAGCATCGAGGACGAGGCGTCCATGACGCACTGCAGGACCGCCTCGCCCCGGGACACACCGCGGAACACCGGGAGGATCAGCCCCCCGGCGCGGGCGCTGAGTTCGGCGGTCGCCGTCTCGTCGAGGGTGTTGCGCAGGGGTGGCGAGGCGGGGTGGTAGCGCTGCAACGGCCGCAGTGCCCGCTGGAGTTGGAGGGGGGCGGGCAGCGCCGGGGCGGCGGGCACACCGAAGGTGAGCTCGGCCGTGCGCCCCTTCCGGGCACCGCCCGGCCCCGTGCCGGACGGGCCGCCGCCGGGGTGTGCGCGGCCGGCGGGGCCGGTGCGTGGTACGGGGTAGAGCGTGATCCGCCGGTCCGGGTCCCCGGGGTCCGCCCTCGGCGGGGGTTCGTCGCCCGGCACGTCGTGCGCGGGCTGCACGGGGGCGGGGTCGGGGGCGTCGGGCCGCCCGTCCGGGCGTTCCGGGGGGAGGCCGACGGCCGCGATGTACCCCTGCCCGTCGGCATCGGCCGGTGGCGCGTCCGGGTGGCGGGCCCAGCGGGCCAGCCAGAGCGCGTCGCGCAGCTGCTCGACGTCGGGGTCGAGCCCGGCCTCGCGCAGCCGCGCCACGAAGGCGGGGTAGAGCCCCGCGTCGTCGGCGCCACGCGCGTCGGGGGTGCCCTCGGGCACCGCGCCCGCCATCAGCACATCACCTCGGCCGGTCGAGGCGCTGGATGAGCAGGTCCGCGAGGCGGTCGCGGCCGGCCGGGGCCGCGGCGTCGGTGAGATAGATCGCGTTCAACAGCTGGTCGGTCGCGAGCAGTTCGCTGCGGGACCGCTCCAGGAAGTGGGCGATGAGGTCGTCCCCGGAGCGTGCCGCCTCGTCGCCGAGATGGGCGCGTACGAAGGTCGCGAGGCGCTGGTGGTCGGGGCGTCCGAGCTCCAGGTGGATGCAGCGGCGCATCAGGGGCGCCGGGAAGTCCCGCTCCCCGTTGCTGGTGAGCACCACGAACGGGAAGGAGGTGCACTGCACCCGGCCGCCCCGCACCTTCACCTTGTTGCCGTCGTCGTCAAGGACCTGCGCCTCTCCGTCGGGCAGCCGGTCGGCGATCCGCTCCAGCTCGGGAATGCCGAACTCGCCCTCCTCCAGCACGTTCAGCAGGTCGTTCGGCAGGTCGATGTCACTCTTGTCCAGCTCGTCGATGAGCAGCACCCGGGGCCGGTCCGAGGGCCGCAGCGCGGTGCCGAGCGGTCCGAGCCGGATGTAGCTGCCCACGTCGTCCGCGGCGCGGGCCCCGTCCGGGTCGGCCGCGGCGCTGTGCGCGGCGATCTGTACGTCCTGGAGCCGGGCGATCGCGTCGTAGTGGTACAGGCCGTCCAGCAGCGTCGTACGGCTCACGATCGGCCAGCGCAGCACCCGGCCGAGCCCCAGCTCGTGGGCGACCGAGTGGGCCAGGGTGCTCTTTCCGGCGCCGGGGGTGCCGGTGACCAGCAGTGGACGCCGCAGATAGAGCGCGGCGTTGATCATTTCGAGCTCCTCGGCGCCCGGCCGGTGGAGTTCGGCGATGTGCCGGTGGCCGCCGAGACGCCGGTCGGCGGAGCCGTCGCCGTCGGGCTCGTCGGGGGCCGGGGCGGCACGGCTCGCGAAGTCGCGCCAGGGCGGCGGCGGTGGCAACTGCTCGATGCCTTCGTGCGGTTCGCCGGCCCCTCGGTAGATGAGCCACTCGCTGGGTTCACTCATAACGTGTTCCTCGTCATCACTCGTCCGGCCAGGGGCAGCAGTCGAACGTGGTTCACCGTAGTCATCCGGGACAACCCTCGTAAGGGGGCTCACGGGGCCTGCAACAACGGGCCGGGCGGGGGCGGTTGCGAATCTCCGTAGACCAGCGCGATGCCGTCCGACCAGAACATGTCGGGGCGGCCGTCCCGCACCCCTTTCCTCAGCTCCTGGATCTTCCTCGGAAGCCGGTCGGCCACGACCGCCCCGTCGACAGTGTCGACGACCCGTAGGTGGAACTCCGTGCAGGACGCGGGCCGTTCGGCTTTCGGGCGCCGCCACAGGACGACGCCGAACCCGGCGTCGAGCACCCGCGCGACCCCCGCGACGCTCTGGGTGTCGTGCCGGCCGCCGTACCGGCAGAGCACCGGGACGGTCTCGTAGGGCAGTCCGCGCAGCTTCGCCGGCACCGGCACGGGTACCCGCATTTCGTCGTCGCAGTCGAGGACGGCGGCCCGGGTCGGGCCGCTGCGGAGGCGGTTCCAGCGGGCCTCGCGCTCCGGGACCGCGTCGTCGGACGGGTCGGGGCCCCTGTCCGTGCACCGTACGACCACCGGCCGCAGGACTCCGAGGGGCAGGCTGTCCGCGGGCAGCTGCCACTTCTCGACCTCCAGGTCGAACAGCCCCGAGGGCACCACGACCTGGAGGATCGCGGGGTTGTCGGGCTCGTCGCACATCCGGAACGCCTTCCCGAGGGAGGCGCCGAGCCTGGCCGGGAGTTCGTCGGCCCTGGTGCCCTGGTAGTTCTCGGTGACGGGCAGATCGACGGCCGAGAGGCGGGCGACGACCCGCCAGTCGTAGTGGTCCGGCTGCCATGCGCGGGGCTCCAGATGGAGCACGACGAATGTGGGGGCCTTCGGTGGCCGGACCGGCTCGTCGGCCGGTTCGGGCGTACGCAGGTGCCCGGTGCCCGGGGCGTACCTGCCCTGGTTCCGGAGCCTGGCCATCTCTCGGCGGAACGGCCGCCGCAGCCGGTCCTCCGCGGTCTCCCGCACCCAGTCCCACAGGGCGTCCTCGGCGAGCCGGGTGGAGGGCACCACATAGGGGCGTTCGGCGGAGATGGCGCTCATGCAGTAGCGCAGGACGCGCTCCAGCGCCTCGTCGCCCTCGCGTGCGTCGTACAGGACGCCCAGCCCGTCGCGCCAGCCCCGGGGGGCCGGGACGCCGACGGTCCGGTATCCGTACCCGAGGTCGCCGAGGATGTCGAGCAGGCTGCGGGTGCTGACCGGCGGAGGGAGCTTGGCGAGCCGTCCCAGCAGGTCGACGCGCTGCTGCGGGGTGAGCGCCGGGCCCGCCACCGCGCCCAGGTCCCGCTGGACGTCCGCCCAGGTCTCCTCGTCGTCCACGGGGTTGTTGTGCCGGTCGGCGTGGTAGCGGTCGTGGGCGTGGAACACGGCCTGGTACGGGTCGTCGGACTCGGCCGTGGCGGCCCGGACCGGCACGGGCAGCGTGCGCAGCCGCTCCACACCGATCGCCGTACCGCCGTCGGTGTCGGTGGAGCGCGACTTGAGTACGCCGACGACCTCGCCCCGGGCCAGGTCGACCACGGGTCCGCCGGACATGCCCGCGTACAGCTGGCTCGCCTCGATCAGCACCTGTTCGTCGCCGTCGGCCCAGTCGTCGACGGTGCCCACCACCCGACACTCCCGGCCGAGCCGCTTGAGCGCCCCCGCTCCGCCGGCCGCCCAGCCCGCGAAGTAGTACGCGCCGCGGTTCATGCCCGTGGAGCGCTCGCTGAGGTACACACAGGGGTGTTCGACGGGCCGGACCAGCTGGATGAGCGCGAGATCGGGGGCCGGCCAGCCGCCCGTGCCGGGCCGTTCCTCGGGCAGGGCCGCCACGACGGTGCCCCCGACCCGGACGGCATCGCCGCCGCGAGCGGTCTTGTAGACCACGTTCACCAGACGCCCCCTCCCCTCCATCGCCACGTGCGCGCACGTGAGGACCCAGCTCGGAGCGATGAAGAAGCCGCTCCCCAGGAAGTCGCCGTCGGATCCTTCAGGGGCATACCCGGGCTCCGGACGATGGATGCGCACCGTCGCGTCCTTCACGAGGCTCATCAGCGCGGCTTCCGCCCCGTTCGGCCCCTGCCACGCGCCCCCGCCCGGCGGCTGCGTCACGATCCGCTTCCGTCGTCCGGCGCGGTACCGCCCGCGTGCGCCGGTGCGCCGGTGGATGCCCCGGCGGCCGGATCGGTGGCGGGCCGCGCCGCCGGTGGGGTGGCAGGAACGGGAGAGGAGGGTGGGTCGAGCGGCGGTCCGCCGCCGTTCCACGTCAGCGT
Organism: Streptomyces sp. NPDC007164; assembly: GCF_040634135.1. Classification (NCBI taxonomy): domain Bacteria; kingdom Bacillati; phylum Actinomycetota; class Actinomycetes; order Kitasatosporales; family Streptomycetaceae; genus Streptomyces; species Streptomyces sp. NPDC007164. Next base: position 27,392 of record NZ_JBEYFB010000049.1, read on the forward strand.
GACCTTGATCGACCCCTTGGCCTCGCCGTCCGCGAGCAGCCCGACGACCTTGCCGGACTTCGCGGTGAGCTCGATGCCGAACTCGACGCTCACCTCGTCGGGCCGCACGGACCGCAGCGGCTCGGCGAGCGAACGCGCCACGCTGGTCACGACCCCTTGCAGGCTCTCGACCCGGGCCTGCACCCGATCGGCGATGTTCCCGGCGCCGATGTCCGTGAACGACGGGCCCGGTCCGGGCTGCGCCAGCTCCTCGGCGCCGGAGATCCGCGCCCAGACCTCCGTACCGTCGGGCATCTCAATGCGCGTAATACGGGCGTCACTGTCACCCATGAAACCCCCCGTTCCCCAACTACCCGCAGGCTAACGGCAGTCCGCGTCCGATGCGAGGTACATGGACGGGTACGCGGACCAGGACGCGGGGGTGACGCCGGCCGGTTCTCGGCGGGATCGCGGGGGTGGTGCGGGCCGGTCCGGACGGGTCCCGAAACCGCCGCGACGTACGGTCCGGGGACCCGCTCCCGGCCTTCGGAGGGCTGTCACCAGGCATTAGGCTTGCCGCATGTACTTCACCGACCGCGGTATCGAGGAGCTGGAGAAGCGGCGAGGCGAGGAAGAGGTCACTTTCGAGTGGCTCGCCGAGCAGCTCCGTACGTTCGTCGATCTCAATCCCGACTTCGAGGTGCCGGTCGAGCGCCTCGCGACCTGGCTGGCCCGGCTCGACGACGAGGACGACGACGAATAGTCACGCGCGTGGCCACTCGCGCCCGTCCACCGTTTCCCCGGCACCCCTGATCCGGTCGTAGGCGAGCCCGAGCGCCCCGTGCGCCAGCAGCAGCGCCCCGGCGAGCACCCATCCGCCGCCGCGGTGTCTGATCCCCCGGAGAACCAGCGGCAGTCCGGCGGCGAGCTGGGCACCGGCCAGCATCCGGGCCCTGGGGCCGCGCATCCAGGGGCCGAGGCGACTGCTCTCGACCGCGTCGAGTTCGGCCCGCACCGCCCCGCGCCAACCGGTCCAGGCAACCGGTTCCGCCTCGGGCCGGTCGTCGGCCGCCGCGTACAGCCGGTCGCCGGGCGTGTCCGGGTCCAGGCCGGGCGGCAGGACCAGCCCGATCCGGGTCAGTACGGCGAGCAGCCCGCGCAGCCGGATGCGCGCGTCGACGTCCGGGTCCGGGCGGGTCAGCTCTTCGAGCGCCTGGACGTCCAGTACGGGGTCGAGGCCGAGGCGCTCGGCGAACGTGCGCATGGCCTCGTCCTCACCGGCCGGGGTGCCGTCCGCGAGCCAGACGTAGCCGACCGGGCGGCGGAAGCCGGCGGCGAGCGTGCAGCCGGCCCGGTCGCCGTCCCACCACAGGGCGAGCACGGGCCAGGTCGAGCCGACCGCGAGCGCGGTGGCCCAGCCGGACACGACCCGGTCGACCGGCTCCGCGACGTCCGCGACACGGATACCGGGGCCGGGGCCGGGACCGCGGCCGACGCCGGGACCGGGCCCACGCCAAGGCCTTCCCTCGGGTACGAGGACGGACCACCCGTCTCCGGCGGGGGCGAGCAGCATCCGCTCGCGCAACAGGGTGGCCACCGGCCGTACGGCCTCCGGTTCGGCCCGGCACAGCAGCAGCGCCCCCGCGGGAGATGTCGCATTCATGTCTCACACGCTAGGGCAATTTGCCCACATTAGGCGCTCTTTGATCCCCCGAGGATCGCCTGACGGGCCACCCGAGCACTACCTGACGACTGGTCGAGGACCGCCTGACGGCCGGCCGAGGACTGCCTGACGACCGGCCGACGACCTGGAGCGGCGATTCCCCGATGAGCCACGGAGGACATCGCGACGCGCCTTGACTTCCCCGTTCCGCGATATATCGTGTTGTTCAAGAGACGCGATATGTTGCGTCACGCCGCACTCCCCGGGAGGTCAGATCCGTGCCTGCGTCGACATGGGCCATCGCCGAGCCCCAGAAACTGACCTTCGACGCCCCCGTGACGTCGCTCAATGTGCGCATCGTCGGGGGCGCCGTCAATGTCGTCGGCACCGAGGAGCCGACCGCCCGGCTGGAGGTCTCCGGGATCGAGGGTCCACCGCTGATAGTGACCCTGGAGGACGGCACACTCACTGTCGCGTACGAGGACCTGCCCTGGCACGGCTTCCTGAAGTGGTTCGACCGCAAGGGCTGGCACCGCAGCGCGGTCGTCTCGCTCGCCGTGCCGACCGGCGCGGCGGTGGAGGTCGGCGTCGTCGGCGCGGGCGCCGTCGTCTCCGGGATCCGCGGGCGTACGGACGTCCGGGGCGTCACCGGCGACACCACGCTGGTCGGGCTGGCGGGGCCGGTGCTGGCCGAGACGGTCTCCGGCAGCATGGAGGCCCAGTCGGTCACCGGCGAGCTCCGCTTCCACTCGGTCTCGGGCGATCTGACGGTCGTCGAGGGCGCCGGGGCCTCGGTACGGGCGGAGTCGGTCAGCGGCAACATGGTGCTCGACCTGAACCCGACCGGTAAGCCCACGGACATCCGGCTGACCACGGTCTCCGGCGAGGTCGCCATCCGGCTGCCGCACCCGGCGGACGCGACGGTCGAGGCCAACACCGCGAGCGGCTCCGTCTCCAACGGGTTCGAGGATCTGCGGGTCAGCGGCCAGTGGGGCGCGAAGAAGATCACCGGCACGCTCGGCGCCGGGACCGGCAAACTGCGCGCGACGACCGTCTCGGGCTCGATCGCCCTGCTGCGCCGCCCACCGGCCGAGGACGGTCCGTACGATCCCGAGCCGACCGGAAAGGTGCTCTGACATGCCCCCCGTATTCGCCCACGGCCGCCTCCGCCTCTACCTGCTGAAACTCCTCGACGAGGCCCCTCGCCACGGCTACGAGGTGATCCGGCTCCTGGAGGAGCGCTTCCAGGGGCTGTACGCCCCCTCGGCGGGCACGGTCTACCCGCGCCTGGCCAAGCTGGAGGCCGAGGGCCTGGTCACCCATGCCACCGAGGGCGGCCGCAAGGTCTACTCGATCACCGACGCGGGCCGCGCCGAGCTGGCCGGCCGCACGGGCGAACTGGCCGATCTGGAGCTGGAGATCCGCGATTCGGTCGCCGAGCTGGCCGCCGAGATACGGGACGACGTGCGCGGCGCCGCCGGCAAGCTGCGCAGCGAGATGCGGGCCGCGGCGCACGAGACCCGGCACACCGGTGCCGGTGCCGGTGCCGGTGCCGACTCGGGATCGGGATCGGGATCGGGCCCCAAGGGCGACTGGGAGTCCGCCTTCGGCGACCTCGGGGACTTCGGCGACAAGGAGGCCTGGCGCGCCGCCAAGGAGGAGCTGCGCAAGGCCAAGCAGGAGTGGAAGGAGCAGGCCCGCCGGGCGAAGGACGAGTCCCGCCGCGCCCGCGAGGACGCCCAGCAGGCCCGCCGCCAGGCCAAGGAGGCCCAGGACAGGGCGCGCGAGCAGATGCAGAACGCCGCCCGGCAGGTCCAGGAGCACTTCACCCGGGGCGACTGGCCCTCGGGCGTACGGGAGGGACTGGCCGAGATCACCGGCCAGCTCGGCGGCTTCGCCAGGACGGGCACATGGCCCCCGTACGCAAAGCCGGAGCCGGCCGACACCGACACCGACACGGACACCGACTGGGGCAAGGACATCCCCCGCACCGGCGACCCGGCCCGCGACCTGGACCGGCTGCTCGACCGCTTCCGCGACGACATCCGTGACACGGCCCGGGACAAGGGCGTCACGGAGGACCAGCTGACGGAGACCCGCCGCCAGCTGTCGACGGCGGCGGCCCACATCGGGACACTGCTGCGGAAAGGCAACGACGGGCCGAAGTGACGGGGCGGGGCCGGTGGTCCGGGTACCGGGACCGGGGACCGGGTTCGGATTCGCGTTCGGGATCGGAGACCGGGACCGGGGACCGGGTTCGAGACCGGGCTGGACGGGGGTCAGCCCGCCTTCTTGAACCGCTCCCCCTCCCCTTCCTCCCCGCCCCCGTACAGCGCGCGGTTCACCGTCCCGTACGTCGCGCCGTGCGCGGCGAGCACTTCGGCGGCCACGCCGGGGCAGGCGGTGAGCGCCAGGAGGAGGTGTTCGTCGCCGATGAAGCGGTCCCCGCGCCCGGCCGCGATCCGCAGCGACCGGGTCAGGATGCCCTTCGCCCCGCGACCGAACGGGCGGCGCCGCGCACCGCGTCGCCGGGCCCGGTCGAGCGCTCCCTCCCCGTGCGCCTCCTCGACGCGGGCGACGATCTCGGTCACATCGATGCCGAGACCGGCGAGCGCGTCGGTGTCCGCCCGGGTCAGCCCGCCGTGGCGGCGGGCCGTGGCCAGCTCGGCCTCGACGGACGCGCGACGGTCCACCAGCCCGAGCGAGGCGGCGGCGAAGGCGGCCCGCCCCTCCTGCCGGTCCAGCAGCGCGAGCAGCAGGTGCTCCTCGGTGACCGATGCGGCATCGGTCCGTTCGGCATGGGTCACGGCGCTGGTCACGACTTCCCGGGCGCTCCTGGTGAATCGTTCGAACATCACTGCCTCCCGTACTTCTTGTGCACGGCCTGCCTGCTGACGCCCAGTTCGGCCGCGATCTCCTGCCACGACCAGCCCTGCACGCGGGCGCTCCTGACCTGTACGGCTTCGAGCTGCTCCAGCAGCCGGCGCAGCGCGGCGACCGCCCGCAGCCCCACCCGGGGGTCACGGTCACCGGCACGCGCGGCGAGATCCGTCGCTTCAGTCATGACGTCAACATAGGTTGACACACCCTTGCCTGTCAACCGTGATTGACAGGCAGGGGTGTGCGGGGTGCGCCGTGCGGACCGTTCAGCCGCGCGCCGCCCCGGTCACCGTCACCGTGACCCGCGCCCCCTTGCGGGCGTGAACGCGCACCTCTCCCCCGTGTCTGCGGGCCTCGGCGCGGCCGTCCACCGAAACCCGCCACCGCCCGGCGGCCGGCGGCAGCGAGATCTCCGTGGTGCCGCGGCGGCCCGCCGTGTAGGTGAGCCGGTAGACGCGCGCATTGTCGTCGTACGTGTCCAAGTGGACGGTTCCGGCGACGGCGGGTGCGTACGGCGTGGCGGTCCGGTCCTTGTTGGCGGCGAAGGCCCCGTTCTCGTCCAGGGCGCAGTAGCCACCGCCGTAGCACCAGACATAACCCGCCCAGCCCGAGCTGTAGCGGCTCAGGGAGGCCATCGCGTCCCGGTAGAAGCGGCCCATCCGCGGGAGCCGGTTGTTCAGCGGGCCCCATTCGCCGACGACGACCGGGATCCTCCGCTGCTTCGGGTACTCCGTGACGGCGGCCTCGTACGACTCGATCCAGCCGGCCGCCGGATCGTAGTCGGCGCCCGCCTCCATCGCGGTGTTGTAGAAGTGCGGGGCATAGACGGTCCGGTGGTCCCTGATCGCGCCCAGTCCGGTGGGCACGCCCTCGCCGACGATGGGGGTGGGCTCGACGAACAGCCAGTTGGTGCGGTCGGCCGAACGGACCGCACGGGCCAGCCGGTTGTACATCGGGGTGAGCTGTTGCGCCTCGATGCGGCGGGCGGCCGCCGGCAGTTCCTCGCCCTCCCGGAGCTCCCCCATCGGCTCGTTGATCAGGTCGTAGCCAAGGACGGCGGGGTGGCGCCCGAAGCGCTCGGCGAGGACCTGCCACATCCGCGCCTGGGCGCGCTGGAGGTCGGGGTCCTCGTAGAGGTGGGTGAAGGCGCGCTGCACGGCGGGCTCGAAGTACTCCGAGAACCAGTCGTCGGGGTGCGGGGTGAAGGGCAGCCCGTCGGTGCGGGTCGCCCAGGCCGGGATGCCGCGATGGCCGAACGCCGGGCCGAAGACGTCCTGGTGGGCGTCGAGCAGCACCTGAATGTCGTACTTCCGCGCCCAGTCCAGGACCCGGTCGATGCGGCGCAGATACTCGGTGCTGTACCGGCCCCGGGTCGGCTCCAGGTCGTCCCAGAAGATGAGCAGCCGGGCGAAGTTGAAGCCCTTGGCGTGCAGATCGCGGAAGTGCTTCTCGGTGATGGCGGTCAGCGCCCGGTCACCGCTGTTCGCCTTGTCCTCGACGTTCCATCCGCGCAGGGTGAGCGTGCGGCCCAGATCGTCGGTGAGCCGGGGAATGCCGGTCCGTTCGGGTGGCGCCGGGTGCGCGTCGGCGGCGGGGGCGAGGGCCCCCGCCGCGAGTACGAACGAAGTGACGATCGAGGTGAGTACGCTGCCCATCCGCATCCGCGTCCGCGTCCGTATTCGCATGGCGCAGATCAGAGCAGCTCACCCCGTACTCCTCAAGAGCAGGTGAGCACAATCTTTCCGAACTGGTCGCCCGCCGCGAGCCGTTCGAACCCCTCGCGGGCCCGGTCCAGCGGCAGCACCTCGTCGATGACGGGCCGCACGCCGGTGGCCGCGCAGAACGCCAACAGGTCCTCCAGCTCGTCCTTGGAGCCCATGGTGGAGCCGACCACCTTCAGCTCCAGGAAGAAAATCCGGGTCAGCTCGGCGTGCGAGGGCCGGTCGCCGCTGGTCGCGCCGGAGATGACGAGCGTGCCGCCGGGGCGCAGCGACTTCACGGAGTGGGACCAGGTGGCCGCGCCGACCGTCTCGATGACCGCGTCGACACGCTGCGGCAGCCGCGCGCCCGGCTCGAACGCCTCGATGGCGCCGAGCTCGACGGCCCGCTTGCGCTTGGCCTCGTCGCGGCTGGTGGCGTAGATCCGCAGCCCGGCCGCCCGGCCGAGCACGATCGCGGCGGTGGCGACACCGCCGCCCGCCCCCTGGACGAGGACCGAGTCGCCGGGGCGCACCCCGGCATTGGTGAAAAGCATCCGGTACGCGGTGAGCCAGGCGGTCGGCAGACAGGCGGCCTGCTCGAAGGTGAGTTCCTTCGGCTTGGGCAGCACGTTCCAGCTGGGGACGGTGACCTGCTCGGCGAAGGTGCCCTGGTAGCGCTCGGTGAGGATGGAACGGGGTTCCTCCGGGCCGACGCCGTGGCCGGTCTGGCCGATGACGGAGTGCAGGACGACCTCGTTGCCGTCCTGGTCGGTCCCGGCCGCGTCGCAGCCGAGGATCATCGGCAGCTTGTCCTCGGCGAGGCCGACGCCGCGCAGGGACCAGAGGTCATGATGGTTGAGGGAGGCTGCCCGGACGTTGACGGTGGTCCAGCCGGGTCGCGTCTCGGGAGCGGGGCGCTCGCCCAGATCGAGGCCGTTGAGGGGCTGGTCGCGGTCGATGCGGGATGCGTAGGCGGCGAACATGGCCCCGACGATAGGCCGGGCACGGGCCGGACGTAACCGGTCACCGGTGTGACGCGCGCCGCGAATGCAAGCCCCTCCGGCGCTAGAGGAGCGGAAGTCCGGGGCAGCGCACCACGCACCCCAGCCCCTCCGGCGCTAGAGGAGCGGAAGTCCGGGGCAGCGCACCACGCACCCCAGCCCCTCCGGCGCTTGAGGAGCGGGGGCCCGGGGGCAGCGCCCCCGGTCACGGGAAGGGGCGGGGTGGGGAACAAGCCCGCCGCAGGCGCATCACCCCGCACCCGGGAACCCGTACCCCCACCCGCACCCCATCGGCTCAGCGCCGGGCCACGCCCTCCGCCCGCGCGGCGGCCGCCACCGCGGCGGTGACCGCCGGGGCCACCCGCTCGTCGAACGGCGACGGGATCACGTAGTCCGCCGCGAGCTCCTCGCCCACGACATCGGCCAGCGCGTTCGCCGCGGCGATCTTCATGCCCTCGGTGATCCGGGAGGCCCGGACCTGGAGGGCGCCCGCGAAGATGCCGGGGAAGGCCAGCACGTTGTTGATCTGGTTCGGGTAGTCGGACCGCCCGGTCGCCACGACGGACGCGTACTTGTGCGCGATGTCGGGGTGGACCTCGGGGTTCGGGTTCGCCATGGCGAAGACGAACGCGCCGGGTGCCATCGAGGCGACGGCGGCCTCGGGGACCGTACCGCCGGAGACGCCGATGAAGACGTCGGCGCCCGCCAGCGCGCTCTCCAGCGGGCCCGAGATCCCGGCCCGGTTGGTGAGCTCGGCCAGCTCACGCTTGACCTCGGTCAGGTCCTCGCGGTCCCGGCTCACGATGCCCTTGCGGTCGGCCACGGCGACATCGCCGAGCCCCGCCTCCAGCAGGAACTTCGCGATGGCGACGCCTGCGGCGCCGGCGCCGGAGATGACGGCGCGCAGGTCGCCGAGGCTCCGGCCGGACAGCTTCGCGGCGTTCCGCAGGGCCGCGAGCGTCACGACGGCGGTGCCGTGCTGGTCGTCGTGGAAGACCGGGATGTCGAGCCGCTCCTGGAGCTTGCGCTCGATCTCGAAGCAGCGCGGCGCCGAGATGTCCTCCAGGTTCACGCCCCCGAAGGACGGCGCGAGCCGGACGACGGTCTCGACGATCTCGTCCGCGTCGGTGGTCGCGAGCGCGATCGGCACCGCGTCGACGCCGCCGAACTGCTTGAAGAGGATCGCCTTGCCCTCCATCACCGGAAGGGAGGCCTCGGGTCCGATGTCACCGAGGCCGAGGACCGCGGTGCCGTCCGTCACGACGGCGACGACCTGCGACTTCCAGGTGTAGTCGTGGACCAGCTCGGGATTCTCCGCGATGGCGCTGCACACCTTGGCGACGCCGGGCGTGTACGCGAGGGACAGGTCGTCCTTGTCGCGGATGGGAACGGTGGCCTGCACGGCCATCTTCCCCCCGCGGTGGAGAGCGAAGGCCGGATCGAACGGCTCATCGGTGGTGCTGTCAGTGGTGCTGTCGCTGCGAGGATTGACGATCTCCGCTGCCATGGTGTTGACCCCTTAAGTCTTCATCGTTTGAGGGTGGCCACTCCTGGTTGAGGAGGGGTGGGCGGGCACCGCGTACGTTCCCTGCGTCGGCGGTTGGCCCGCACCGGCAGGGGGAAATACATACGCGCGGGCGCGCCGCACACGCGCCCTGAGCCCCGGATGAGGGGTGTAAAGGTCTTTCTTACCGGACGAACCGCTTCATGGACGAGTCCATATCGGTTCGGTGACGTGACTCATAGTCGAATATCTGGACAAGTCCGCCAAGCGAAGAAAGCGTCCACCAGTCGAGACGCGCCGCAGATCTTCCGGCGTGATGATGGAACTCCCACAGATGGTCCGGCCCCGCGTACCGGCCTCGTGAGGTTCGGGGATCGCCCGTTATCCGATTTTGACATGATCAGCGACCAGATTTAGCCAGTCCGAATGGCAAGATGCCCTAATCCCACAGGGGGGCGACATCCGAAGTCGTGTGTCCATACCGCCTGGCAACACCATCCCTCACCTGCCGGAGGCAACCCGATCATGACCGCAAGCTCCACTCGTCGCACGGCCGCGAAGTCCAGGATCGCAGCGGTTTGCGCCATCGCGGTCGCCGGCACGATGCTGCTGGCCGCCTGCGGCGACCAGACCAAGAACGGTCCGAGGAACTCGGCGTCGGCCCAGGCCCCGCTCGCCGGCCTCCTGCCCAAGGAAATCAAGGACAAGGGCGTCATCAAGGTCGGTTCGGACATCGCGTATCCGCCGGTCGAGTTCAAGGACAAGTCCGGCAGGACGGTCGGCATCGACCCCGACATCGGCGCCGCGCTCGGCAAGCAGCTCGGCGTGACCTTCCAGTTCCAGAACGGCACGTTCGACACGCTGATCACCGGTCTGCGCTCCAAGCGCTACGACCTGGCGATGTCCTCGATGACCGACACCAAGGACCGCCAGGAGGGCATCGACTCCGAGACGAAGAAGAAGGTCGGCGAGGGCGTCGACTTCGTCGACTACTTCAGCGCCGGAGTCTCGATCTACACCCGGAAGGGCGACGACCAGGGGATCAAGAACTGGGCCGACCTCTGCGGCAAGAAGATCGCCGTCCAGCGCGGCACCGTCTCGCACGACCTCGCCAAGACCGAGTCGAAGAAGTGCCCGGCCGGCAAGTCGATCGCGATCGAGACCTTCGACAACGACCTGGAGGCCCAGACCCGGCTGCGCAGCGGTGGCGCCGACGCCGGCTCCTCCGACTTCCCGGTGGCCGCGTACGCGGTGAAGACCTCGGGCGGCGGCAAGGACTTCCAGATCGTCGGCGAGCAGGTCGAGGCCGCCCCGTACGGCATCGCCGTCGCCAAGGGCAACGACCAGCTGACCAAGGCCGTTCAGGCGGCGCTGAACGCGATCATCAAGAACGGCGAGTACGACAAGATCATCTCGAAGTGGGGCGTGGAGGCCGGAGCGGTCACCGAAGCCAAGCTGAACGGCGGATCCTGAGCAGGCACCGGCGCTGAAAGGTTCTTCCTGTGACTGACATCGAGAAGACGGGCCCGGCCGACCAGCCGCCCATACCTCGCACCCCATCGTCCGGACCCGAGACGATCCGGGCCATTCCGGTCCGGCACTACGGCCGGTACGTCTCGGCCGTCATCGCCATCGCGGCACTCGTCGCGATCGTCTACGCCTTCAGCCAGGGCAAGATCAACTGGGGTGCGGTCCCGGACTACTTCTTCGACGACCGCATCCTCAAGGGCGTCACCCAGACCCTGCTGCTGACCGCGCTGTCCATGGTCATCGGCATCGTCGGCGGTGTTCTGCTGGCCGTGATGCGGCTGTCGAAGAACCCGGTGACCTCGTCGATCGCCTGGTTCTACATCTGGTTCTTCCGCGGCACCCCGGTCCTGGTCCAGCTGTTCGTCTGGTTCAACCTGGGCCTGGTCTTCGAGTACATCAACCTGATGCCGATCTACAAGGACTACTGGTCGAGCTTCATGACGCCGCTGCTGACGGCGCTGCTCGGCCTGGGTCTGAACGAGGCCGCGTACATGGCCGAGATCTGCCGCGCGGGTCTGCTCTCGGTCGACGAGGGCCAGACGGAGGCGTCGCACGCGCTGGGCATGAGCCATGGCAGGACCCTGCGCCGCATCGTGATCCCGCAGGCGATGCGGGTGATCGTGCCGCCGACGGGCAACGAAGTGATCAACATGCTCAAGACCACGTCGCTGGTGGCGGCCGTGCAGTTCTACGAGCTGTTCAAGTACGCCCAGGACATCGGGCAGGGATCCGGTGCCCCGGTCGAGATGTACTTCCTGGCCGCGGCCTGGTACTTGATCATGACCTCGGTGCTGAGCGTCGGCCAGTACTACCTGGAGCGGTACTACGCGCGCGGTTCGAGCCGCAACCTGCCGCCCACCCCGTTCCAGAAGGTCAGGGCCAACCTCCTGTCCCTCGGCCGCCCGAAGGGAGGCATGGCATGACCGCCACCGCCATGGTCAAGGCCGAGGGCGTACACAAGTCCTTCGGCGCCGCGCACATCCTCAAGGGCATCGACCTGGAAGTCGCCCCGCGGGAGGTCTTCTGTCTGATCGGCCCGTCCGGTTCCGGCAAGTCGACGTTCCTGAGGTGCATCAACCACCTGGAGCAGATCAACGCCGGCCGGCTGTACGTCGACGGCGAGCTGGTGGGCTACCGCCAGAAGGGCGACAAGCTCTACGAGCTCAAGGACAGCGAAGTCGCACGCAAGCGCCGGGACATCGGCATGGTCTTCCAGCGCTTCAACCTCTTCCCACACATGACGGCGATCGAGAACGTCATGGAGGCCCCCGTCCAGGTCAGGCGCGAGTCCAAGGCCGTCGCGAGGGCCCGGGCCGAGCGGCTGCTGGACCGGGTCGGCCTCGGCGACAAGGCGAGGAACTACCCCTCCCAGCTCTCCGGCGGCCAGCAGCAGCGGGTGGCCATCGCCCGCGCCCTGGCCATGGAGCCGAAGCTGATGCTCTTCGACGAGCCGACGTCGGCGCTCGACCCGGAGCTGGTGGGCGACGTCCTGGACGTCATGCGCGGCCTCGCGGAGGACGGCATGACGATGATCGTGGTGACCCACGAGATGGGCTTCGCCCGTGAGGTCGGCGACGCGCTGGTCTTCATGGACGACGGCGTGGTGGTCGAGTCGGGCCACCCGCGCGACGTGCTGACCAACCCGCAGCACGACCGGACGAAGTCGTTCCTGTCGAAGGTGCTGTAGCGGCGCGGAGAGAGGGCGGTACGGAGGACACCTCCGCACCGCCTCTTCCTCTTCCCTACTCCCTCTTCCCTACTCCCTCTGCCCTACTTCTTGGGCAGCAGCTCCGGGCTGAGCAGGAGCGCCCGCAGCTGGGCGCGGGTCAGCGGCGGCGTCTTCAGGAGCGGGCCCTGCGCCCGCTCGCCCTTGAAGCCGGTGCTGTCACGGACGGACAGCACGCCGCCGTCCTTGAAGGTGACCCGGCCGGTCAGCTCCCTGCCCCACTGCGGCTTGCCCTCGTAGTTCATCGGGTCGCTCCAGATCGTCAGCACCCGTCCGTCCGGCAGCTTCTCGTTCACGCAGTCCGGCATGGCCGGCACCCCGTGGTCGGGCTTGCACGGGTTGTCCCCCGCGACGGGGCTGCCGGTCTTCATGTAGCCGATGACGAGGTAGCCGACACCACCGTCTTCGCGTACCGAGAAGTGCCCGTCCAACGGTCCCTCCAGGTGCGGCATCTCCCGCTCGGAGGTGTCGCCCTTGATGACGACCGACAGCGAGACCTGATCGATGTCGCCGACGCTCTCGGGCAGCACCTTCGCCAGCTGCTTCGCCCGGCCGCTGTTCCCCGCGAGCTCGACCGGCGCGGCCACGGTGGTCTCCTGCGTCTCGCCGCCCTTCGGTGCCAGGTTCGGCACCGCGACGGCTCCGGCCGCGACCGCGGCGACCGCCGCGACCGAGACGGTGACCCGCCGCCGCAGCCGCACCCGGGCGGCCCCGGCGTACACCGTCCGGGTGGTGGTGGCCGGCTGTCCCGCGTCGTCCGCGGCCCGCCCCAGCAGCTCGTGCACGTCGTTGCTCATACCAATTCCTCCGCCATCTCGGCGCGCAGCGCCGCCAACCCCCGAGCCACGTGGCTCTTGACCGTGTTCTCCCGCATCCCGAGCAGCCCGGCCGTGGCCTCGACGCTCAGGTCCTCCCAGTAGCGCAGGACCAGTACGGCCCGCTGCTTGTCGGTGAGCCGGGCGAGTGCCGCCCGCACCGCCAGCCCGGTGTCCGTGTCCGGTGCCCGGCCGGCGCGGTCGGGCAGTTCGCCGTAGGACTGCTCGCGCCGCCAGAACCTGCGGCGGGATGCGATGAAGGTGTTGACCAGCGTCTTGCGCGCGTACGCCTCGATGTTGTCGAGCCGTCCGTACCGCCGCCCCCCGAGCACCACCTTGACCAATGTCGCCTGGACCAGGTCATCGGCCTCGTGCCGGTCGCCGCAGAGCAGATACGCGCTGCGGAACAGCGCGGTACGTCTGCCTTCCACGAAGGCGTGCAGCGCGGCATCGTCTTCGATCCGCATCGTCGGCGCCCCTCTCCGGGTCCGCGGGTGCGGACCGTCTCACCCTTCCAGTGCGGTGGGGTGCACGGCGGGTTGCGGCAACGCCAGGAAATAAATCATGGGCGGTACGGCCACCGGCCGTACCGCCCATGCCTCCTCCTACGCCGCTACTTCACGGCGAGCACCAGGGTGTCCGAGGGCGACGCCCAGACGGTCCGCGCCTCCCCGAATCCCGCCCCGCGCAGGGTGTCGATGTGCCACCGCACCGGGGGCATGTCGCCGTCCGCGTGCTCGCCGTAGATCTCGTACCGTTCGGCGGTCGGCCCGGCGAGGACCGGGTCCTTGGCGGCCAGCGCCCACCAGTCGGCCCAGTCGACCGCGCCGGCGGCCTTGGCGCGGTCCATGACGGCGTGCCGGTGGGCGCGTTCGGCGGCGTTGATCCGGGGTGTCGCGGTGTCGATCATGTGGTCCGCGTTCATGAACACCCCGCCGTCCCGGACGAGCCCGCCGATGTGCCCGTAGAGCGCGGTGAGGGGTTCGGTGTGCAGCCAGTGCAGGGCGGTGGCGGTGAGGACCGCGTCGTACGAGTCGTACGGCAACCGCCCGGCCCAGTCGGGGTCCTTGAGGTCGGCGGTGACGAAGGTGACGCGCTCGTCGCCGTCGAAGTAGCCGCGCGCGATGGCGAGCAGCGCCGGGTCGAGATCCACACCGGTACTGGTCGCTTCCGGGAACCGCTTGAGCAGCCTGTCCGTAATACTTCCCGTACCGCATGCGAGATCGAGCACCCTCGGCCGCGGCCCGACGAGGGCCTCGACCATGTCCAGCATCACCCGGAACCGCTCCTCGCGGTCGGGCATGTACCACTCCTGCTGCCGGTCCCAGCTCTCCTGCCAGGCCCGCCAGTCCATACCTGTCGATGTCTCAGCCACCAGGAACCTCCATGTAATACCCTGGACCCGAAAAGGCCCATTACATCGCTCGCTGCAACGACCATAGACCGACGCCGTAAGGACTACAAGTGGAACTGGCCTATTACTCGGACTACGCCGTGCGTCTGGTCAACACCGAGGAGCCGGCCCGCAACAAGGACTCCCTCACCTCCGTGGACGCGGTCCGCGAACTGTTCGGCGCCAACGGCCAGGCGGCCCGGCGGGCGACCGACGCGGACGTGACCCGCTTCAGGTCGGTACGGGCACGGCTGCGCTCGGTCTTCGAGGCGGCCGACGGCGGGGACGAGACACTCGCCGTCGACCTGCTCAACTCACTGCTGCTGGAGTTCCCGGTCAGCCCGCAGATCTCCGGCCACGAGACCCGGGACGAGGACGGAAAGCCGGACTGGCACATGCACCTGGCCGACCATCCGTCGAACGCGACGGCCGGGTACGCCGCCATCGCGACGATGGGCCTCGCCTTCCACCTCACCTCGTACGGGGTCGACCGGCTCGGCCTCTGCGAGGCATCGCCGTGCCTCAACGCCTACCTCGACACCTCGACCAACCGGTCCCGCCGCTACTGCTCGGACCGCTGCGCGACCCGCGCCAATGTGGCCGCCTACCGGGCCCGCAAGCGCCTGGAGACGGAACGGGCGGCCGACACCGGCCGCAGCGCGGAGACCACCCAGGCCACCACGCCCAGCACCGAGCGCTGATCCTTCTTCAGCGGCCGGTAGCGCGCCCGGACCCTGGCCAGTACGAACTCCTCGGGCACCGTCCCGTAGTCCGTGCTGTCCCCGCCCGCGAAGGTGTTGTCGGCCAGCACCCACCAGCCGCCCCGGCGGCGTTCGGCGGCCCGCTTGACCACCAACAGGTCCTGCTGGAACGGATGCCGCAGAATCACCACGTCCCCGGGGCGCACCGCCGCCCCGTACTGCACCAGCAGCCAGTCCCCGTGATGGAGCGTGGGCACCATCGACGGCCCGGTCACCTCCACCACCTGGAACGGCACACGCGCAGCCAGCCCTCGCCCGGGCTGCTCCTGCGTCAGCTCAGGCACCTCCGGCACCTCCCGCATCTCTCCGGCACCTCCCCGATCCGTCCAGTACACCGTCCCGTACAGCGTTACGTACATTCGGCCACTGGTCCCATCCTCGCCCTGGACTTTTGGCCTAAGCCCATGGGGGCACCCACGAAAACACGTCTCTCACGGAGTAATGTCCCACCTGAGAAGACGATCACGAGGAAGGACAGCTCAATGCTTTCCCGCCTGTTTGCCCCCAAGGTGAAGGTCAGCGCCCACTGCGACCTGCCCTGCGGCGTGTACGACCCGGCCCAGGCCCGCATCGAGGCGGAGTCCGTCAAGGCCGTCCAGGAGAAGTACCAGGCCAACGAGGACCCGCACTTCCGGGCCCGCGCGGTGGTCATCAAGGAGCAGCGCGCCGAGCTCGCCAAGCACCACATCTCGGTGCTGTGGAGCGACTACTTCAAGCCCCCGCACTTCGAGAAGTACCCGGAGCTGCACCAGCTGGTCAACGACGCCCTGAAGGCCCTGTCGGCCGCGAAGGCCTCCACGGACCCGGCGACGGGCCAGAAGGCGCTGGACTACATCGCCCAGATCGACAAGATCTTCTGGGAGACCAAGAAGGCTTGATCTCTGGCCAGGCCGTCTGACCTGCGGTTTCGCTGGTCATGTCGCCTACCTGTCCGCACCCGGTCCGCAGGCCGCCGAGCACGGCGTCCATGACGGCCCGGGTGCGGTCTTCTTCGCCCGGCCACAGGTGCGCGTAAATCCGCAGGGTGATGACGGCGGACGCATGGCCGAGGACGAGCTGGACTTGTTTGACGCTGGCCCCGCCGCCGATGAGCGCGGAGGCGTAGAAGTGCCGCAGGTCGTGCGTCACCAGGTGCGGCAACGTGACGGACTTGCGCTCCGCTCGCCCGGCCACCTTGTTCTCCTCCGCCTGGAGCGCCCTGCGGGCGCAGTTCCACTCGGTCTTCCAACGTCGGTAGTTGAGCGGCTTCCCCTCCTCCATCGTGAACAGCCACTCCGTGGAGGGGCGTGCGGCGAGGTGCCCGAGGAGCGCGTCGGTGACAACCTCCCCGACCGGAACCGTCCGCCGCGACTTGACGGTCTTCGGCGGACCGACCTTCCCCGACTGGAGCCGCTGCCGCTCCACGCGGATGCTGCCGGACTTGAAGTCGACGTCCGACACCTTGAGGCCGAGCAACTCCCCTATCCGCAGACCTGATCCGGCAAGCGTGACGACAGCCGCGCGGATGTACGGCGGCATCACGCGCGCCATGGCCTCGACCTGGGCGACGGTGGGCGGGGTGACCTCCTCGTCCGGCATGACCGGAAGGGTGATCCGGCGGCACGGGCTGGAGGCGATGACCTTGTCGTCCACGGCCGCCGTCATGACGCGTACGAGGACGTCGTGGACGTTCCGGACGCTACCGGGGCCGAGCTGGTCGGACAGGTGCTTGAAGAGCACCTGTATGTCGTTGCGGCGTATTGCCGCCAGCGAGCGGGCGCCCAACGCCGGTACGAGGTGGAGCCGCAGCGCATTGTCCGTGATGCGCTCACCCGCCTCGCTCGCAATGAGCGAGCCCTGCCACCTCTCGGCGTACTTCTCGAAGGTAATGCGACCGGCACGCGGGTCGACGTACTGACCGGTGACCACGCTGGCCGTGACCTCGTCGAGCCAGCGCTGGGCGTCGAGCTTCCGATCGAAGTGGCGGGCGTGCTCCTTGCCGTCGAGGTCACGGTATCGGGCCCGCCATTTGCCGTTGGGACGCTTCTGGATGTTCGCCAAGTGGCTTCTCCTTCGTGCTGGTTGTCAGTAGTGGCCCCCGTCCTCGATGTCGCCGCTGAGGACGCGGGCGTCCCGCTCGTCGCCCATGAGGGGGTCTGTACGGTCAACGGTGTAACTCCCGAGCTGGAAGCGACAGTTGATGACTGACGTGATGAGTGACATCGAGGCCGGGGAGGCCGCCGTGGA
>NZ_JBEYFB010000050.1:0-44238 GCF_040634135.1 Streptomyces sp. NPDC007164
AAACGCCCGGTTACATTCCGAACCCGGAAGCTAAGCCTTTCAGCGCCGATGGTACTGCAGGGGGGACCCTGTGGGAGAGTAGGACGCCGCCGAACAATCTTTCAAGGACCCTTGGTCCCAGCGTCCACGCTGGGACCAAGGGTCCTTTTGTTTTTGCCGGAGCGCGTCGGATGTCCGGCTGCGCCAGAATGTCTTGTAGTACCCGATGACAGGAGTCACGCCGATGTCCACCAACTCTCCCGACGATCGTTCGGAGCGCGAGCCGCGTCGCCGGGACGGTGGTGACCGAGGCGGCTTCAGCGGCCGTCGGGACGATCGTGACCGTGATCGGGATCGCGGGCCGCGTCGTGACAACGACCGTGGTGGCTACCGTCGTGACGACAGCCGGCCCACCGGCGGAAGCGGTGGCGGTGGTGGTGGCTTCCGCCGTGACGACCGTGACCGCGACCGGGGACCTCGCCGTGATGACAGCCGTGGTGGTGGCTCCGGTGGTGGGTTCCGTCGTGATGACAGCCGTGGTGGTTCCACTGGTGGTGGGTTCCGTCGGGACGATCGTGATCGTGGGCCGCGTCGGGATGATGAGCGTGGTGGGCGTCCTTCGGGTGGTTTCGAGCGTCGGGATGACCGGCCGCGTGGACCTCGCCGGGATGACGACAGCCGTGGTGGCGGCTTCCGTCGCGACGACAACCGCGGTGGCGGCTCCGGCGGTGGCTTCCGCCGTGACGACAGCCGGCCCACCGGCGGAAGCGGTGGCGGTGGTGGTGGCTTCCGCCGTGACGACCGTGACCGCGACCGGGGACCCCGCCGCGATGACAGCCGTGGTGGTGGCTCCGGCGGTGGGTTCCGTCGTGATGACAGCCGTGGTGGTTCCACTGGTGGTGGGTTCCGTCGTGATGACAGCCGTGGTGGTTCCACTGGTGGTGGGTTCCGTCGGGACGATCGTGACCGTGATCGTGGGCCGCGTCGGGATGATGAGCGTGGTGGGCGTCCTTCGGGTGGTTTCGAGCGTCGGGATGACCGGCCGCGTGGACCTCGCCGGGATGACGACAGCCGTGGTGGCGGCTTCCGTCGCGACGACAACCGCGGTGGCGGCTCCGGCGGTGGCTTCCGCCGTGACGACAGCCGGCCCACCGGCGGAAGCGGTGGCGGTGGTGGTGGCTTCCGCCGTGACGACCGTGACCGCGACCGGGGACCCCGCCGCGATGACAGCCGTGGTGGTGGCTCCGGCGGTGGGTTCCGTCGTGATGACAGCCGTGGTGGTTCCACTGGTGGTGGGTTCCGTCGTGATGACAGCCGTGGTGGTTCCACTGGTGGTGGGTTCCGTCGGGACGATCGTGACCGTGATCGTGGGCCGCGTCGTGACGATGAGCGTGGTGGGCGTCCCTCGGGTGGTTTCGAGCGTCGGGATGACCGGCCGCGTGGACCTCGCCGGGATGACGACAGCCGTGGTGGCGGCTACCGCCGCGACGACAACCGCGGCGGTGGCTCCGGCGGCGGTTTCCGCCGGGACGACAGCCGGGGTGGGGGATATCGCGGGCAGCGGGACGACCGTGGGGGCCGGGGTGGCTACCGCGGGCGCGACGACCGGGGTGGGTACGAGCGTCGGGACGACCGGGACCGTGAGCCGATCAAGCGGCTTCCGATTCCGGAGGACGTCACCGGCGACGAGATCGACAAGGACGTGCGGCAGGAGCTGATGAGCCTGCCGAAGACCCTGGCCGAGGACGTCTCGCGCAACCTCGTCATGGTGGCCCGGCTGATCGACGAGGACCCGGAGCAGGCGTACGCGTATTCGCGGATCGCGCTCCGGCTGGCCTCGCGGGTGGCCGCGGTGCGTGAGGCTGCCGGGTTCGCCGCGTACGCCACGCAGAAGTACTCGGAGGCGCTGGCGGAGTTCCGGGCCGCCAAGCGGATGACCGGGTCCGTGGAACTGTGGCCCGTCATGGCCGACTGCGAGCGTGGACTCGGGCGGCCCGAGCGCGCGATGGCCATGGCCGGCGAGGCCGAGGTGCAGAAGCTCGACAAGGCCGGACAGGTCGAGATGCGCCTGGTGGCTGCCGGGGCGCGCAGGGACATGGGGCAGCTCGACGCGGCCATCGTCACACTGCAGAGCTCCGAGCTCGCCTCGAACGCCGTGCACCCGTGGACGGCCAGGCTGCGCTACGCGTACGCCGACGCGCTGCTCGCGGCCGGGCGCGAGGACGAGGCACGTGAGTGGTTCGGGAAGGCCCTGGAGGCCGACAAGGACGGCTCCACCGACGCGTCCGACCGGCTCGCCGAGATGGACGGCGTCGAGTTCGTCGATGCACTCGACGAGGACGAGGACCAGGCGGCGGTCGACACCGACGTGGCTTCCGAGTCCGCTGCCACCGCTGAGGGCGGCGACAGCGACGACGAGGACCGTCCGTCGGAGGCGTAAGGCATGAGAGAGGGCGGCACCCCGGGAGGGGTGCCGCCCTTTTTTGTTGCTGTGGGTCAGTCGAGGTCGAGGCTCCGCAGGACCAGGCCGGTGGCCGGCTTGGGGCCGAAGGAGGTCGACTTGCGCGGCATGGTGACTCCCTGCCGGGCGAGGTCCCGGACGACCTCTTCGCGTACCGGATGCATCAGGACCGCCGTCGCGCCGTGACGTTCGGCCTGTTCCACGGCGGCTGCGGTGTCGTGGATGTACGCGATGTGCTCCGGAGCGTCGGGAATCCGCCAGATGTGGTCGAGCAGGGCCGAGTGCAGGACCGTCGCGTCGAGGGTCCGCCAGGCGGCCGGGCGGTCGGCGCGAATCGTGCGGGACAGCAGACCGGGGTCGGGGCGGTCGACGAGATGGAAACCGCCGTCGCCCGCGAGCAGGAACGCGTTGCCTTCGGCGGCTGCCTCGGCGAGCGCGTCCAGGGCCACGGGGAGCGGCACATCCAGGTCGCGGACGCGGAAGAGGCCGTTCAGCGCGGCGAGGGCATCGGCGACCGGGAGGCGGTGCAGCAGCCGGTGTATCGCCCGGACCCGGAGCGGGTAGCGGGCCGTGTCGACGAGGAGGACCAGGCCGAAGTCCCAGGGGCCCGGGGCGGTGTGCTCCTGCTGGAGGCGCAGATACGTGGCCCAGCGGTGGTGGCCGTCGGCGATCAGGGCCTGATGGCGGCCGAGATCGGTCTCGATCTCGGCCCGGTCGGCCGGGTCGGTGACCGCCCAGAGCCGGTGGTGGTAGCCGTCCTCGGTCGTGGTGGCGAGCAGCGGTGGGCGGTCCGTGGTCCGCTCGATGACGGCGGTCGCTCCCGGGCCGTCGTCGTCGCTGCGGTAGGTGAGCAGCAGCGGTTCGAGGTGGGCGGCGGTGGTGCGCATCAGATCGGCCCGGTCCTCGACGACATGGGCCATCACGTCCTCGTGCGGCAGCACGATGCCGTCGGCCGGGGCGGACAGTGCCAGCGCCCCGACCACGCCGCGTTGCAGGATCTCGTTGTTGCGCTGCTCGTAGACGTACAGCGCGGGCTCGCTGTCAGGTGCGAGTACGCCCTCGGCCAGCCAGTGCTTCAGGGTCTGTGCCGCCTGCTGGTGGCGGGCCGCGGCCGTGTCCGCCTGCGGCAGGATCAGCCGGACGATGTTGTACGGGTCCGCCGACTCCAGGTGGTGCAGACCGTCGGGGCGCACGACGACGTCGTACGGCGGTGAGGTCACCGCGGCGAGACTGCCGACCCGCTCGGGAACGTACCGCAGTCCACGGAACGGAATCAGACGCAGTCCCTGGACGGCCGGACCTGATGTGTTCATTTCTGCATCGTATGTGCGCGGACGGGATGCGCGATGATCGGAACAGAAAGCATGGGACGAGGAGCGCAAAGAATGAGTCAGGCGAGCAGGAACAGGCCCAGCGGCAGCGGTACCGCGTTGAACGAGGCGTACGACACGGCGCTGCTGGATCTCGACGGGGTGGTGTACGCGGGCGGTCACGCGATCGTGCACGCCGTCGACTCGCTGGGGGCGGCGCGGGACGGCGGGATGCACCTGGCGTACGTGACCAACAACGCCCTGCGGACGCCGGCCGCGGTGGCCGCCCACCTGACCGAAATCGGCGTACCCGCGGAGCCCGCCGATGTGATCACCTCGGCGCAGGCGGTGGCCCGGCTGATGGCCGATCAGCTGCCCGCCGGGGCACGGGTGCTGGTGGTGGGCGGCGAGGGGCTGCGGGTCGCGCTCCGGGAGCGCGGTCTGGTGCCGGTGGAGTCGGCGGACGACGAGCCGGTCGCGGTGGCGCAGGGGTACGGCGGCCCCGACATGGCCTGGGGGCGGTTCGCCGAGGCCGCGTACGCGATCGCGCGCGGGGTCCCGTGGTTCGCGTCCAACACGGATCTGACGATCCCGAGCGCCCGGGGCATCGCACCGGGGAACGGCGCGGCGGTGGAGGTCGTACGGATCGCCACCGGGGCCGAGCCGCAGGTTGCCGGAAAACCGCTGCCGCCGATGCACCGGGAGACGGTGCTGCGGACCGGGGCCGAGCGCCCGCTGGTGGTCGGTGACCGGCTGGACACGGACATCGAGGGCGCGTTCAACGGCGGGGTGGACTCCCTGCTGGTGCTGACCGGGGTGACGGACGCGGCGCAGCTGGTCGCCGCCCTGCCGGAGCACCGGCCGACGTACATCGACGCGGATCTGCGGGGGCTGCTGACCGGGCAGCCCGAGGTGACGGAGAGCGGCGAGGGCTTCGGGTGCGGGGGCTGGACGGCCTCGGCGCGCGGGGACGAGCTGGTGCTGGCGGGGGACGGTGACGTGATCGACGGGCTGCGGGCGCTCTGCGGGGCGGCGTGGACGTACGCGGGGGACGGTTCGTGCGGGCTGGACGCCGGCAAGGCGGTCGCCCGGCTGGGGTTGTAGAGCGGGGGCTCCGACGACAGCGGGGGCTCCCGACGACACCGGCACGGGAGAGGGTAGGCTTGCCTAACCTGTCCCTGTTCGGTGTGTCGTCGTCCCGCACCCGATCACCTCCGGCTCCGGGAGTACGACCATGCAGCGCCTCACCGCGGACTCGGTGACCCTCGGCTACGACCGGCGGGTCATCGCGGAGAATCTCTCGGTCGAGATTCCCGACAACTCGTTCACGGTGATCGTCGGCCCCAACGCCTGTGGCAAGTCGACCCTGTTGCGCGCGCTCTCGCGGATGCTGAAACCGGACAGCGGGCGGGTGCTCCTGGACGGGCAGGCGATCCACGCGATGCCCGCGAAGAAGGTCGCCAGGACTCTGGGGTTGCTGCCGCAGTCCTCCATCGCGCCGGACGGGATCACCGTCGCCGACCTCGTCGGGCGTGGCCGGTATCCGCACCAGGGGCTGCTGCGTCAGTGGTCGCCGGACGACGAACGCATTGTCGAGGAATCGATGGCGGCGACCGGAGTCGGTGAACTCGCCGATCGCTATGTCGACGAATTGTCCGGCGGTCAGCGTCAGCGCGTCTGGATCGCCATGGCGCTCGCGCAGCAGACGCCGCTGCTGCTGCTCGACGAGCCGACGACGTACCTCGACATCCAGCACCAGATCGATGTCCTCGACCTCTGCGCGGAGTTGCACGAGACGCAGGGGCGCACCCTGGTGGCCGTCCTGCACGATCTGAATCACGCCGCGCGGTACGCCACCCACCTCATCGCGATGCGGGAGGGCGAGGTGATCGCGGAAGGGGCGCCGGGCGAGGTGGTCACCGCGGAACTGGTGGAGCGGGTCTTCGGGCTGCGCTGTCAGGTCATCGACGACCCGGAGACCGGAACCCCGCTGGTGGTGCCCGCCGCACGCAAGCCGCGCCCGGCAGGCAGCAGCGGCGACCTGATCGGCACTGTGGCGAGCTGAGCCGCATCGTGGCGAGCTGGGCCGCATCGTGGCGACCTGATCCGTACTTGTCGGCGAGCTGATTCCTACAGCAGCGACCTGAGCCTCAGCAGGTCGCGGAAGCCGGCCTCCAGACGGACCCGGCCCGAACCCCACGCCTTGGCGAAGTTCAGCTCGCCGTCCACCATGGCCACCAGGTCGTCGCCGGTCATCGCGAGCCGGATCTCGGCCTTCTCGCGGGGCGGGCCGTCGACCGTGTCCAGGACCTGGATCCGGCCATCGGTCAGCCGCCCGGTGAAGGTGCGGTCGAGGTCCTTGATGTGGCAGCTCAGCGAGCGGTCGAGCGCGGCCGCGCCGCGCACGGCGCCGTCGGCCCCCGCGAGGTTGTCGGAAAGTCTGTCGAGTGCGCTGCGGCACTCCGCCATGGTCGCCATTGTGACCGACGGTACCGCAGCCCTTCGCGGTAGCGTTTCCCGCATGAGCGACTCGATGCCGGAACCGGGGACGGCAGCCGGAACAGTGCCCGGGAGCGGAGCGGAGGACCCGGCCGCCGGGACCCCGCCCGACCCCGCCGCGCCCGCGCCCCTCGGCGTCGTACGCGCCCCCACGGGCAACGCCGGGGTGGACGCCGGGCTGGAGCGTCTCGCCGATGCGGACCACCTCCCGGCGGACGGACACATCGAGGTGTACGAGGATGTACACCGTGGGCTGCGCGAAACGCTGACGGCGCTGGACGCCGGGCCCGCACCCGCACCGGTACCCGCACCGATGCCCTCGTACGACAACAGGAGCTGAACCGAACGTGGCAAGAGTGGCCCGTCGCCGCCTCGACGCCGAGCTGGTACACCGCAAGCTCGCACGCTCGCGCGAGCACGCGAGCCAGCTGATCGCCGCAGGGCGGGTGACCGTCGGGGGGAACACCGCGACCAAACCCGCCACCCAGGTCGAGACCAGCGCCGCCGTCGTCGTGATCGAGGACGACAGCGACCCCGGGTACGTCTCGCGCGGAGGGCACAAGCTCGCGGGCGCCCTTGCCGCCTTCGTGCCCCTCGGGCTGGAGATCGAGGGCCGGCGGGCGCTGGACGCCGGGGCGTCGACCGGTGGGTTCACCGATGTGCTGCTGCGGGCCGGCGCCGGCCATGTCGTCGCCGTCGACGTCGGCTACGGGCAGCTCGCCTGGTCGCTCCAGTCCGACGAGCGCGTCACCGTCAAGGACCGCACCAACGTCCGCGAGCTGACGGTGGAGGCGATCGACGGACAGCCGGTGGACCTGGTGGTCGGCGACCTCTCGTTCATCCCGCTGGGTCTGGTCCTGCCCGCCCTGGCCCGCTGCACCGCCCCCGACGCGGACCTGGTCCTCATGGTCAAGCCGCAGTTCGAGGTGGGCAAGGAGCGGCTGGGCAGCGGCGGCGTGGTGCGCAGCCCCGAGCTGCGGGCCGAAGCGGTACGTGAAGTGGCGCGCCGGGCCTGGGGACTGGGGCTCGGCGTGCGGGGAGTGACGGCGAGCCCGCTGCCGGGGCCCGCCGGGAACGTCGAGTACTTTCTCTGGCTGCGGGCAGGAGCACCTGAGCTGGA
The DNA here is from genome assembly GCF_040634135.1 of Streptomyces sp. NPDC007164. NCBI lineage: Bacteria > Bacillati > Actinomycetota > Actinomycetes > Kitasatosporales > Streptomycetaceae > Streptomyces > Streptomyces sp. NPDC007164. The sequence goes on from NZ_JBEYFB010000050.1 coordinate 7,370, forward strand.
TCCCGCAGATGTCGACCGTGCAGTGGCGGAGGGGCCTCGTTGACGACGAATGCGGCACGAACTGTCTTTCTTCTGGCACACACCGGCCGTCCGGCCGCGATCCGCAGTGCCGAACTGGTCGTACAGGGGCTGCTGCGCAGCGGCCTGGGCGTGCGGGTACTGGCCACCGAGGCGGCCGATCTGCCGCTGCCGCCGTCCGTGGAGACGGTCACGGACACCACGCCCAAGGCCGTGGACGGCTGTGAACTGCTGATCGTGCTGGGCGGGGACGGGACGCTGCTGCGCGGCGCGGAGTTCTCCCGCGCGTCCGGGGTGCCGATGCTCGGCGTCAACCTCGGCCGGGTCGGCTTCCTCGCCGAGGCCGAGCGGGACGATCTGGACAAGGTCGTCGACCGGGTCGTGACCCGGGCCTACCAGGTCGAGGAGCGCATGACCCTCGACGTACTGGTGCACAGCAACGGCGACATCGTGCACACCGACTGGGCGCTCAACGAAGCGGCCGTGCAGAAGGTGTCGCCCGAGCGGATGCTGGAGGTCGTGCTGGAGATCGACGGCCGCCCCGTGACCGGGTTCGGCTGCGACGGGATCGTCTGCGCGACCCCGACCGGATCGACCGCCTACGCCTTCTCGGCGGGCGGTCCCGTCGTCTGGCCCGAGGTCGAGGCGCTGCTGATGGTGCCGATCAGCGCCCACGCGCTGTTCGCCAAGCCGCTGGTGACCTCCCCGACGTCCGTGCTCGCCGTAGAGGTCCAGCAGCACACCCCGCACGGGGTCCTGTGGTGCGACGGCCGCAGGACCGTGGAACTGCCCGCCGGCGCCCGGGTCGAGGTGCGGCGCGGTGCGGTGCCGGTACGGCTGGCGCGGCTGCACCACGCCTCGTTCACCGACCGGCTGGTCGCCAAATTCGCCCTGCCGGTCTCGGGGTGGCGGGGCGCACCGCACTGACCGTCGGACATTCCCCCGGAGGTGTTGCGAATGGATCGTGAACACATGGGAGAGCAGCCCCCGGGAGGCGGGGTCCGTCGCACATCGGCGCCCGGACCTCGTAAGGTCGTGTCCGTGTTGGAGGAGATGCGGATACGGTCGCTCGGAGTCATCGACGACGCGGTGGTGGAGCTGTCACCCGGTTTCACCGCGGTGACGGGTGAGACCGGCGCGGGCAAGACCATGGTCGTCACCAGCCTCGGGCTGCTGCTCGGCGGGCGCGCCGACCCCGCCCTGGTACGGATGGGGGCCAAGGCCGCCGTCGTCGAGGGGCGGATCACGGTGTCCGACGGCGACACCGTCGCCCTGCGGGCCGAGGAGGCCGGGGCCGAGATCGAGGACGGCGCGCTGCTGATCAGCCGTACCGTCTCCGCCGAGGGGCGCTCCCGGGCGCATCTGGGCGGCCGGTCGGTGCCGGTCGGAGTGCTCGCCGAACTCGCCGACGAACTCGTCGCCGTGCACGGCCAGACCGACCAGCAGGGGCTGCTCAAGCCCGCCCGGCAGCGGCAGGCGCTCGACCGCTACGCGGGCGACGGCGTCGCCGGGCCGCACGCGAAGTACGCGGCGGCCTACCGGCGGCTGCGGGCCGTCGTCACGGAGCTCGACGCGCTGACCACGCGGGCCCGGGAACGCGCCCAGGAAGCCGATCTGCTGCGCTTCGGGCTGGGCGAGATCGCCGCGGTCGAGCCGCTGGCCGGTGAGGACGTCGACCTCGCCGCCGAGGCCGAACGGCTCGGCCACGCCGAAGCGCTCTCCTCCGCCGCGGCTCTCGCGCACACCGCACTCGCGGGCAATCCGGAGGACCCGGAGGGCATCGACGCCACGACCGTGGTCGCGGCCGCCGGACGGTCCCTGGACGCCGTGCGCGCCCATGATCCGGCACTGGCGGCGCTGGCCGACCGGATCGGCGAGATCTCGATCCTGCTCTCCGACGTGGCGGGCGAACTGGCCGGGTACGCCGACCAGTTGGACGCCGATCCGCTGCGGCTCGCCGCGGTGGAGGAGCGCCGCTCCGCGCTCACCGCGCTCACCCGGAAGTACGGCGAGGACATCGGCGCCGTGCTCGCCTGGTCCCAGGAGGGCGCCGCCCGGCTCACCGAGCTGGAGGGCGACGACGACCGGATCGGCGAGCTGACCGCCGAACGCGACGCGCTGCGGGACGAACTCTCCGGCCTCGGCCAGGTGTTGACCGACGCACGCAACCGGGCGGCCGCGCTCTTCGCCGAGGCGGTGACCGCGGAGCTGGCCTCGCTGGCCATGCCGCACGCCCGGGTCTCCTTCGACATCCGGCAGACGGAGGCGGCCGACGAGGCGTCCGGCATCGAGATCGACGGGCGCAGCGTGCTCTACGGGCCGTCCGGCGCCGACGAGGTCGAGCTGCTGCTGGCCCCGCACCCCGGCGCCCATCCCCGGCCGATCGCCAAGGGGGCGTCGGGCGGTGAGCTGTCCCGGGTGATGCTCGCCGTCGAGGTGGTCTTCGCGGGCGCCGACCCCGTACCCACGTACCTCTTCGACGAGGTCGACGCGGGCGTCGGCGGCAAGGCCGCGGTCGAGGTCGGGCGGCGGCTCGCCAAGCTCGCCAGGTCCGCCCAGGTCGTCGTCGTCACGCACCTGCCGCAGGTGGCGGCCTTCGCGGACCGGCAGCTGCTGGTCGAGAAGACCGTCGACGGATCGGTGACCAGCAGTGGGGTCACGGTCCTGGAGGGCGAGGACCGGGTGCGGGAGCTGTCCCGGATGCTCGCCGGCCAGGAGGACTCCCGCACGGCACGGGCCCACGCGGAGGAACTGCTGGCCGCAGCGCGGGCCGACGGGTAGCGGGGCCCCGCCCGCCGGGTGGCCCCGGCGGGCCGCTGCGTAGTGTGGCCGGCATGGGAGCAGCGTCGAGCAGGGCCGTGAAGTCCGGTGCCGTCGCCGCCGTCGTCGCGGGGGGTGTGTACCGGGCGCTGCGGGCCCGGCCGCGTCCGCACTGGCAGCGCACCAACCACGTGGGCCGGACCGTCGATCTGTACGCGGGTCCGGCCGCCGTCCTCGGCACCGCGGCCGGAGCGGCCGTCCTCCCGCTGCCGGCCCGTACCCGGTGCGCCGCCGCGCTCGCCGTGCTGGCGGCCGGCGGCTGCGGCGCGTACGACGACCTCGCCGGGGCGGACGATCCGCGCCGCGGGTTCCGCGCCCACCTCGGGGCGCTGCGGGACGGCGAGGTGACCTCCGGCGCGGTGAAGCTCCTGGGGATCGGGGCCGCCGGGCTCGCGGCCGGTGCGCTGCTCAAGGAGCGGCCCGTCGACCGGGTGCTCGCCGCGGTCGTGATCGCCGGGACCGCCCATCTCGTCAACCTGACCGACGTGCGGCCCGCGGCGGCCGCCGCCACCGTCCTCGCCCTCGGGGCCCCCGGCCTGCCGAGCGGACTCGCCGCCGCACCGGTGGGTGCCGTGGCCGCGCTCGCCGCCGACGACCTGGGCGAGCGGACCATGCTCGGGGACACCGGGGCCCATGCCCTGGGGGCCGGCCTCGGGGTCGCGATCGTCGCGGGCCGCGGCCGGGCCGGACTCGCCGCGCATGCCGCGGGGCTGGTCGCCGCGGCGGTCTACGGGGACCGGATCGGCCGCCGGATCGCCCGGACGCCGGCGGACCGCTGACGGAGGGGCCGCAGGGGCGGGCGCGGCAACTACGTGCCGGTTTCTCACCCGGGCGAGTGATGGGCCGGGTCCGGTTGTTGCGGTGCGGGCCGCAACGGCGGCTCGATTGTGCCGGAACGCGCGTACGGACTGGCATCCTTGGCGGTGCCAAAACCGCCGACTCGGGACCCCCGGGAGCCAATCAACGTGTCACAACTGCGTACGGTCCAAGTCCTGGGCGGCGGCAGCGCGGGCAGCAGCGCCCACGTCAGCTCGCTTGCCGCGGGACTCGTGGCGAGGGGCGTGCACGTCACCGTCTGCGCCCCGGCCGAACTGGACCACGCCTACGACTACTCCGGCACGGGCGCCGCTTTCGCGCCGGTACCCCGGCGCAGTGATCCCGCCGCCGTCGCCGCCCTGCGAGCCGCCTGCCTGACGGCGGACGTCGTCCACGCGCACGGCCCGCACGCCGCCGTGCGCGCCGCCCTCGCGCTCGGCGGCCGGCACGTCCCGCTGGTCGTCACCTGGCACGCCCGCGCGCACGCCGAAGGTGCCCGCAGCCGGCTGATCGGGCTGATGGAGCGAAGGGCCGCCAGGGCGGCGACAGTTGTGCTCGGCACGACCTCCGACCTGGTCGACCGGGCCCGGCACCGGGGCGCGCGCGACGCACGGCTCGCACCGGTCTCCGCCCCCGTCCCCCGACTCCCCGCCGCTGCCCACGCGGGCAAGGCGCGGGCCGAACTCGGGGCGGTGGAACGGCCGTTGATCTTCGCCCGCGGAAGTCTCGTACCGCATCACGGGTATGGCTCCCTGCTGGACGCCGCGCGGTTGTGGCGCGAGCTGGACCCCGTGCCGCTCCTGGTCGTCGTGGGCGAGGGGCGCGAACGGGCCGCGCTCCAGCGCCGGATCAGGAACGAGGAGCTGCCCGTACGGCTCATCGGCAGCCGTGACGACCACGCCGAACTGCTCGCCGCCGCGGACCTGGCCGTGCTGTGCAGCAGCTGGGAGGCGCGTTCGGTGTCGGCCCAGGAGGCGTTGCGGCTCGGCGTCCCGTTGGTCGCCACCGCGGTCGGTGGCGTGCCCGAACTCGTGGGGGACGCGGCGGAACTCGTGCCGTACGGCAACGCGGAGGCGCTCGCGCGGGCGGTGGCCAGGCTGCTCGGGGATCCCGGACGGCGCGCCGAGATGGCGGCCGCGGGGCTCGCGCAGGCCGCGAGCTGGCCCACCGAGGACGACACGATCGCCCAGGTGCTCAGCGTGTACGACGAGTTGGCCCAGCCGCCGGCGGCACGGACGCGGTGAGCCGCCGCCCGGTCACGAGGTGTGGCGGCGGGCCCGCAGAGCCAGGCTCAGCGCCAGTACCGCCTGCGGGTCGTCCAGGTCGGTGCCGAGCAGCTCGCCGATGCGGGCCAGCCGGTTGTACAGCGTCTGACGGTTCAGATGCAGCTCACGCGCCGTCTCCGCCTTGCGTCCGGCGTGGGCCAGATACGTCTCCAGCGTCGGCAGCAGCGCCGGGCGCGAGGTGCGGTCGTGATCGCGCAGCGGGCCGATCGCCCGGTCCACGAACGCCGCCAGGTCCGGGTGGTCCCGCAGCCGCCACAGCAGCAGATCGATGTCGAGGCGCCGGGCGTCGTACCAGGGCCGGTCGCTGAGACCGTGCGCGGCCGTCGCCGTCTCGGCGGCGTGCCGCAGCCCCGCGCCGGCCGCCGCCCAGCCGCCCGCCACCCCCACCACCACGACCGGCGGCTGCGATCCGGCCCGCTCCAGACCGGCCCGCTCCACACCGGCCCGCAGCGCCGCCGCGACCCGGTCCGCGACCGCCGTGCGCTCCGTCTCGGACCGCAGCCCCAGCAGCACCGGAACCCGGCCCTCCACGGGCCGCACGCCCAGCAGCACCGGCACCCCCACCGACGAGAGCTCCTCCAGCACCGCCCGCGCCAGCAACGCCCAGTTCCCGGACACCGAAAGCTCCGGGGCCAGCCGCATCACCACCGGCAGCAGCGGCATCTCGGCCGGCTTGAAGCCCAGTACGCGGGCCTGCGCGGGCGCGTCCTCCGGCGTGATCCGGCCCTCGGCGAGATCGGTCAGGAAGTCGCCCCGGCCGCGAGCCGCGAGCTCCTCCTCCTGGCGGGCCTGCATCAGCACCACGGCGAGGATGCCCGCCGCCCGCTCCGCCGCCATCCGGTGCACCGTCACCAGCGGCCCGGCCACGGCCAGCAGCACCAGCCTGGCCCGTACCGCCCCGGAGCCGGGGCCGCCGCCCGGCACATCCACCAGCACCGAACCGGTGGGCGGGGTCTCACGGGCCGCCCGCCCACCGCGCATCCCGTCCCACACCTGGAGCGGATCGGCACAGACCGGGCCGGAGCCGGGGCCCGCCGCGTACAGCAGCTGGCCGTCCGCCGTCTCCAGGAAGACCGGATTGGCCGCGAAGTCCGCCAGGATGCCGAGCACCTGGGGCACCCCACCGCCGCCCAGGAGCGCCTCCGTACACCTGCGGTGCACATCCTCGGCCTGCCGCAGCAGCGCGTAGTGACCGTTGACGATCTCGGTGTGGATCTCCTCGGTCACCGTCACGAACGGCACCTCGCGGTGCAGCTGCACCAGCGGCAGCCCAGCGGCGCGGGCGGCGTCCACTATCGACGCGGGCAGTCTGCTGAAGCGCGGTCCGAGCTCCACCACCAGGGCGGCGATGCCCCGGTCAGCGAGCCTGCGGACGAAGGCGCGCTGCTCGGCGGGGCGGGTGCCGAGCCCGAGACCGGTGGTGAGCAGCAGTTCACCGCCCTTGAGCAGCGAGGCGATGTTCGGGACCTCGCCCGCGTGCACCCAGCGCACCGTACGGTTCAGCCGGTCCGCGCCGGCCACCACCTCGGGGAGCCCACCGCGCAGCCCCGGCAGTTCGAGGGCTCGCTGCACGGTGATTCCGCCTTGCGTCTCCACTGGCTCTGGCCTCGCGTTTCCACTCGGGTCGGACGGCGGTCGCCCCTGATTCAGGAAGGTACCGGCCCCGGCCGCCGCAGGCGTCGTCGGGGGAGCCACCGGGGGAGCCGCGGGGCAGTTGTTGACATGGGACGATCGCCGCTGCGATCTTGTGAACGCCGTGCGGTCCGGGCCGGCAGGCCCGGCATGCCGGGCGGCCCCGACAGCCGGAACCGGACCTGGAGCAGACGTGGGCGACGACGTACCGGCGTACCCGGGCGGTCCGGAGCTTCCCGGCCCGCTGGTCGGGACCGACTGGCTGGCGCGGCGGCTCGGCCGGCCGGGACTGGTGGTCCTCGACGCCTCGGTCGGCGCGCACCGGGGCGGTGAGCGGCGGATCCCGGGAGCGCGGCCCTTCGACATCGACGGGGCGCTGTCCGACCACTCCGGCCCGCTGCCCCACACGATGCCCGGGGCCGGCCGGTTCACCGAGGAGCTGCGCTCCCTCGGCGTGAACGACCGTGACACCGTCGTCGTCCACGACGGCGCGGGCATCTACTCCAGCGCGCGGGCCTGGTGGATGCTGCGGGCGATGGGCTTCGACCGGGTCGCGGTGCTCGACGGCGGCCTGCCCGCCTGGGCCGACGCCGGACTGCCGCTGGAGAACGCCCGGCCCGCCCCCGTCGTGACGCCCGGCGACTTCACCGCACGGCCGCGCCCGGGAATGTTCGTCGGCGCCGAGGAGGTGGCGGCGGCGCTGTCCGACCCCGCGACGGTGGTCCTCGACGCCCGTGCCCGGGAACGGTTCACCGGCACCGTCGCCGAACCCCGGCCCGGACTGCGCGCCGGGCACATGCCGGGGGCGGTCGGCCTCCCCTTCGGGGAGCTCCAGCGCGCCGGGCGGATGCGCCCGGCGCACGAGCTGCGCGCCGTGTTCGCCGCTCTCGCCGGGGAGCGCGAGCGGCTGGTCGTCAGCTGCGGTTCGGGGGTCACCGCGTGCGTCCTGGCCCTGGGGGCCGAACTGGCGGGGTACCGCGGACAGGCCGTGTACGACGGGTCCTGGAGCGAATGGGGGCTGCCGTCACGGCGGCCCGTGGTGACCGGGGCGGACGGGTCCGCGCCCGCCCCGTGAGCCGGGCTCAGAGCCTGTCGGGTGGCCGCCCGGCCGGAGGTCCGACTGGCTCTGAGCCGGCGTACGCCCGGTCGGAGGTCCTCCCGACAGGCTCTCAGCCGACGTACGCCCCGCTCGCCGTCAGGCGCAGTGCCGTGTCGATCAGCGGCACATGGCTGAAGGCCTGCGGGAAGTTCCCCACCTGCCGCTGGAGCCGGGAGTCCCACTCCTCCGCGAGCAGGCCCAGATCGTTGCGCAGGGACAGCAGCCGCTCGAAGAGCTGGCGGGCCTCGTCGACCCGGCCGATCATCGCCAGATCGTCCGCCAGCCAGAACGAGCAGGCCAGGAACGCGCCCTCGTCGCCCTCCAGGCCGTCGACGCCCGCGTCCTCGCCCGAGGTGGGGTAGCGCAGCACGAAGCCGTCCTCGGTGGACAGCTCGCGCTGGATCGCCTCGATCGTGCCGATCACGCGCTTGTCGTCCGGGGGCAGGAAGCCCATCTGCGGGATCAGCAGCAGCGAGGCGTCCAGTTCCTTCGAGCCGTAGGACTGGGTGAAGGTGTTGCGCTCCGGGTCGTAGCCCCGCTCGCAGACGTCGCGGTGGATGTCGTCGCGCAGCTCGTGCAGGCGCTCCAGCGGCCCTTCCGCGTCCCCGGACTCGATGAGCTTGATGGTGCGGTCGACGGCGACCCAGGCCATCACCTTCGAGTGGACGAAGTGACGGCGCGGCCCGCGCACCTCCCAGATGCCCTCGTCCGGCTCGTCCCAGTGCTTCTCCAGGTACTCGATCAGCTTGAGCTGGAGGCCGGTCGCGTAGTCGTTGCGGGTCAGTCCGGTCATGTGGGCGAGGTGCAGCGCCTCGGTGACCTCGCCGTACACGTCCAGCTGCAGCTGGCCCGCCGCGCCGTTGCCGACCCGGACCGGGGCCGAGTTCTCGTAGCCGGGCAGCCAGTCCAGCTCGGCCTCGCCCAGCTCGCGCTCGCCCGCGATGCCGTACATGATCTGGAGGTTCTCCGGGTCGCCGGCGACCGCCCGAAGCAGCCACTCGCGCCAGGCGCGGGCCTCCTCGCGGTAGCCGGTGCGCAGCAGCGAGGAGAGCGTGATCGCGGCGTCGCGCAGCCAGGTGTAGCGGTAGTCCCAGTTGCGGGAGCCGCCGATGTCCTCCGGCAGGGAGGTGGTCGGCGCGGCGACGATGCCGCCGGTCGGGGCGTACGTCAGGGCCTTGAGGGTGATCAGGGAGCGGACCACGGCCTCGCGGTAGGGCCCGTGGTACGTGCACTGCTCGACCCAATTGCGCCAGAAGTCCGCCGTCGCGTCCAGCGAACCCTCCGGGTCCGGCAGACCGGGCGGCTCGTGGTGCGAGGGCTGCCAGCTGATCGTGAACGCGATCCGGTCACCCGGCGCGACCGTGAAGTCGGAGTACGTCGTGAGGTTCTCGCCGTAGGTCTCGGCGGGGGTGTCCAGCCAGACGGAGTCGGGGCCCGCGACGGCGACCGTACGGCCGTCGACCTTGTGCACCCATGGGGTGACCCGTCCGTAGCTGAACCGCATGCGCAGCTCGGAGCGCATCGGCACCCGGCCGCTGATCCCTTCCACGATCCGGATCACCTGCGGCGCACCGTCACGCGGCGGCATGAAATCGGTCACTCTGACCGTTCCGCGCGGTGTGTCCCACTCCGATTCCAGGATGAGGGAGTCCCCGCGGTAGCGGCGGCGGTCCGCGGCCGGCGGCTGCGTCCCGTCCGCCCGGGCCGGACCGAGGCGCCAGAAGCCGTGCTCCTCGGTACCCAGCAGTCCCGCGAAGACGGCGTGCGAATCGAAGCGGGGAAGGCACAGCCAGTCCACTGTGCCGTCCCGGCAGACCAGGGCGGCGGTCTGCATGTCTCCGATGAGTGCGTAATCCTCGATGCGCCCGGCCACGTGCGTCTCCAGTCGAACGGCCATGTCGCCCCGTAGGGCATTACTGCGGGTCAAGAGGTCGTCGCAAGGGGTTGTTGTGGGGGATCCTGCGAACAAGTCACCTCGCCCGGGGCAAGTGTCCGAGCAGGATACGACGCACCCGGATGATCCGCGCGACCGTCTCAGCAACACGTCTGACCCGAACGGGTGTGTGTACGGGCACTCGTGGTGATCATGCGAGGTGGGCGTGCGGATGCTGCCGGAAGCGGGCTCCCTTCGGCGCTGATACCCTGGTAGCCCGTGGACCGGTGGTCGTCCGCAACCGCAGACGAGGCCCCCGAACCGCAGCGACGGCGCCTCCGGAGTCTCCGGACGAAAACGCCGGTACGCACCTCACGATCGCGACCACGGGAGCCCCCTTTGGCTATGCAGCCCACATCCACGACGACCAAGCACATCTTCGTCACCGGGGGTGTCGCCTCATCCCTCGGCAAGGGTCTGACTGCCTCCAGCCTCGGTGCCCTGCTCAAGGCGCGCGGCCTTCGGGTCACCATGCAGAAGCTCGACCCCTACCTCAACGTCGACCCGGGCACGATGAACCCGTTCCAGCACGGTGAGGTGTTCGTCACCAACGACGGCGCCGAGACCGACCTGGACATCGGCCACTACGAGCGCTTCCTCGACGTCGACCTCGACGGTTCCGCCAACGTCACCACCGGCCAGGTCTACTCGCAGGTGATCGCCAAGGAGCGGCGCGGCGAGTACCTGGGCGACACCGTGCAGGTCATCCCGCACATCACCAACGAGATCAAGCACCGGATCCGCCGCATGGCCACCGACGACGTCGACGTCGTCATCACCGAGGTCGGCGGCACGGTCGGCGACATCGAGTCGCTGCCGTTCCTGGAGACCGTCCGCCAGGTCCGCCACGAGGTCGGCCGGGACAACGTCTTCGTCGTGCACATCTCGCTGCTGCCCTACATCGGCCCGTCCGGCGAGCTCAAGACCAAGCCGACCCAGCACTCGGTGGCCGCGCTGCGCAACATCGGTATCCAGCCGGACGCCATCGTGCTGCGCGCCGACCGTGACGTACCGACCGCCATCAAGCGCAAGATCTCGCTGATGTGCGACGTCGACGAGGCCGCCGTGGTGGCCTGTGTGGACGCCAAGTCGATCTACGACATCCCGAAGGTGCTGCACACCGAGGGCCTGGACGCCTACGTCGTGCGCAAGCTCGACCTGCCGTTCCGCGACGTCGACTGGACGACGTGGGACGACCTGCTGGACCGCGTCCACAACCCCGACCACGAGATCACCGTCGCGCTCGTCGGCAAGTACATCGACCTGCCCGACGCCTACCTGTCGGTGACCGAGGCCATCCGGGCCGGCGGCTTCGCCAACAAGGCGCGGGTCAAGGTCAAGTGGGTCGGCTCGGACGACTGCAAGACCCCGTCGGGTGCCGCGAAGCAGCTCGGTGACGTCGACGCGATCTGCGTCCCCGGCGGCTTCGGCGACCGCGGTGTCAACGGCAAGATCGGCGCCATCCAGTACGCCCGCGAGAACAAGGTGCCGCTGCTCGGCCTCTGCCTCGGTCTCCAGTGCATCGTGATCGAGGCCGCGCGCAACCTCGCCGAGATCCCCGACGCCAACTCCACCGAGTTCGACGCCGCCACCTCGCACCCCGTCATCTCGACGATGGAGGAGCAGCTGGCGTACGTCGAGGGCGCGGGCGACCTGGGCGGCACCATGCGGCTCGGCCTGTACCCGGCGAAGCTCGCCGAGGGCTCGCTGGTCCGCGAGGCGTACGACGGCGAGCCGTACGTGGAGGAGCGTCACCGCCACCGCTACGAGGTCAACAACGCCTACCGGGCCGAGCTGGAGAAGAAGGCCGGTCTGGTCTTCTCCGGCACCTCCCCGGACAACAAGCTCGTCGAGTACGTCGAGTACCCGCGCGAGATCCACCCCTACCTGGTCGCCACCCAGGCGCACCCGGAGCTCCGGTCCCGTCCGACCCGCCCGCACCCGCTCTTCGCGGGCCTGGTGAAGGCGGCCGTCGCGCGCAAGACGGGCGCCGCGGCGGGTGACGGCAAGGGCAGGCAGCCGGGCAAGTAGTCCGGCGCCGCACAGGCGTTAACGTTGACCGGGGTACGCGTCCTTCGAAGGACGCGTACCCCGGTTTCTGTTTTTCGTGGGAGGACGTAGATGGGTTTCCAGGACACGCCCGAGGAGTGGCAGGTCACCGCGACCGAGACGCCCTTCACCGGCAACAAGACCAGCGTCCGCACCGACGAAGTGGTGATGCCGGACGGCACGGTCGTACGCCGCGACTACCAGGTCCACCCGGGCTCGGTCGCGGTGCTCGCGCTCGACGACGACGGCCGGGTCGTCGTGCTGCGGCAGTACCGCCACCCGGTGCGCCACAAGCTCTGGGAGATCCCGGCCGGACTGCTCGACGTCCCCGGTGAGAACCCGCTGCACGCGGCGCAGCGCGAGCTCTACGAGGAGGCGTACGTCAAGGCCGAGGACTGGCGGGTGCTGACCGACGTCTACACCACACCGGGCGGCTGCGACGAGGCCGTACGGATCTTCCTGGCCCGCGGCCTCTCCGAGGCCGACGGGGAGCGCTTCGAGGTCTCCGAGGAGGAGGCCGACATGGAGCTGGCCCGGGTGCCGCTCCAGGAGCTGGTACGGGGCGTGCTCGCGGGGGAGCTGCACAACAACTGCCTCGTGGTGGGCGTCCTCTCGCTCGCGGCGGTGCTCGCCGGTGACGGGATCGATTCGCTGCGCCCGGCCGGCGCGCCGTGGCCGGCCCGCCCGTTCGAGGCCTGACGGACCGTTCGGCCACCGAACGGCGCACACCGAGGTCCTTCGATCGGACAAGATGCTGATCCGATCGGGGGACCTCGGTGTTGTGCTCGGTCGCGCTCGGAGGAAAACGCCCACACGCCTGAACTACGCTCACAATGCCCTGACCGGAGTCCCGGCGGGCGACGCGTGCAGCGAAGTGGAGCGTGGCCCGTGACGGATCAGGCGGTGGACACCAGCGACCCGGCCGAGGCAGCGGGAACCGAGGAGCCGTCCGGTACCGCCCCACCCCAATTCTTCGGCCGGGCCCGCGAGTTGAAGGCGCTGCGGACCGACATCGAACGGGCCGGCCTGGACACCCTGGCCGGCCGCAAGGCCGCCCGCGCCCGGTTCCTGCTGATCGCCGGACGCCCCGGCTCCGGACGCACCGCGCTCGCCGGAGAGCTCACCCGGAGACTGCTCGCCGAGGGCGACCACCCCGACGGACTGTTCCGGGTCAGGCTCACCGACCCTGGCGGCGTGCCGGTGCCCACCGAGCGCACCGCCCGGGAGCTGCTCGACCGGATGGGGGTGACCGGGCCGCCCGGCGCGGACGGGGACGAGCTCGCCGGGATGGTCCGCGACGAGCTCGCCGGACGCCGCGCCCTGCTGCTCCTGGACGACGCGGTGGACGCGGAACAGGTCGACCCGCTGCTTCCCGACAACCCGGACTGCCTGGTCGTCGCCACGTCCGAGGGCCCGCTGACCGGCATCCCGGGCGTCCGCCCCTGCACCATCGGCGGTCTGGACGCGGGCTCCGCCGTGCGGCTGCTCGCCCGCACCATCGGAGAGGTCCGGATCACCGTCGATCCGCGGACCGCCGAGACCCTCGCCGAGGAGTGCGGCGGACAGCCGGCCGCGCTGGTGATGGTCGCCGGCTGGCTCGCCGCCCGCCCCATGGCGTCGGTCGCCGATGTCACCAAGCAGCTGCGCGAACTGCCGGACGACACCGAGCGGTCCACCGGCTCCCGGCCGCTGGCCCGCGCCTTCCGGCTGGTCCACGAATCGCTGCCGCCGGCCGCCGCCCGGATACTGCGACTGCTCGCCCTCGCCCCCGCCGGACTCGCCGACGCCCACACCGCGTCCGCGCTGGCCGGCTGCTCCGTCTCGGCCGCCCAGACGACCCTCGACGACTTCGTGGCCCTGGGGCTGCTGCACACCAACGGGGCGGACCAGCCGCAGTACGAGGTGCCCGGCTGCCTCGCACCGCTGCTGCGGCCGCTGCTGGAGTCCAGGGACCGGCCGGCGGAGGTCCAGCTGGCCAGGGCCCGGATGCTGGAGCGCACCGTACGGCTGCTGCAGTCCTGCCGGGCGGTGACCGAACCCGAGGGCTCACCGGCCCGCCGGAGGCTCGCCGGGCTTCCGCGGTCGCTGCGCTTCCCGGGCCCCGAGGCGGCCGCCGAATGGCTGCGGATCCGCCGGCCGGCCCTGCTGGCCTCGGCCCGGGTCGCCGTCGAGGACGGTGAACTCGACACCCTGGCAAGGCGGTTGGTGTCCGCGCTGGTGCGGGCGCTGGCCGTGCACCGGGGCACCGAGGCCGCCGCGCCCGAGCTGTACGGACTGCACGGTCTGGTACTGGCCGTCGCCGAGCGGCGCGAGCTGCCGCGCGAGCGGGCCGCCGCGCTGCTCAACCTCGCCGACCTCGACGCCAGGACCGGCCGCACCCGGGAGGCGCTGGCCCGCTACCGGGCCGCGCTGGACGCCGGACGGGCGGCGAAGGACCTGTACGCCACCGGCCGCGCGATGGAATCCGTAGGCGGCGCCTACGCCGAGCTGGGGGACTTCCAGCGGGCCTCCGACTGGTACGGCCGCGCGCTGGCGCAGCGGCTCACCCAGGGGGAGCGGGCCGACGAGGCACGGCTCTACGGGCGGCTCGGCGCCGTCCACACCTATGCCGGGCGGTACGGCGAGGCGCTGCGGAACTGGCGCGCCGCGGCGGCCGGGTACCGCAGGCTCGGCGACGTGCCGGCCCAGGCGCGGGCGCTCAGCGAGGCGGCGCGGGTGCAGGAGTACGCGGGCCGGCCGCACGAGTCCCTGCACACCTGCCAGGAGGCCGTCGAGTGGGCCAGGCGGGCCGGTGACGTACGGCTTCAGGCGGCGCTGGAGCTCCGGCTGGCCGACACGCTCGACCGGCTCGGTGACCCGGCTGCGGCCGGGCTGCACCGGGGTCTGGCCGACAGATTGCTGGGACAGGAGGGTGTGACCTGCGAAATCCGTAGTGCGACGACTGAAAATTAATGCTTTGTAAGGCTAGACAGCACGAAACCCTTCATTAGACTGGCTCTGCCGCGTGTGTTCGCGGTGTCTCCATTTACGTAGTGTCTATCCGGGTATGTATAGCTATGTCCGGGTAACCCTCTGAGCCAAGGACCGTGATCGACGTGAAGGTCGGCATCCCCCGCGAGGTCAAGAACAACGAGTTCCGCGTGGCGATCACGCCTGCCGGTGTGCACGAGCTCGTCCGCCACGGCCACCAGGTCGTCGTCGAGGAGAACGCCGGTGCCGGCTCCTCCATCACGGACGAGGAGTACGTCGCCGCCGGGGCGCAGATCCTCCCCACCGCCGACGAGGTCTGGGCCACCGCCGACCTGCTGCTCAAGGTCAAGGAGCCGGTCGCCGAGGAGTACCACCGCCTCCGCAAGGACCAGACCCTCTTCACCTACCTCCACCTCGCCGCCTCCCGCGAGTGCACCGACGCGCTGATCGAGTCGGGCACCACGGCCATCGCCTACGAGACGGTCGAGACCGCGAGCCGCGCGCTCCCGCTGCTCGCCCCGATGTCCGAGGTCGCGGGCCGGCTGGCCCCGCAGGTCGGTGCCTACCACCTGATGCGCTCGGTCGGCGGCCGCGGCGTGCTGCCGGGCGGCGTCCCGGGCACGGCACCCGCCGAGGCCGTCGTCATCGGCGGCGGTGTCTCCGGCTGGAACGCCACGCAGATCGCCGTCGGTCTGGGCTTCCACGTCACGCTGCTCGACAAGGACATCAACAAGCTCCGCGAGGCCGACAAGGTCTTCGGCACCAAGGTGAAGACCGTCGTCTCCAACGCCTTCGAGCTGGAGAAGGCCGTCGTCGAGGCCGACCTCGTCGTCGGTGCCGTGCTCATCCCCGGTGCGAAGGCGCCGAAGCTGGTCACCAACGAGCTCGTCGCCAAGATGAAGCCCGGAAGTGTACTTGTCGACATCGCAATCGATCAGGGCGGTTGCTTCGAGGACTCGCACCCGACGACCCACGCCGAGCCGACCTTCATGGTCCACAACTCGGTGTTCTACTGCGTCGCGAACATGCCGGGCGCGGTCCCGAACACCTCGACGTACGCCCTCACCAACGCCACGCTGCCGTACATCCTGGAGCTCGCCGACCGCGGCTGGGTCGAGGCGCTGCGCCGTGACGCCGCGCTCGCCAAGGGCCTCAACACCCATGACGGGCAGGTCGTTTACCGCGAGGTGGCCGAGGCGCACGGCCTGGAGCACGTCGAGCTGAGCGCGCTCCTCGGCTGACGGGTCAACTCCTTCCGTCAACCTCATGCGTACGGCCGGACCTTGCCGAGCAAGGTCCGGCCGTACGCATGTCGGGCCCCTTCGGCGGCCCTGTTCAACTCGTCTCGAACGTAACCCTTTAACCGATTCGTACACCTGTTAAATCTGAGCCCCGGTGGCCGCACGCCCTTGACAGGGACGTGTTCGATTGCCGACACATCGGGCCGGGTCCGGCGGATTGTGTTGCTGCGGAGCGGTGACACGCCATAGAGTCGCCAATCGTCGGCATGGTGCCACGCTGACCTATCGATAAGTTTCCTGGTCACGTCCAAGGAGGTAAGACGACTTGTGAATGAGTCGACATTTACTCCCGGGGGTGTTCATCCAGGGATGCCTGCACGGGGCCAGAGCCCGAACGGGCTGGAGGCTGTCGGCTCCGTCGCTGTCCGCACCTTCGCCACCCAACAGCACATGACGACAGCCCCCCAGATGATGGACGGCCTACACGTGAACGCCATGGCCGGCAACGAGAGTGGCCGGGACACCGCCCACTTCGCCGACTTCGACGAAGCGCCCCAGGGGCACTTCTACGACCCCGACGCCGAGTACGAGCCCGATCCGGAGTACGCGGCCACCCTCGCGCCCGACGCTGCCCGCCAGCGCCGCGAGCGGATCGGCCCGACCGGCCGGCCCCTGCCCTACTTCCCGATCCCGGGCCCGCTGACCGATCACGGCCCCGCGAAGATCATCGCGATGTGCAACCAGAAGGGCGGCGTCGGCAAGACCACGTCGACCATCAACCTGGGTGCCGCACTCGCGGAGTACGGACGACGCGTCCTGCTCGTCGACTTCGATCCGCAGGGTGCCCTGTCGGTCGGGCTCGGCGTCAACCCGATGGAACTCGACCTCACGGTCTACAACCTGCTCATGGAGCGGGGCATGTCGGCCGACGAGGTGCTGCTGAAGACCGCGGTCCCGAACATGGACCTGCTGCCCAGCAACATCGACCTGTCGGCCGCCGAGGTGCAGCTGGTGAGCGAGGTGGCCCGGGAGTCCACGCTGCAGCGTGCCCTGAAGCCGCTGATGGCCGATTACGACTACATCGTGATCGACTGCCAGCCGTCGCTCGGCCTGCTCACCGTGAACGCCCTGACGGCCGCCCACAAGGTCATAGTGCCGCTCGAGTGCGAATTCTTCGCGCTCCGTGGTGTGGCATTGCTCACCGAGACCATCGAGAAGGTCCAGGAGCGCCTCAACCCCGATCTGGAGCTCGACGGCATCCTCGCCACCATGTACGACTCCCGTACGGTGCACAGCCGTGAGGTCCTCGCGCGCGTCGTCGAGGCATTCGACGACCACGTCTACCACACGGTCATCGGGCGCACCGTGCGCTTCCCGGAGACCACGGTCGCCGGTGAGCCCATCACCACCTACGCCTCCAACTCGGTCGGTGCCGCCGCCTATCGCCAGCTCGCCAGGGAGGTGCTCGCCCGGTGTCACGCCGAGTGAGTCTGCCCGGGGCCGACGAACTGTTCCGTACCACCGGAGGAATGGGGCTCCAGGCCTCGTCCCCCGCGGACCGGCGACGCAAGGCGAACGGTGAGGCCCGGGTGCCCGGTCCGGCCGGGGAGAGCGATTCCGGGGCGGACGGATCCGGGGCGGAAGCGGCGCAGGCGGCCGACGGCTCCTCGCGCGAGGAGCACTCCGCGGCGGGCGTCGACGCGGAGGAGTCGCGCAGCCGCGACGCCGACCGGGTCGCGGTGGCCGCACAGGCGGGCCGCAGGCCCCAGCAGCCCGCACCGACGCCCGCGCCCCCGGCGGGCTCGCCCGCCACGTCCCCGGCCGCGCAGGAGGCGGTTCCCGCCGCCGCCGTTCAGCAGCAGCGCAGGCGTGGCGGCGGGCGCGGGGCGAACCGGCGGCCCAGCGGCCGTGAGCGCCACGACGAGAAGATCACCGTCTACGTCTCGGCCGAGGAACTGATGGACCTGGAGCACGCCCGCCTGGTGCTGCGCGGGGAGCACGGGCTGGCCGTCGACCGCGGGCGGATCGTCCGCGAGGCGGTCGCGGTGGTGCTCGCGGACCTGGAGTCGCGAGGCGACGCGAGCATCCTCGTACGGCGGCTGCGCGGCCGCTGACGGGTGAGGCGCCGGTAGCCTGCCCGGTGGGCGGCCGCCGGACGAGCGGTCCGGCCCCTTCCGTACGGGCCACGGCCCGCCGCCCGTATCCCGCTGCCCCTGGACCTTCATGCCGACGACCGACGAGCCCGCCCGCGCCCCACGCCGCCCCCTGGGGCGCGGCCCGGGCGGCGGGACCGCGCCGGAGCCGGCGGACGGCGAGGGCGCCGGGGCCGAGGCCCTCCCGCCGGAGGCTCCCGAAGCGCCGGCGGCTCCCGAAGCGCCGACGGCGGCCGAGGCTCCGGTTGAGGCCTCCGGGCCTTCCGGGCCCGCCGACGACGGGCGGTTCACCGTCCGGCTGGCGAACTTCGAGGGGCCGTTCGACCTGCTGCTCCAGCTCATCGCCAAGCACAAGCTGGATGTGACCGAGGTCGCGCTGTCCGAGGTCACCGACGAGTTCATGGCACACATCCGCGCCATGGGGCCGGACTGGGACCTGGACCAGACCACCGAGTTCCTCGTCGTCGCCGCGACCCTGCTCGATCTGAAGGCGGCCCGGCTGCTGCCCACCGCCGAGGTGGAGGACGAGGCGGACCTGGCGCTGCTCGAAGCGCGGGACCTGCTCTTCGCCCGGCTGCTCCAGTACCGCGCGTACAAACGCGTCGCGGAGATCCTCAGCGAACGGCTGGCGTCCGAGGGGCGGCGGTTCCCCCGGACCGTGGGGCTGGAGCCGCACCACGCCGAGCTGCTGCCCGAGGTCGTGATCAGCATCGGGGCGGAGGGCTTCGCCGCGCTGGCCGTGAAGGCGATGCAGTCGAAGCCCGAGCCGCAGGTGTACGTGGACCACATCCACGCACCGCTGGTCAGCGTGCGGGAACAGGCCGGGATCGTGGTGGCGCGGCTGCGGGAGGCGGGCGAGATCAGCTTCCGTACGCTCACCGAGGACGCCCCGGACACCCTCACCGTCGTCGCCCGGTTCCTCGCGCTGCTGGAGCTGTACCGGGAGAAGGCCGTCGCGCTCGACCAGGACGAGGCGCTCGGGGAGCTGCTGGTGCGCTGGGCCGGGGGAGAGGGGGCCGGGCCCGTCGTCACGGACGAGTTCGACCCCGAGACGCAGGACGTCCAGAAGGATGTGAAGGCATGAGTCAGCAGGAGAACACCGGCTCCACCGTCGCGGACCTCGATCTCAAGCCCGCCCTGGAGGCCGTTCTCATGGTCGTCGACGAGCCCGCCACCGAGGAGCACCTCGCCAAGGTGCTGGAGCGGCCCCGCAGGGCCGTCGCCGACGCGCTGCGGGAGCTGGCCGACGAGTACACCGTGCAGCGGCGCGGTTTCGAGCTGCGGCTGGTGGCGGGCGGCTGGCGCTTCTACACCCGCCCCGAGTACGCGGCGGCCGTGGAGGGCTTCGTCCTGGACGGCCAGCAGGCCCGGCTGACCCAGGCGGCGCTGGAGACCCTCGCGGTGGTCGCGTACCGCCAGCCGGTCAGCCGTTCCAGGGTCTCCGCGGTCCGCGGCGTGAACTGTGACGGGGTCATGCGGACCCTGTTGCAGCGGGGGCTGGTGGGGGAAGCGGGCGCGGAACCCGAAACAGGTGCGATCCTGTATAGGACGACGAACTACTTTCTGGAGCGGATGGGCCTGCGCGGCCTGGATGAGCTCCCGGAGCTCGCGCCCTTCCTCCCCGAGGCGGACGCGATCGAGGCTGAGACGCTAGAGGGTGTGCCGTCGTTCGATCCGGACGCACCGGACACCCCGGATACTCACGCAGACGACAAGACGGATTTTTGATGCGAAGCAGTGGCAGGAACAGCGGAAGCGGCGGCGGAGCCAGGAGCGGCGGCAGCGGCGGCAGGAACAACACCGGCAGCGGCAGGAACAGCAACCCGAACCCCCGGGTTCCCGGCTCCGAGCGTGACGACAAGCAGGAGCAGCGCCCTCGCCGGCCCCGCCCCGAGGAGCGCCGCTACGACGTGGGCAACGACAAGCCGGGCGGTGACGGCGGCACCCGCAAGGGCCGCGGCGCGGCGGCCCGCGGCGGCGCCAAGGGCGGCCCGAAGGCGGCGACCGGCGGCTCCAGGAGCAGCGGCCGCCGTACCCCGTACGGCGCCCCGTCCCGTCCGCGTGAGCTCGACGCCAAGATCGAGCAGCGCAACCGGGACCGGTACGCGGGCAAGGCCGACATCCGGACGCCCAAGACCCACCCGGGCGCCGAGCAGGAGGGCGAGCGGCTGCAGAAGGTCCTCGCCCGGGCCGGCATGGGCTCGCGCCGGGCGTGCGAGGAGCTGATCGAGCAGGCCCGCGTCGAGGTCAACGGCGAGATCGTCCTTGAGCAGGGCATGCGCGTCGACGTGAACAGGGACGAGATCAAGGTCGACGGTCTGACCGTCGCGGCCCAGTCCTACCTCTTCTTCGCGCTGAACAAGCCCGCCGGTGTCGTCTCCTCGATGGAGGACCCGGACGGCCGCCAGTGCCTCGGCGACTACGTCACCAACCGTGAGACGCGGCTCTTCCACGTCGGCCGGCTGGACACCGAGACCGAGGGCATCATCATGCTCACCAACCACGGTGAGCTGGCCCACCGCCTGACCCACCCCAAGTACGGGGTGAAGAAGACCTATCTGGCAGCCATCCAGGGGCCGCTCCCGCGCGACCTGGGCAAGCGGCTCAAGGACGGCATCCAGCTGGAGGACGGGTACGCCCGCGCCGACCACTTCCGGGTCGTCGAGAACACCGGCAAGAACTACCTGGTCGAGGTGACCCTCCACGAGGGCCGCAAGCACATCGTCCGCCGGATGCTGGCCGAGGCCGGCTTCCCGGTCGAGCGGCTCGTGAGGACGTCCTTCGGGCCGATCCCGCTGGGCGACCAGAAGTCCGGCTGGCTGCGCCGCCTCACCAACACCGAGGTGGGCATGCTGATGCGCGAGGTCGGTCTGTAACCCTCCTCCTTCCGTTCCACGGCCCGCGGCCGGTTCCTGTCTTCGATTTTCGAACAGGAATCGGCCGCGGGCCTTTTCCTGCGCCCCTTCCGCCTTTATAGTCAGAGTGACTATTAAGGAGGCGGGCGTGAGTCTCGCGGATTTCCTCGATCCACTGCAGCAACCCCTGGTGACGGTGCTCGACACCCCGGTCAGCTGGACCGAGGTGCTGGGCTTCGGAAGCGGGGCGCTGTGCGTCTGGCTCGTGGCCCGCCAGCACCTCGCCAACTGGCCGATCGGCATCGCCAACAACCTCTTCTTCATCCTGCTGTTCACCCAGTCCGGCCTGTACGCCGACGCCGGCCTCCAGATCGTCTTCATCGCCCTTGCCGCGTACGGCTGGTGGACCTGGACCCACGGGGGTGGACCGGGCTCACCGGACTTGCCGGTGCGGCGCACCACGCGCACCGAATGGACCTGGCTGCTCGCGGCGGGGGCGGTGGGGGCCCTCGCGCTCACCGTCCTGCTCGACCACGCGACCGACTCGACCGTGCCCTTCTGGGACGCCCTGACGACCTCGCTGTCCCTGACGGCGACGTACGGGCAGTGCCGCAAGCTCGTCGAATCCTGGTGGCTCTGGATCGCCGCCGATGTGGTGTATATCCCGCTGTACGCGTACAAGGAGCTCTATCTGACCTCGCTGCTGTACGCCGGTTTCCTGACGCTCTGCCTGATCGGCCTGCGCAACTGGAAGCGCGATCTCGCGGGGCAGCGGCCGCGGCCGGTGGGGGTGGCGGCATGAAGCGCTTCGGCCACGGGCTGGTCCTCGGCAAGTTCTACCCGCCGCACGCCGGCCACCACCACCTCGTCCGCACCGCCCAGGACCGCTGCGAACGGCTGACCGTCCTGGTCTGCGCCGCCTCCGTGGAGTCCGTACCGCTCGCCGACCGGGTGGCCTGGATGCGGGAGGTGCACCCGGACGTACGGGTCGTCGGCGCCGTCGACGACATTCGCATGGACCTCCACGACCCGGTGATCTGGGACGCGCACATGGCCGTCTTCACCGGGGCCGTGACCGAGCCGGTGGACGCCGTCTTCACCTCGGAGTCGTACGGGGACGAACTCGCCCGCCGGTTCGGCGCCGAATCCGTCTGCGTCGACCCCGACCGCACGGTCTTCCCGGTCTCCGGCACCGCCGTCCGCAAGGACCCGGTCGGCTGCTGGGACTTCCTGGAACCGCCGGTACGGGCCGCCCTCGCCCGCCGGGTCGTCGTCCTCGGCGCGGAGTCCACCGGCACCACGACCCTGGCCCGCGCCCTCGCCGACCACTACCGCGCACGCGGCGGCGTCTGGGCGCGGACCCGGTACGTCGCCGAGTACGGACGGGAGTTCAGCGAACGGAAGCTGGCGGAGCTGCGCGAGCGGTGGCCCGGTGCCCAGTGGGAGGACGTCAGCTTCACCACCGCCGACTTCCCGCTGATCGCCGAGGCCCAGAACGCGAGGGAGGAGGCCGCCGCGCGCACCGGGTCGCCGGTGCTCGTCTGCGACACCGACTCCTTCGCCACCACCGTCTGGCACGAGCGGTACATCGGCGGACGCAACCCGCTCGTCGAGCAGACCGCCGACCGGGCCGCCCACCACCTGTGGCTGCTCACCGACCACGAGGGCGTCGCCTTCGAGGACGACGGACTGCGCGACGGCGAAGAACTGCGGCCCTGGATGACCGACCGGTTCCGCGCCGAACTCAACCGCACGGGAAGGGAGTTCATTGAGATAACCGGCACCCGTCAGGAACGCCTGGCCACCGCGGTCGCCGCCGTCGACGCACTGCTCGCCGACAGCTGGAACTTCGCCGCGCCCCTGCCGGAGCACCGATGAGCACCGGAGTCCCCGAGGGGTACGACCCGTACGCCTTCGAACCCTTCGCGGTCACCGTCGACCTCGCCGTCTTCACGGTCCGCGACGGCCGGCTGCACGTCCTGCTCGTCGAACGGGGCGCGGACCCGTACAAGGGCCACTGGGCGCTGCCCGGCGGCTTCGTACTGCCCCGCGAGTCCGCCGAGACCGCCGCCCGCCGGGAGCTCGCCGAGGAGACCGGACTGACCGGGGGCACCGCCGGCGCCCTCCACCTGGAACAGCTGCGCACCTACACCGACCCGGACCGGGACCCCAGGATGCGGGTCGTCTCGGTCGCCTACGCCGCACTCGTACCCGACCTGCCCGAACCGCGCGGCGGCGGCGACGCGGCCGGCGCCCGGTGGTGGGACGCCGTACGGCCCGGCCCGCTCGCCTTCGACCACGACCGGATCCTCGCCGACGCGCACGACCGGATCGGCGCCAAGCTCGAATACACCTGCCTGGCCACCGCCTTCTGCCCGCCCGAATTCACCCTGGGGGAACTCCAGCAGGTGTACGAGACGGTCTGGGGCGTCGAGCTGGACCGGCCCAACTTCCGGCGCAAGGTCCTCACCACGCCCGGCTTCGTCCAGGCCGTGGAGGGATCGCCGCGCCGCACCGGCGGACGGGGAAAACCGGCCGCGCTCTACCGGGCGGGTGCCGCTACCGCCCTGCACCCACCACTGCTGAGACCGGAAGGAAGAAGCACGTGATCGTGACCAGGACCATCACCAAACAGGCCGCCACCGGCGCGCTGACCGGGCTCGCGCTCGGCGACGCGCTGGGCTTCCCGACCGAGTTCAACAACGTTCCGTCGATCCTCGCCAAGTGCGGGCCGTGGCGCGCGATGCGGCTGCCGAAGCCGGCGATCGTCACCGACGACACCCAGATGACGCTGGCCCTGGGGCGGGGCATCCGCACCGCCATGGACCGCGGACTGCTCACCCCGCTGCGGCTGGCCCGCCCGGTGCGCGAGGAGTTCGTCGACTGGTACCACTCGCCCGACAACAACCGCGCACCCGGCCGCACCTGCATGACCGCCTGCCGGATGCTCGACAGCGACCGGCTCTGGCAGGAGGCCAGCCAGACCGGCTCCAAGGGCTGCGGCGCCAACATGCGGGTCGCGCCGATCGGACTCGTACCCGGACTCAGCGACGAACAGCGCTCCGGCGCCGCCCAGTTGCAGGCCGCCCTCACCCACGGACACCCGACCGCGCTCGCCGCGTCCGACCTGACGGCCCGCGCGGTGCACCTGCTGGCGCAGGGGGCCGAGCCGATGGGCCTGATCGGGCAGCTGCGCAGTTACGCGTACGAGAACAGCGGCCGGTACCTCACGCGCTGGCTCGGCGACCTCTGGCGGTACGCGGGCGACGCCTCGCCCGAGCTGTACATCCAGCGCGGCTGGGACGAATGCCTGACCGCGCTGGCCCGCGTCCAGGACGCGCTGCGCGACCCGTCCCCGGAGACCGACCCCTGCGAGGTGACCGGCGACGGCTGGATCGCCGAGGAGGCCCTGGCCACGGCCCTGCACTGCTTCCTCCTGTTCCCCGAGGAGCCCGTCACCGCGCTCCGCCGGGCCGCCTGCACCCGCGGCGACTCGGACTCCCTGGGCTGCCTGACCGGTGCGTTCGCCGGGGCGCACCTGGGGGCGGGGGCCTGGCCCAAGGAGTGGTCGGAGCGGATCGAGTACCGCAGCGATCTGCTGTCGCTGGGGGCGCTCTGGGATTCTTGACCCATGCTCATGGACACCAAGCACCTCAAGGAGGCCGGGCTGCCGGTCACCGACCTCGGCCCGGTCCTCGCCGAGGAGCGTCACCCGCTGCTCTTCGCCACGGTCTCCGGGGCGCATCTGTACGGGTTCCCCTCCAAGGACTCGGATGTGGACCTTCGGGGGGTCCATCTCCTGCCCGCGGCCGACCTCGTGGGACTGCGCGAGGCCGAGGAGACCCGCTCACGGATGTGGGACCGGGACGGGACCGAGATGGATCTCGTCACGCACGACCTGCGGAAGTTCGTCCGGCTGATGCTGAAGCCCAACGGCTATGTGCTGGAACAACTGCTCTCGCCGCTGGTCGTGCACACGAGCGAGCCGCACACGGAGCTGGTGGCGCTGGCACCGGGCGTGGTCACCCGTAACCACGCCCACCACTACCGGGGGTTCGCGGGCACCCAGTGGCTGCTCTTCGGGAAGACCGGTGAACTGAAGCCGCTGCTGTACACGTTCCGGGCACTGCTCACCGGGATCCACCTGATGCGCAGCGGTGAGGTGCTGGCGCATCTGCCGACCCTGCTGGGGGAGGTGGCGGCGCCCGCGTATCTGCCCGGGCTGATCGAGGCGAAGGCCGAGGCGGAGCACGGTGGAGCGCAGGGCGTGGACGGGGAGGCGGTGTCGCGGGACGTCGAGGCGTTGCACGGGGTGCTGGACGAGGCCCGGACGGAGTCGGCGCTGCCCGCGACGGCCGGCGGGTTCGAGGCGCTGCACGACCTCGTGGTGCGCGCGCGGCTGACGGAGGCCTCCTGCTAGGACCGGTCCACGGACGCCCGGCGGGTGCGGATCAGGAAGTCCTCGATCCGGGCCCGGTCCGGCTCCTGGGGGAGCGGGGAGTTCCGCGCCGTCTCCTCGCTCTCCTCCATGAGGCGGTTCATGCGGCGTTCGACCTCCTCCCACGGCACCTCGCCCCGCTTCACCGCCAGAAGTTCGTCGCGGGCCGCGCCCACCTCGATCGTGAGCTCACCGGTGCGCAGCAGGTTCCGGCCGGAGGTCAGGAGCCGCAGCAGATGCATGGCGTGCTTCCAGCGCGGAGCCCCGTACTGCCGTACGTCCGCCTCCAGCTTCTTGCGCTGCCCCCAGGCGTAACGGACGAACGTCCGGTGGGCCAGCCGGGACAGGAACGCGTCGCGCAGGGCGAGGAGCTCCCGGCCCACGTCGTCGATGTGCTCCACCAGCGGCGAGTGCAGGCACTCCAGCACATTGGGGTTGGCGCGCAGCGCCAGTTCGCAGAAGCGTTCCAGCTCCCAGGAGAACTGCTCCGGTGCCGGGCCGTCGACATGCGTCGGCGGCTTCTCGAACCGCCAGAACAGCGGGGTCGGCGCGAGGAACACGCCGCGCCGGTCGGTGTCGCTCCCCTCCGTGGCGAGCCCGAAGGCGCGCGAGCCCATCACACAGGAGTAGACCGTGTGGTCGCGTACGAGAGCCTCGGGATCAGGGGTGATCATGCCGGCGAGGCTACGTGAGCGGGAGCGGTCCACACCGGTGATTTCCGTGCTGCGGCTCCGGCGCGGGGTGCCCCGCTCAAGTGGCAGAAGCCCGGGTTCTGATCGACATTGTCGATAAATCATCCCCTCTGGAGAGGCAGAACCATGGCAGGAAACGATCTCGGCAGCCTGCTCGGCGGCTTGCTGGGCGGCAGCGGCCAGAGCGGTGGCCAGGGCGGCGGCCAGGGCGGCGCGGGGAACGTCCTCGGCGCGCTGCTGGGCGCACTCGGCGGCGGCCAGGGCGGTACGGGCGGCGGCAACGCGCTCGAAGGGCTGATCGGGATGCTCACCAGATCCGGCCTCGTCGACCAGGCGCAGTCCTGGGTCGGCACCGGGGAGAACCAGGCGGTCAGCGGCGCCCAGATCGCCGAGGCGCTGCCGGACGAGACCCTGCGGAAGGTCGCCCGGGAATCGGGGGTCAGCACCGAACAGGCGGCCGACCAGATCGCCCGCTCGCTGCCGACCGCGGTCGACAGGCTGACCCCGTCCGGGGAGGTGCCGGAGGGCCGCTCGATCGAGGACCTGGTCCGCGAGCAGCAGCTCTGATGGTGGAAGCGGCCCGAGGGCTGTCCGGCGGATCACGGCCGGGCAGCCCTCGGGCCGCGGCCGTGTACCCGCCCCGTCTCACGGACAGAGCACCCCGGACCGCGTGACCCGCCAGGCCCTAGGCTGATCGGGCAGAGAACGAGCACGAAGAACCGAGGAGCACGACGTGGCGGTACGAGCGGTCCGTGGAGCCGTCCAGCTGGAGCGGGACGAGGCCGGGCACATGGACGAGCGGGTCGGTGCCCTGCTCACCGCCGTCCTCGAACGCAACAGCCTCGTCGCGGACGACCTGATCAGCATCTGGTTCACGGCCACCCCGGACCTGCACAGCGATTTCCCGGCCGCCGCGGCGCGCGGGCTCGGCATCGTCGACGTACCGCTGATCTGCGCCCAGGAGCTGGACATCGTGGGCGCCATGCCCCGTGTGGTGCGCGTGCTCGCGCACATCGAGACCTACCTTCCCAAGTCCGAGATCGCCCACGTGTACCTCGGTGCCACCGCCGCACTCCGCAAGGACATCGCCCAGTGAGAACCGCCGTCGTCATCGGAACGGGCCTCGTCGGCACGTCCGCAGCCCTCGCCCTCGCCGGACGCGGCATCCGGGTCCACCTCGTCGACCACGACCCCCGGTCGGCCCGTACCGCAGCCGCGCTGGGCGCCGGTACGGACGAGGAGCCCGAGGAGCGGGTGGACCTGGCGATCATCGCCGTACCGCCCGCCCATGTGGCCACGGTGCTGGCCACCGCCATGCGGGACGGCATCGCCCGCGGCTACCTGGACGTCGCCAGCGTGAAGGGCGGCCCGCGCCGCGAGCTGGAGGCCCTCGGCCTCGACCTCGCGCCGTACATCGGTACGCACCCCATGGCCGGCAAGGAACGGTCGGGCCCCCTCGCCGCCACCGCGGACCTGTTCGAGGGTCGGCCCTGGGTCCTCACTCCGACCCGTGACACCGACACCGAGGTCCTCAACCTCGCCCTGGAACTGGTTGCGCTCTGCCGTGCCGTCCCGGTCGTCATGGACGCCGACGCGCACGACCGGGCCGTCGCCCTGGTCTCCCACACCCCGCAGCTGATCTCGTCGATGGTCGCCGCCCGCCTGGAGGAGGCCGACGAGACCGCCGTACGACTCTGCGGCCAGGGCATCAGGGACGTCACCCGGATCGCCGCCTCCGACCCCCGGATGTGGGTGGAGATCCTCTCCGCCAACCCCGGCCCGGTCGCCGACGTGCTGGCCGGGGTGGCCGCCGACCTGGACGAGACGGTACGGGCGCTGCGCGGCCTGGAGTCCGGTGACGACGACAAGCGCCGCGAGGGCACCGAGGGCATCGAGGACGTCCTGCGCCGCGGCAACGCGGGCCGGGTCAGGGTGCCCGGCAAGCACGGGACCGCCCCCGCCGCGTACGAGATGGTGTCGGTGCTGATCAGCGACCGGCCGGGCGAGCTGGCCGGGATCTTCGCCGACGCCGGACAGGCCGGGGTCAACGTCGAGGACGTGCGCATCGAGCACGCCACCGGGCAGCAGGCCGGCCTGGTCCAGCTGATGGTCGACCCGAGCGCGGTCCCCGCACTGAGCGCGGCACTGCGCGAGCGCGGCTGGTCGGTACGGCAGTAGGCGGGGCGGGACCGGGGGACCGTTGTCCACAGGGGTGCTCGGGCCCGCCCCGACACTCGGTAACCTTGTGCGGGGCGGGTTCGCACACGCCCCCGTCCCGCCCACCCCGTGTACCAGGAAGGTGTCCACCACCGTGGAAACCCGTACGGCCCCGGCCGCAGTGATCGTCGCCATCGACGGGCCCTCCGGCACCGGCAAGTCGAGCACGTCCAAGGCCGTCGCCGCGCAGCTCGGCCTGAGCTACCTGGACACCGGCGCCCAGTACCGGGCGATCACCTGGTGGATGCTGAACAACGGCATCGACGTCCAGGACGCGGTGGAGGTGGCGACCGCGGCCGCCAAGCCGGTCATCGTCTCCGGCACGGACCCGGCCGCCCCGACGATCACCGTCGACGGCGAGGACGCCTCGGGCCCGATCCGTACCCAGGAGGTCACCTCCAGGGTCAGCGCCGTCAGCGCCGTCCCCGAGGTGCGCACCCGGATCACCGAGCTGCAGCGCACCACCGCCGCCGCGGCCGAGCGGGGCATAGTGGTCGAGGGCCGCGACATCGGCACCACGGTGCTTCCCGACGCCGACCTGAAGATCTTCCTCACCGCCTCCCCGGAGGCACGCGCCGCCCGGCGCAGCGGAGAGGTCAAGGGCTCCGACCTCGCCGCCACCAGGGAAGCGCTGATCAAGCGGGACGCGGCCGACTCCGGCCGCAAGACCTCCCCGCTGGCCAAGGCGGACGACGCCGTCGAGGTGGACACCACCGAGCTGACCCTTCAGCAGGTCATCGAGTGTGTCGTCACCCTCGTCGAGGAGAAGCGGGCCGCGAAGTGACCCAGGCCACGGGCCGCCCCTCACTGCGCGGAGCAGCGGTGGGGCGCGGGATCGGAATCGGGCTGATGTACGGGCTGTGGAAGCCCCGTGTACTCGGCGCGTGGCGGGTTCCCGCCTCCGGACCCGTCATACTCGCGGTGAACCACTCGCACAACATCGACGGTCCGATGCTGATGGGCACCGCGCCCCGGCCCGTCCACTTCCTGATCAAGAAGGAGGCGTTCGTCGGCCCGCTCGATCCGTTCCTGCGCGGAATCGGTCAGCTGAAGGTGGACCGTACGACCGTCGACCGCACCGCCATCACCCACGCCCT
Source organism: Streptomyces sp. NPDC007164 (assembly GCF_040634135.1). Lineage (NCBI taxonomy): Bacteria > Bacillati > Actinomycetota > Actinomycetes > Kitasatosporales > Streptomycetaceae > Streptomyces > Streptomyces sp. NPDC007164. The sequence goes on from NZ_JBEYFB010000050.1 coordinate 36,686, forward strand.
CGGCGTGCTGGAGGAGGGCGGGGCGCTCGGGATCTTTCCCGAGGGCACCAGGGGCGAGGGCGACTTCGCCTCCCTGCGTGCCGGGCTCGCGTACTTCGCGGTACGCAGCGGGGCGCCGATCGTGCCCGTGGCGGTCCTGGGAAGCACCGAGCGCCACGGACGGTTGATATCGGCACTGCCGCCGCTGCGCAGCCGGGTCGATGTCGTCTTCGGTGACGCCTTCGAGGCGGGCGACGGCAGCGGGCGGCGTACGCGCAGGGCGCTGGACGAGGCGACGGTACGGATCCAGGCGCGGCTGACCGCCCACCTGGACGAGGCCAGGCGTTTCACCGGGCGCCGGGTAAGACTTGAGTAGTGGGCCGCGCAGCAGTGGCCCATCGATGATGATGCAAAGAGGAACGGACTTCATGAACGACCAGATTCACTCCGACGGCTCGGACCACGAGCACGGAGCGCTTGGCGAAGCCGAGTACGCGGAGTTCATGGAGCTCGCCGCGGAGGAGGGCTTCGACCTCGAAGAGGTCGAGGGCGCCATCGACGAGGCCGGTCACGGACCGCTGCCCGTGCTCGCCGTAGTCGGCCGCCCCAACGTCGGCAAGTCGACACTGGTGAACCGGATCATCGGCCGCCGCGAGGCCGTCGTCGAGGACAAGCCCGGCGTCACCCGCGACCGCGTCACCTACGAGGCCGAGTGGGCGGGCCGCCGCTTCAAGGTCGTCGACACCGGCGGCTGGGAGCAGGACGTGCTGGGCATCGACGCCTCCGTCGCCGCCCAGGCCGAGTACGCCATCGAGGCGTCCGACGCGGTCGTCTTCGTGGTCGACTCGACCGTGGGCGCGACCGACACCGACGAGGCCGTCGTCAAGCTGCTGCGCCGGGCGGGCAAGCCCGTCGTGCTCTGCGCCAACAAGGTCGACGGCCAGAGCGGCGAGGCGGACGCCACCGCCCTGTGGTCGCTGGGCCTCGGCGAGCCGCACCCGGTCTCCTCGCTGCACGGCCGCGGCACCGGCGACCTGCTCGACGCCGTGCTCGAAGCGCTTCCCGAGGCCCCGGCGCAGCGCTTCGGCACCGCGATCGGCGGCCCGCGCCGGATCGCGCTCATCGGCCGTCCCAACGTCGGCAAGTCCTCGCTGCTGAACAAGGTCGCCAACGAGGACCGCGTCGTCGTCAACGAGCTCGCGGGCACCACCCGCGACCCGGTCGACGAGCTGATCGAGCTCGGAGGCATCACCTGGAAGTTCATCGACACGGCCGGCATCCGCCGCCGCGTCCACCTCCAGGAAGGCGCGGACTACTACGCCTCGCTGCGTACCGCCGCCGCCGTGGAGAAGGCCGAGGTCGCTGTCGTCCTGATCGACGCGGGCGAGTCCATCAGCGTCCAGGACCAGCGGATCATCACCATGGCCGTGGAGGCCGGCCGGGCCATGGTGATCGCGTTCAACAAGTGGGACACCCTCGACGAGGAGCGCCGCTACTACCTGGAGCGCGAGATCGAGACGGAGCTCGCGCAGATCGCGTGGGCGCCGCGGGTCAATGTCTCGGCGGTCACCGGCCGGCACATGGAGAAGCTCGTTCCGGCGATCGAGACCGCCCTCGCCAGCTGGGAGACCCGTGTCCCCACCGGCCGGCTGAACGCCTTCCTCGGCGGGATCGTCGCCTCCCACCCGCACCCCGTCCGCGGTGGCAAGCAGCCCCGGATCCTCTTCGGCACCCAGGCCGGCACCAAGCCGCCGCGCTTCGTGCTGTTCGCCTCGGGCTTCCTGGAGCACGGCTACCGCCGGTTCGTCGAGCGCCGGCTGCGTGAGGAGTTCGGCTTCGAGGGCACCCCGATCCACATCTCGGTGCGGGTCCGCGAGAAGCGCGGCCGCAACAAGTAGCACCCACGGGCGCACGATGGAGCCCCGGACCGTCTCGTACGAGAGACGGTCCGGGGCTCAGTCACGGGCCGGGCGCCCCGCGGACGTACGGTCAGGCGCCCCGCGAGCCCGGGGGCAGGGCCGCCGGCTGGGTGCGCCCGGAGTGCCGGCCCATCCGCTGCCAGGAACCGAGGCCTCCGGTCCCGGTCCCGGTGCTGTGTCCGGTGGAGCCGCCCGTCACGGCGAGGCCGGTGGAGAAACCGGCGGAGTGGCCGGAGTGGCCGCTCAGCGGGAGGCGGCTGCCGAAGAGCCCCGAGCCGAAGGCCAGGAAGCCGAGATTCTCCTCGCCGCTCCGATCACCCGGCAGCGCCCGGAACGAGCGGCGGTACTCGGAGTACAGCGCGTCGTAGATCGGGGTGTGGGACTGACCGCCCGATGGCTCCTGCGAGGGCCGCATGGCAGGAATCGGGCTCGGGCGCTGGTGGGAGGAGTCGTATGAGTGCACGTATGTGCCAACGACACCGGTGGCGGTCGGATGCGGGCGTGGCGGAGAAATAGCTGTTCGCCGCTGGTGCGAGGGGCCGGCGGACATGATCAGGTACCGGCCAGCGGCATCGCGGCGGCGACCAGGAGCCCCTTGGCCGCGGCCCTGTCCAGGGCGTCGCGCAGCAGGTCCTCGCGGGGCTGCTGGCCGATCGACCCGGCCGGGGCGGCGAAGACGAGCACGGTCTGCGACTTGTTGGCCGCGGTCCGCCAGCCCTCGGTGACCTGGAGCGGTGCGTGTGCCTGCCACCAGGCGACCGGTGCGCCGCCGCCGGTGCCCGGCTGGAGCACGGCGTGCAGCTGGCCCATGGCGAGCAGGATCGACCAGCCGTGCAGCACGGCGGGCACCTGGTCCGTCCGGTGGACCGGGTGGAAGCCCTGCTCCAGCAGCAGCTGGAGGAACTCGTCGCCCCGGCCGCCGTCCGTGCCCGGCCGGGCGATCGCGCCGGTCGGCTCGACGACGAGGGCCGGGTGGAGCTCGTCGTCGATCAGGACGAGGCCGCTGGTGATGCCGAGTACGGCCTGTTCGGTGGGGGCGTCCTGCGGCCGGCCCGCGCCGGAGCCGGAACCGTCGACGTACGGGCCCTCGCCGCCGGTGATGCTGCGTACGGCGCCCTGGAGCTGCTCCTCGGCGACCTGGACGACCTGCGAGGGGATGCACGTCGCGTGGGCGAAGGCGAGGACGGCGGTCTCGTCGCCGACGAAGAGCACCGTGCTGGTGCGTTCCTGCTCGGAGTCTCCGGGGGTGCGGCAGGAAGTGCAGTCGTAACTGCCCGGGGCGTTGTCGCCGACGAGCAGCCGCTCGGCTTCGGCATCGCCGATCTCGGCGCGTACGTCCTCGCTGACGTCGAGCATGCGCGGCACGGGTGGCTCCTCGAACTCGGTACGTGCGCCGGGCGGTTCCCGGCTCATGGAAATGACAACGGGCGAGCCGCGGCCGGGGTCACGCGAGAAAGGGAACGTAATCGAACCAACCGGGCCAGAGGGTGAATCCCGGGGCCCGGGAGCGCACTTGGAGACCGTTCGGGCCGGTCCGGGGGCTCGCGATGTGGTCGACTCGGCGATGCGGCGGTGCGTCGAATACGGCAACAAAGCGACAAAGCAGGAAAGTGGGCGAGTGTACCGCTGGCCGAAATTCGCCTGTACGGGGAGTGAACCGCTGACCGGCCTGCGTCGTCATGGCAAGTGCAGCCTGCCGCTGATCAGCCGAACCGGGAGATATGGCGTTACATGCACATTTCTTTCCTGCTCCACAACGCCTACGGAGTCGGGGGCACGATCCGTACGACGTTCAATCTCGCCGGGGCGCTGGCCGGGCACCATGACATCGAGATCGTGTCGGTCTTCCGGCACCGCGACGTTCCCGCGCTGGGCGCCCCCGAGGGAGTGCGCATGAGCCACCTCGTCGATCTGCGGAAGAAGAGCCCGACGTACGACGGCGACGCCGCCGAATACGCCCGCCCCGCGACGGTGTTCCCGCGCGGCGACAGCAGGCACCGGCAGTACAGCAAGCTGTCCGACGCGCGGGTGGCGGACCATCTGCGGTCGCTGGAGGCGGACGTCGTGGTCGGCACCCGGCCCGGGCTCAACGTGCACATCAGCAGGCAGGCCCGCCGCGGCCCGGTCCGGATCGGGCAGGAGCACCTCACCCTCGACAGCCACAGCTACCGGCTCCGCCGCGAGATCGCGCACCGCTACCCCCTGCTCGACGCGATCACCACCGTCACCGAGGCCGACGCCCGGGCCTACCGGACCGGGTTCAAACTCCCCGGCGTACGGATCGAGGCCATCGCCAACAGCGTGCCCGAACCGGCCGTCCCGCCCGCCGACGGCGACCGCAAGTGGGTGATCGCCGCAGGCCGGCTGCACAAGGTCAAGCGGTACGACCTGCTCGTCCGGGCGTTCGCCGAGGTGGTCGCGGTCCGCCCGGACTGGCGGCTGCGCATCTACGGCGGCGGCGACGCGACCGGCAACGAACGCGCGGTGCTGCTCGCCCTCGTCGAGGAACTCGGGCTGCACAACCACGTGTTCCTGATGGGACCGGTCAATCCGCTGGAGGCCGAGTGGCCCAAGGGGTCGATCGCCGCGGTCACTTCGGACCGCGAGTCCTTCGGCATGACCATCGTCGAGGCGATGCGTTGCGGCCTGCCGGTCGTCGCCACCGACTGCCCGCACGGCCCCCGCGAGATCATCGACGACGGCACCGACGGACGGCTGGTGCCGGTCGGTGACACGGCGGCCGTGGCCGAGGCCCTGCTCGGTCTGATCGGCGACGACGAGGCACGGCACCGCGCGGGAAGAGCCGCGCTGGCCGCGTCGCAGCGGTTCGACCCGGCACGGATCGCCGAACGCCATGAACGGCTCTTCACCGAACTCGCCTCGCGGGGCCCGCGCGACCGCTCGCACGGCGCGCTGGGCACCACACTGCACCGCGCCAGGGGCACCGTGCTGGACGGGGCGTACGCCCTGCGCTACAAGGCAGCCGCCGTGATCCGCAAGGGGAAGACCACATGACCGTCTCCACCGGGCAAAGGACACCGAAGGCCGACTGCACCGCGGGACCGGGCGGCGGGATCACCTTCGATCTCGACCTCGGCCGCCGCGAGGACCAGGAGGCGCCGGAACTGCTGCTCCGGCTGCGCGGCGCCAAGGGCAAGGGCGGCGACGGCCACACCGTACGGCTGCCGCTGAGCCCGCTGCGCGACGGGCGGCTGCGCGCGGTGCTGCCGGGGACCGCGGAGCCCGCGGAGGGCCGCTGGGACGTCTATCTGCGGGAGCCCGGTACGCAGGACGGCGCGGCGGTGGCCGTCGAGCCCGGCATCCGGGACCTGCGGCTGCTCGTCGACCAGGTACCGCAGAGCGGGCGGGTCGCGGTCCGGATCCCGTACCCGACCCTCGACGGCCGGCTCGCCGTGCGCTGCTGGCTGCGCGCACCGCACGCCGAGGCCGGGCCGGTGACCCTCGACGGGCACGGGATGACCGTCGAGGGCACGCTGTACGGCACCGGCCTCGGCGCCGATGCCCGGGTCGAGGCCCGGCCGCCCGGCGCGGACGGCCGGGTCCTGCGGGTGCCGGTCACGGGGAAGGAGGGCACCTTCGCTTTCACACTGCCCCTCGACGGGCTGGCCGACGGGGCGGTCACCGAGCCCCGGCTGTGGACGCTCTGGCTGATCCCCGGGACGGCGGAGGACGGGCCGGCCGGCGGTGTACGGATCTCCCGCATCCTCGACGACGTCTGGGACCGCAAGAAGATCTTCGTCTACCCGGGCCGCAGCACCGGGGAGGGCGGCCGGGCCACGCCCTGCTACTCCACCGACAACGACCTCTGCGTACGGCTCGAACCGGAACCCGCCTCCTGAGGGCCGCCGGGGCGGTTGCGGACCCGGGCTGTCCGCAACCCCTGGCAGACTCGCCGTCATGTTGGAGACCTCGGCACGACTGCTGCGTCTGCTCTCACTGCTCCAGGCACACCGCGACTGGTCCGGCGCCGATCTCGCCGACCGGCTCGGGGTCACGCCGCGGACCGTCCGGCGCGACGTCGACAAGCTCCGCGAGCTGGGCTACCCGGTCAACGCCAGCCCCGGCACCGGCGGCGGATACCAGCTCGGCGCCGGTGCCCAGCTGCCGCCGCTGCTCCTGGACGACGAGGAGGCCGTCGCCGTCGCCGTCGGCCTGCGCACCGCGGCGGGCAACGGGGTCGAGGGCATCGGCGAGACCTCCGTACGCGCCCTGACCAAGCTCGAACAGGTGCTGCCGGACCGGCTCCGGCGCCGGGTGAACGCGCTGAACACCTTCACCGTGCCGCTGCTCCGCGGGCCCGGCGCCTCGGTCGCCGACGCGGGTGTCCTGACCGAACTCGCCGGGGCCTGCCGGGACGGCGAGCGGCTGCGCTTCGAGTACCGGGACCACTCCGGCTCCGTCTCGCGGCGGACCGTCGAACCGCACCGGCTGGTGTGCACCGAGCGCCGCTGGTACCTCGTCGCCTGGGACCTGGGCCGCGCGGACTGGCGTACGTTCCGGGCGGACCGGATCACCCCCACGCCGCCGCACGGCCCGAGGTTCGTCCCCCGCGAGCCACCCGCCGAGGACCTGGCCGCCTATGTCGCCAAGGGGATCTCCACGAGCGCCTACCCGATGCGCGCGGTGATCCGGCTGAAGGCGGGGATCGAGCACGTGGCCGAGCGGATCTCGCCCGCCGCCGGGGTGCTGGAGGCGGTCGACGCCGACACCTGTCTGCTGCGTACCGGGGCGACCGGCCTGGACGTGATGGTCGTCCATGTGATGCTGCTGGGCCTCGACTTCGAGGTCGTCGAACCACCGGAGCTGAAGGACGCGATCAAGGTCGCCAGAGACCGGCTGACCAGGGCGCTGGACTGAGCACCGGCCGCGGCGACGCCTTAGGGACGGCCGGGGTCGCCCGCTATACCAGTGGCGGTCGACGGCTGTCCCGTACCGCAGAGTGAATATTGTGACCAAAGGATAAGGCTGCCATAAGGAAGCGTGAATTCCCGGCGACATGCTCATTTACGCGTGTTATTCGGTGCGGGAATTGCACCGGCTCGATACGGGATATTCCACTCCGATTCCGGGCTTTCCGAATGATCATTCTCCGGGTTGTGTGATTACTGTGTGTCGGGTCCCGGGCGGCCTGTCCGGGTGGCGTGATTCCTACTGCGGGCATGTCGTGATCCTGTGACACAAGTGTGACCGGCAAGGAACGTGAGGATGCCCGGCGACGGCGGGCGCCCCGGCTTCCGCCGCCGCCCGCGGCCGCCTACGGTGAGGGGCATGGCACCCATACCGGCCCCTTCAGTCCAGCCCGACGACGCGCCCGACGAGTACGTCGGCCTCGCTGCCGACGCCGCCGAACGACGGGCCCGCAGCCACGGCTGGACCACCGTCAGATCGCTGCCGCCGGGCGCGATCATCACCATGGAGTTCCGCGGCGGCCGGATCAACTTCGAGGTCGACGCGGCCGTCGTCACCCGCTGCTGGGTGGGCTGAGGCTCCCCGCGCCGCGAGAACCCGGACCCGGACAACGAGTGAAGGCCCCGACCGGGCGGGGGGGGGGGCCGGAGTGGGGGGGGGCGGGGGCTGCGGAGGGGCTGCCCCCCCGGGGCGCACCCGCCCCGCCGCCGCGGGGCCCGGGGGGTT
>NZ_JBEYFB010000051.1:0-43322 GCF_040634135.1 Streptomyces sp. NPDC007164
TCTTATCTACACACCCTCACCCCCCCTATGTCCCACCCCCCGGCTGTCCCCTCCTCTTCCCCCCCGTGCCGCCCGGCCCCCGGGCCCCCCACCGATCGGCCGATCGGTGCGGGCCAGTGGTCTCGGCGCCCCTCCGGGATCAGTGCGCCGACTCCACCGCGGCGGCGTTCTCCTGCGCGAGCCGTTCCATGCCGCTCTGCGTCTTGAGCGGCTTCTCCTTGATGAACAGCACCGCGATCAGGGCGAGGAACGCGAAGGGGGCTCCGATCAGGAAGACATCCGCGGTCGCGACCCCGTACGCGTGCTCGACGATCTCCCGGGCCGGTTCGGGAAGCTTGGAGAGGTCGGGAACGCCGTGGCCGGCGCCCCCGTTGTCCGCCGCCCCGCCGAAGCCCTTGGCCATCTCGCTCGCCACCCGGTGGCTGAGCACGGCGCCCAGCGCGCTCGTGCCGATCGCTCCACCGAGGCTGCGGAAGAACGACAGCACCGAGGTCGCCGCGCCGAGCTCCGAGGCGGGTACGTCGTTCTGGGCCGCGAGCACCAGGTTCTGCATCAGCATGCCGACGCCCACACCGAGCACCACCATGTAGACGCTGAGCAGCCCGAACGAGGAGTCCGCGCTGATCGTGGACAGCAGACCCATGCCCGCGGTCATGATGATGCCGCCCGCGATCAGGAAGCCCTTCCACTTGCCCCGGGCGGAGATGATCTGCCCGGCGACGGTCGTGGAGACCATCAGACCGAGGATCATCGGCAGGCTCATCAGACCCGCGACGGTCGGCGTCTTGCCGAGCGAGATCTGGAAGTACTGGGAGAGGAACACCGTGCCACCGAACATGGCCACGCCCACCAGCAGGCTCGCCACGGTCGTCAGCGCCACGGTGCGGTTGCCGAAGATGTCCAGCGGGATGATCGGTTCCTGGACCTTGGACTCGACCAGTACCGCGGCGAGCAGCAGGACCACACCGGCGGTGACCAGGACGGCGGTCTGCCACGAGGCCCAGTCGAACCGGTTGCCGGCGAGGGTCACCCACAGCAGCAGTGCGCTGACCCCGCTCATGATGAGGACGGCGCCGAGATAGTCGATCTTCACTTCTCTGCGGACCGTGGGCAGCTTCAGGGTGAGCTGGAGCAGCACGATCGCCAGCAGCGCGAACGGCACACCGATGAAGAAGCACCAGCGCCACCCCAGCCAGGAGGTGTCCACGAGCACACCGCCGATGAGCGGCCCCGCGACGGTGCCGACGGCGAACACGGCGCCGAAGATGCCGGAGTAGCGGCCGAGTTCACGCGGCGGGATGATCGCCGCCATCACGACCTGGGCGAGCGCAGTGAGACCGCCCGCGCCGATGCCCTGCACCACACGGCTCACGATGAGCAGGCCGATGCTGTGCGAGAAGCCGGCGACGAGCGAGCCGACGACGAACATCGAGAGGGACAGCTGGATGAGCAGCTTCTTGTCGTACAGGTCGGACAGCTTGCCCCAGATCGGGACGGTCGCCGTCATCGCCAGGAGCTCGGCCGTGACCACCCAGGTGTACGAGGACTGGGTGCCGTTCAGGTCGGCGATGATCCGGGGAAGTGCGTTGGAGACCACGGTGGAGGCCAGGATGGCCACGAACATGCCGGCCATCAGGCCCGACATGGCCTGGAGTATCTGACGACGCGTCATGGCTGGTGCGGCCCCCTCGGGCGCACCGGCCGTGCCGGCTTCGGGTGTGACGGCAGCGCTCATCGGCTGGCGTTCCTCATTCTTGGTTTCTCGGGTGAACGGCCCCGGTGCGGGGGCCTCGGATGTGCTTCAGTCGTTCAGGCCGGCGGCCAGCGAGGCGAACGCCTCGTGGTAGATGCTCTGGAACGTACGGGTGCGGCCGGAGGCCACCCAGAGCTCGACGGCGGCGCGCACGGCGGCGAGCGCCACGTGTGCGAGGAGCCTGGGGTGGAGATCGGACTCGGGATCCTGGCCGAGGCGCTCGGCCACGGCGGCGATCAGCGCGCGCTCGTCCGCACCCCGGGCGGCCAGGAAGCCGGGCAGCAGCGAGGGGCTCGTCCTGAGCACCGCCATCTGGAGCTCCCAGCGTTCGTGGTCCTCCTCGATGTGGGCGAGCTCCTGGCCGATCGCCTCGCGCAGAGCATTGAGCGCCGTGAGTCCGTCCGGCGCGTTGAGCACCGCCCGGCGGGTCCGCTCGGCGTTGTCCTGGGCGGGGCGGGTGATCGCGTCCTCAAGGCCCGCGAAGTAGTTGAAGAAGGTGCGCACGGATACGCCGACCGCATCGGTGACCGCTTCCACGGTCACGTTCTCGATCCCGCGGTCCGCGGCCATGCGCAGTGCCGCGTCCGCCAGTGCGTTACGCGTCGCGCGCTTCTTGCGCTCGCGCAGCCCGAGGGCCGGGTCGTCGGCGCTGGCGGTGTTGTCGGCACTCATGAAGTGCATGCTATGCAAGTTTGCGTGTTGTGCAAAATTCTATCCGGGGTGTGCGCACGCCCGGCCGGGCCCGCCAGGAGCCGGAATCCGGGTGTCACGGCCGGAGGGAGGATCCTCTACCGTGGCGCGTCATGACACTCCTGGTGGTTGGCGGCAGCGGATTCCTGGGCAGCGAGCTGGTCGGCCGGGCGGTGGCGGCGGGGCACACGACGGCCGCAACCTACGCGACGAGACCCGGCAGCACCGGGGACCTCGCCCGGTACGCCCTCGACCTGCGTGCCCCCGATCGCGTCGAAGCGGTCGTGGCCGAGGTGGAACCACGCGTGATCGTCAACGCGACGAGCGGCGGATCCGACTGGGCGGTCACGGCGGAGGGCCCCGTCCACCTGGCGATGGCCGCGGCGAAGCACGGCAGCCGGCTGATTCACGTATCGAGCGACGCGGTCTTCTCCGGCGCAGACGTCCACTACGACGAATCCCGCCGTCCCGACCCTCTGACTCCCTACGGTGCGGCGAAGGCCGCGGCGGAGACGGGCGTCCGCCTCGTGCACCCGGATGCGGTCATCGCCCGTACCTCGCTGATCATCGGCGACGACCGGAGGTCCGAGCACGTACGCGGGGTGCACGAACTCGTCGCCGGTACCCGTGACGGCGTCCTGTTCACCGACGACATCCGATGCCCGGTGCATGTCGCCGACCTGGCCGCCGCCCTGCTGGAACTCGCGACCGCGGACTCGACGGGCGTTCACCATCTGGCAGGAGCCGACGCCATGAGCCGCCATGAACTGGGCACTCTCATCGCCCGGCGCGACGGGCTCGACGCCTCCCGCCTGCCCTCGGGCCTGCGGGCCGGCAGCGCCCTTCCCGGAGGGCTCGACATCCGCCTCGACAGCCGCGCCACCCAGCACCGGCTCCGTACGACCCTGCGCGGCGCCCGCCGGTTCCTGGCCGGGGAGGCTTGAGCGTGTGTGCAGGGGTGGGGTGGGGGCACGGAGGAAGCCCGCTGCCCCCACCCCACCCCGAGACTCCACTCAGGCGGATCGGGCAGATCGGGCAGTTCAGGGCGTCTCGTGTGCCGAGGCCGGGTACACCACCCCGTCCACGGAGAGGAGCTCGCCGATCCGTTCGGAGAGGTCCTGCGCGAGCAGCGGGCCGCCGTCCGCCGAGCGGATGCCCGGGGTCTCACCCGTCAGGACCCGCCCCACCCGGCCGCGCCCCGCGCTCAGTACCTCGCCCATGACCGGCACCTCGTCCGAGAGCAGCGCGGCCACCACCGGTGCGACCGCCTCGGGCGGCGCCTCCTCCCGCATCCGCTCCAGCACCTCCGGCGGCACGCCCTCGGTCGCCGCCGACATCCGCGACCAGGCCACCGGAGCCACGGCATTGACACGGATGCCGTACGGGGCGCCCTCGGCGGCCAGCGTCCGTGTCAGCCCCACGATCCCCGCCTTGAGCAGGGAGTACGCGGCGTTCCCCGCCATGCCGTATAGACCCGCCGCCGAGGTGATCAGGACGATCCGGCCTCGACCGCGCTCCGCGAAGTGGGGCCAGGCGGCCCGTACCAGTCGCCAGGCGCCGAGGGAGTGAACAGCCGTCATCCGTTCCAGCAGCGCCTCGTCGATGTCGGTGAAGTCCAGCCCCGGCCGGTAGATGCCGGCGTTCGCCACGACCCCGTCGATGGAGCCGAACTCGGCACACGCCAGAGCGATCAGGGATCGTGTTCCCTCGACGCCGCTCGCGTCCTCGGTGCTCGCGACGGCCGTCCCGCCCGCCGCCCGGATCTCCTCGACGACCTGCGCCGCCGGGCCCGCGTCCTGGCTCCCGGTGCCGTCCGTCGCCGTCCCCAGGTCGTTGACTACGACACGGGCGCCGCGCCTCGCGAGGTCCAGGGCGTAGGCCCGGCCGAGGCCGCGGCCCGCGCCGGTGACGACGACGGAGCGCCCGTCCAGTCTCAGTGTGTCCCGCCTCACGCCGACACCACCGTGCCGAGTGCGAAGCCCCGGTAGCCGGACCGCGCGACCTCCTCGCACCGTTCCCGATAGTGGTTGAGCCCACCCGCGTACGGCATGAACACCCTTGCCTTTCCTTCCACGTTGGCGCCCACGTACCAGGAGTTGGCGCGCGGGTAGAGGGTCGTGTCGGCGACCTCGTTGACATGGGCGACCCAGGAGTCCTGTGCCTCGGGCCGCGCCTCGATCCGGTCCACCCCGTCCTCGCGCAGCTGCCGCAGACAGTCCACTATCCAGTCGACGTGCTGCTCGACCGCTCGCACCATGTTGACCAGCACCGACGGGCTCCCGGGTCCGGTGACCGTCAGCAGGTTGGGGAAGCCGGCCACCGCGAGGCCCAGGTAGCTGCGCGGCCCCGAGGCCCACTGTTCCTTCAGGGCCCGGCCGCCCGCCCCGCGGATGTCGATACGGGTGAGCGGCCCGGTCATGGCGTCGTAACCGGTCGCCAGCACCAAAACGTCGGCCGGGTACGTGCCGGCTTCGGTGCGGATGCCGTCCTCGGTGATCTCGACGAGCGGCTCGGCCCGCAGGTCGACGAGGTCGACATTCTCCCGGTTGTACGTGGAGAAGTAGCCCGTGTCGACGCAGATGCGCTTGGTGCCGATGGGGTAGTCCAGCGGGACGAGCTTCCGTGCCGTCTCCGGGTCGTCCACGGCGTCCCGGATCTTCTCGCGGACGAACTCGGCGAGGTGCTCGTTGGCCTTCCCGTCCGTCAGTATGTCGTTGAAGACCGACATGATCTCGGTCCCGCCGATGGCCCACTTGCGTTCGAAGGCGGCCCGGCGTTCCTCCTCGCCCACATCGAGGGCCGAGCGGCCGGTGGAGGCGATGTAGAAGCCGGAGAATCCGGTACGGGCATACGTCCGCAGCTCCTCCAGCTCCATTTTGGCCCGCCAGCTCTCCCGGCCCGACAGTGGCCGATTGCGGGCCGGGAGGCTGTAGTTGGGGGTTCGCTGAAATACCGTCAAGCGGATTGCGTCCGCAGCGAGTTCGGGTACCGCCTGAATGCCGGAGGAGCCGGTGCCGATGACGGCGACGCGCTTGCCGGCCAGGTCGACGCCCCCGTGCGGCCAGCGGCCGGTGTGGTGCACCTCGCCGTCGAAGCTGCCGAGACCGGGCAGGTCGGGCACCCGGGACGCGGACAGGCAGCCCACGGCGGTGACCAGGAACCGCGCCCGGGCACGGCGGCCGTCATCGGTGGTCAGGAGCCATGTCCTGCCCTCCTCCTCCCAGACGGCCGAGGCCACCCGAGTCCCGAAGGAGATCATCGGCCGCAGGTCGAAGCGGTCCGCGACGTGTCCGGCATAGCGCAGGATCTCGGGCTGGGTGGCGAAGCGCTCGGACCAGTCCCACTCCGCGTGCAGTTCGGGGGAGAACGAGTAGCAGTAGTCCAGGCTCTCGACGTCACAGCGGGCTCCTGGATAGCGGTTCCAGTACCACGTCCCGCCGACGTCGTCGCCCGTCTCGAAGGCGTGGCAGCTGAACCCGTGTGCGCGCAGCTGGTAAAGGGCGTAGAGGCCGCCGAACCCGGCGCCGACGACGAGTGCGTCGTACTCCGGTACGGAGGTTGCTGAGTCGGTCATGTGCGGCTCCTTGCGGGGAGTGGGTTTCGTCAGACGGAGAGACCGCGGCGCAGCGCGCCCAGCGCGCCCTCGGTCATGCGGCGGGTCACGGCGCTGTCGGGCACGAAGCCCGCCGCGCCGTGGAAGGTGCCCGGAAAGAGGTGCAGTTCGGTGGGGACGCCGGCCTGCACGAGGCGCTGCGCGTAGTCGAGTCCCTCGTCGCGCAGCGGGTCGAGGTCGCTGACCGCGACGTACGCGGGCGGCAGCCCCGACAGGTCCTCGGCGCGGGCGGGCGCGGCATAGACGGGTACTGGGGCGTCGGGGGCGCGGTCCGCCCCGAGATAGGCCCGCCAGCTGTGTACGGCGTTGGGGCGGTTCCACACGGGTGTGTCGGTGAACTCCCGCATCGAGGGGGTCTCCAGGCGGTCGTCCAGCTCCGGTATGTCCAGCAACTGGAAGCACAGGGCCGGTCCGCCGCGGTCCCTGGCCAGCAGGGCGACAGCGGCGGCCAGACCGCCCCCGGCACTGATCCCCGCGACGGCGATCCGGGCCGGGTCCACCCCCAGATCCGCGGTGTTCCCCGCCAGCCACTCCAGGGCCGCGTAACAGTCCTCGGTGGCGGCCGGATAGGGGTGCTCGGGGGCCAGACGGTAGCGTACGGAGACGACGACGGCGCCGAGTTCGGCCGCCCAGCGCGCGGCGAGGGCCCGATCCCCGTCCCCCTCCTCCAGGATGAACCCGCCGCCGTGCACATAGAGCACGGCGGGCAGCGCGGTCCCGGCCCCCACCGGCCGGAAGACCGCCACCGGAACCCCGGGGGCATCCGGCGCCCCCGGAACGCGGTGCTCGCTCGACTCGACGCCCTCGGGGACGACGAAGGGCGGCGCGGCGGCGCCCATCGCCTCGACGGTGGCCCGCGCGGCGGCGGCATCACCGACATCGAGAGCGGGCAACAGGGCGAGCCACGGGGCGAGTTCGGGATCCACGGGCAGGGGCAGTGACACGAGGGCCTCCGGCGGACGGCACGGAGCGGCCCCGGACGGAGAGACGGGACCGCCCGGGAGAACCGCTGCTGACCTCCGTCAGTCTGTGTCCGCCGCCCCGGCCGGGTCATGAGCCGGGTGGCGCGCGATCCGCCCCCGTCCGCGCCGGTTGGCGGCTTGCGCCGGGGAGGGGGAGGGGACAGTGGCACGGCCGTCCGACGGCCTCCCCCGCCTCCCTGCCGCGCCGCTTGCGCGGTCGGTGCTACGCCGGGTTGTCCCGCAGCCGGCGCAGGGCAAGGGCCAGCGCGAGGCGGAAGCGGCCCACCGTCTCGCCCAGCCCGTAGCCGAGCGCGCCCTCCGCCCGGGCGACCCGGACCGCCACCGAGTTGTGGTGCAGGTGCAGTTCCCGCGCCGCCGCGCGCAGCGAACCCGCCTGCACCAGGACCTCCAGCGTGGTCAGCAGCTCCGTGCCGCTGCCCGGCTCCGCCGCGAGCGCGTCCAGGACGTCCAGGTCCCCGATGCCGGCGATGGCCGGGCCGGACAGCTCCCTCGCGAGCACCTCGAAGGCGCCGAGCGAGGAGTGGTAGATGGCGGGCTCCTCCGCGACCGGGGCCAGCCCCACGTCCGAGCGCGAGGTGCCCGCGAACCGCAGCGCCCGCGACGCACCCTCCCAGGAGCGCGGCGCCTCTGTCGCCGTGACCTCGGGGCCGACCCCGATCCGGAAACCCGCCGGGGCGAGCAGCCGCTCGGGCAGCGGGCCCGCCACGGCCACCGCGTGCACCGGGCCGAGCGTGGCCGTGCGGCGCCGGCCCGCCGGTGGGGTGGGGAGCCGTTCGAGGACTGGAGCCAGCCCCTGCGGGCCGTGCCCGCCGTCGATGGCCAGGACGGTGAACCGGCCGGAAGGCGCGAAACCCAGCAACCGCAGGGCGCGCGCCCTCTCGGGCAGCGGTGCGGTGGAGCTGATGGCGGTCTCCAGCAGCGCCGGGTCGAGCGGCACCGCCTCGCTTCCGCGACGGCTCAGCACGGTGTCGCAGGCCAGCGCCAGCCGCTCCAGGAGCAACCCGTCGAAGGGCTGCGGCCCACCCTGACGTGCCAGCCAGGCACACTGCCCGCCGCGCAGCTCCCGTACGGCCGCGCCCGGAGGAGGCCCGCCCGGCCGGGTACTGCCGTCCGGCCCGGCCGTCAGACCGTCGGGACCGGGCCCGGCCAGACCGACCGGACACTCGGCGACCCGGGCCGCCATCCCCAGTACCCCGTCGAGCCCCAGCCGCTGTTCGACGAGGGTGTCGAAGAAGCCGATGAGCCGCATGGCGCTCTCCGCCCCGGCATTGAGCCCGGCCAGCCGCAGTACGAGTCCCCGCATGTGCCCACCCCGATCTCCCCGTCGCAGAGTGCCGTGATCTTGCGACGAGTGTCGTCCACCGCGGCGGACCGGGGAAGAGGCACGGCCGGCCGGGCCACCAGGCCCGTGCCCGCCGGGTGCTCGTCGGACCGGGGGGAGTGCCGGCCGCCCCGTACGGCGCGAGGCAGTCGGGGCACCCGTGGCCGGCAGTCCGCCCCGGGGATCAGGCACCCGCGCACTGCGGTGACGAGCCGTGGCAGGAGGCCGTACTGCTCGGCCGTGCATCGGGAAGTACGTGGAGCAGTCCCCGATCCGGCATTTCGCGTGAGGGTGGCATCCTTGGTCCGTGTTCTCATCCGATCATGCGGGCGTCGTGTTCTTCGATGTCGACGGCACCCTCGTCCCAGGTACGAGTTCGTCGCTCTTCCTGGCCGGATTCCTGGGCCATAGGGACGAGTTGGTCAAGGCGGAGGACGCCTATGCCTCCGGTGCTCTGGACAACCGGCAAGTCTCCGAGCTGGATGCGGCTGGCTGGGCGGGCGTGCCCGAAGACCTGATCTCTGGTTGGCTCGACGGGCTTCCTCTGGTCTCGGGCATCACAGAGACCGTGGCCTGGTGCCGGCAGAACGGGCTGGTTCCCGTTCTGGCGACCCTCGCCTGGTCACCGGTCGGCGGCTATCTGACCGATCGCTTCGGCTTTCACACGTTCAGCGGTCCTCGGCTGGAGACCACCGCCGACGGCCGGTTCACAGGCCGGGTCGCTCACCACTTCGACGAATACGACAAACGAGATTTCGCCCTCGCCCATGCGCGAGAACTGGGGCTGGTTCCCCGCTGGTGCGGGGCCGTCGGAGACAGCCGTTCCGACCTGCCGCTGTTCGCATCCGTGGAGTTGAGCGTGGCATTCAACGCCTCGGCAGGAGCGCGGGCGGCGGCGACCGTCACCGTGGACGACGACGACCTGCGAGGCGTGCTTCCTGCCCTGAGCCGCTTGGTCACAACCACTCGTTGATGGCCGCTACGAGGACGGTCGTCTCGTAGGCGGACGGCGGGCTCGCCGTATCCCGCGGCCATGGCACGGTGCCTCTTGAGGCGGCTGATGCCGCACTCGACCGCGGGGCGCTCGCGGTGGTCGACCGGGTCGAACCTCAGTGGTCGGCCGCCGCGAGCGCCGAGCCGCCCGCGGTTGCGCGCCCGGTCGACCTTGTCGGGGACGGTGCAGCGGGTCCCCCGGCGGCGCGGGTGGGCGCGGTTCTTGCGAGAGGCGTACGCCTTGTCAGCGCGCACTCGATCGGGACGGACACGCGGCAGGGGCGGCAGCCCGGCGGTATGCGGGGCCTCGGCCGGTTCCGGGTCGTAGCCCGGTGCGACCGTGAACGCGGCACCCGCGCCGACCGCCTGAGCCACGCGGCGCACGGAGGTGACGGCGCCCGCGCCGACCACCTCGCCACGGGCTGGGCCCGCTTCGGCGCGGCACACCCCGCTACCCGCTCGACTGGGAGGCCGTCGAGCGACGGAAGCCGTACCTGTTCGACACCAGTGGCCCGGAAGACGACTGGGACGCCCATATCACCGAGGTGCAGGGCCGCACCGTCTCCCTGTCGGCGGACCTCGTGGCCCTTCTCGACCAGGTCGAGACACGTCTCACCGCCCTGACCGCGGACGAGCCACTGGCTGCGATCCGGGCCGCCGCCACCCTGGAACGCATGACCCGGCGCGCGGCGGCGGATGCCGCGTACAACCTCGACACCGTGGACGGGCCGGACTGGGACAGCGTCGCCCAGGCGCTGGGCGTCAGCCGGCAGACCGCCCGCTCCCGCCTGACCCACTACGCACTCCGCCGCTGACCGGTTGCTGACCGACCGGCGCGCCCCCGTGGCCGTGGAGGTGGACGCTCAGCCCTCGTTGCCGACCTGTAGGGCCTTCTCAAGGAGCGTGAACGATTTGGGTACGCCGCCCGGCTGTTCCTTGCCCGCCTTGTGGCCGACGACCCGGTAGCCGTCGTTCACGTAGTAGGCGCTCAGGGCGGCATTCCCGGCCAGGCAGTCCAGACGGACGAACGCCCGCCCCGCCGCGGACACCCGCTGCTCCGCGGCTCGCAGCAGCCGCCGCCCCGTACCCGGCCGGGCGCCGGCGTGGTCCACCATCAGCCGGTGCACATAGCCGGCCACCGGCGGCTGTGGACCCCAGGCGTCCTCGTCCGCCCACCACAACTCCCAGGCCCCGGCCGGTCGGCCGCCGGCCTCGGCGATCCAGACCTCGCCGCTCGCCATGATCCGGCGGAAGTGGTCCTCGTCCAGCTCGCCGGGCTGCCACTGGCCGGTGATGCCCCGGGCGAGCATCCAGCGGGCGGCGTCGTCGCGCAGCCGGACGAGAACGGGGAGGTCGGTGTCGTCGGCGAGGCGGAAGCGGAGGTCGTTCATGTCGCGATCATCGCACCGCGCGGTACCGGGTCGCGCAGGGCCGGCATCACTGTGCGCTCCCGAGAACATGTGCTGCGAGAACCCCACCGCGTGGGGTGGGCGGAAACGAGTCCCCACGCAGGCCCCCGAGGTGTTCCGAAGCCGACGGCCCGGCGACCTAGCGGAATTCGTGGACGAGCCGGATCTCACCGACTATATGGGCGTTGAACTCGTCGAGCTCCTCGGCCGGCACCCACAGCTCAAGGATCGTCCGCCCACCGGCCTGCTGGACGGGGTAGCGGCGCAGGAACTCCGACTCGACCTCGAAACTAGTGACGAACCCGGCTCCGTCGTGCTTCACGTTCCAGTCCCTGGCGATCCGGATCGCATAGTCCTCGTTGAGAACCGGGTAGAAGATGGGCTGCTCGGGAAGACGGGGCGGCCACGCGCGCCAGTTCAATTCCCGGACCAGATCCAGCTCCTTGGGGCCGGTCGGGCGCCAAAGGGTCGTCGTTGCCTGCCGACTGCTCATGGGAATCGCTCTCTGGACGTCGGAGGCCGCCGGAGCGGCCGATCGGGGGGACCGGACGATACCCGCAGGACGAGGCGGTCGGCCGCGACGTTTCCGTACCCCTCCCGGACCTGCCGCACCTGGCACCCGCTGCCCGACGCCAGGCCGGCAACTCCCGCAGCCGGGGCCCGTTCCGCGCAGCTGGTGGCACGGGCGACGGTGAGCATGCCGCGACGGCACGGGGCGCCGGTGTCGGGAAGCCGGGAGAGGAAGGCCGGGACCGCCCGCCGGTCCAACAGCCCGGCCTTGAACTCGTCGTCCTGCGCAAGGGCTTCGCCCTGGTGCTGACCGCCAAGGCGATCGCGGACGGACTGAAGGCCGCCGATCCGGCGCCGGAGGGTGGAGACACGGCGAGGGCCACCTGATGCGGCACCAGGCCCGGGCATACGCATGGCGCACGGCGCGCGACGCGTGATGTGCGCCTGCCGAGTTCGACTTCGCGCTGCGGCAAATGGCGTAACCGCCGCTGGGACGCGCTCGTGATGATCAATAACCTGACGCCCGGTGCGTGACCGCGCGCCTGTCGGACAGAGAAGGCGAGCGACTCCCAGTGGAACTCCCGATGTTGCAGCGCATGGCCTCGACCACCGCGGCGGCCGCGCTCCTGACGATGCTCACCGGCGCCCCGGCAGGCGCGGACGCCGGCCAATGGCAGAAGGTCGGCGGTGACGCCCGTAGCGGAGTCAGCGGTCTCGCCTATGAAGGCCGCACCGCGGACGGAGAAGGGGTGTACGCGCTGGCCGTGCACGACAACAAGCAGTCCGGGCAGCAGCGCCTTTCCCTGATCACCCACCGGGAGGGATCCGACAGCGTCTCCCCGATCACCTGGGACGGTCCCGAACCCGTCGACCTGGAGGCCATCGAGGCCGTCCCCGGGATGCCCGGGGAGTACCTGGCGCTCGCCAGTCGCGGCATCGTCTACCGCCTGAAGGTCTCCGGCTCCACGGCGGAAGTCGTCGACTACACGCCGCTGCCGGGATCACCGAGGGCGACGATTTCGAGAGCTTTGCACTCGTCGCCCGGGACGGGAAGCTCGCCGCACTGTGGGCCGATCGGGGAGCCGGCGCGGACCGTCCCGCCACGTTGAACGCGTCGCCGTTGTCGTTCGCCCCGTGGGGGCAGCCGCAGTTCGGTGCCGTATCGCGGCGGTCCTACGTTGCGTCGTACCCGACCGCCGAGGGTACCCGGCACATCTCCGACATCTCGGTGACCGGCTCCGGCCGGATCATCGTGAGCTCGGCGGCGGACGCCGGTGACGACGGCCCGTTCGACTCCGCGGTGAGCGACGCGGGCCGGGTGACCGTGTCGGCCGCCGGCCGGGTACGGGTCACGCTCGCGGCGTCCCCGACGGTGCTCGGGACGTTCCCGCACTACAAGATCGAGGCAGTGGAATGCCTGCCCGGCTCTCCCGACGCCCTCCTGGGCACCGATGACGAGAACCTCGGCGGCTACGTACGGACCGTCCCACTCTGCGGAGCCTGACCCCGACGCCGGCACCGGCATTGGCACCGGCACCGGCACCGGCACCGTGTGATGTGACGTCGGCCTTCAGGATCCGTACGGGTCGTGAGGGCCGGCGTTGTCGTACGGGACGGCCGCGGACCGGAGGGTGCCGAGTGAGCAACGCTCGGCCCGCGCCCACGAGCAAGCCGTCGGAGCCCGAAGAGATGAGTTCCGGACGGCGAGTGCGCGGCATCAGGCCCTCCGCCGGTCCCGGGCCCGATCGGTTACAAGCTCTCTCTCCGCTCCGTACCGCGATTCCCGAATTCCCGACTGTTCTTCGGGCCGACAAGGCCCGCTTGCGGGCCGCTACGCGGTGGGGATCCTGCGGGCGTAGGTGAGAAAGGCCACCCCGGACTTCAGGACGGTGTAGTCGGTGAGATCCCAGTTGCAGGGGTCGAACACTGCCTTGTGGGAGAAGAGCGGAATCCCGGAGCCGATTGTCAGCGGGCTCAGCTTGATGATCAGCCCGTCTATCTCGGAATACAGCGCACCGGCCAGCTCGGCACCACCGACCAGCCAGATGTCCTTGCCGTCCTGCTGCTTCAACTGCCGTACGGTCGCTACCGGGTCATCGGCGACGAGTTCCACATCCGGGTCAGGGCTCTCGCTCATCGTCCGGGAGAACACCAGATGCCGCAGGTGGGGATAGGCGTTCGTCAGACCGGCCTTGAGCCCGATCTCGTAGGAGCGCCGTCCTTCGACGACAGTGTCGAAGTGCTTGCCGCCGTCAGTGATGGAGAATGCGGCACGGGCCGGGCCGGGAAGGGTTTCCGGGTACTCGGTGATGAGGTGCTGAATGTAGTCCTCCGGGATCGGCCAGAAGCCGTCCGGATTCGAAGGGTCGGCACCGTCCGGTCCAGCAATGAATCCGTCGAGTGAGGACGCGATGTAGTACACGAGCTTGCGCACGGACGACCTTCCGTTGATCGACTTGGTAGTGGCGATCGGCATGCGGCGCGAAGTGGTGCAAGCCGTACGCTCGATTGTCAGGAGTCTCCGTGATCACTGCGCACTTGTCACGACTACGCATACGACCCCGCGGCCGCGCACCCAGGAGTCAGGGCTAGGGTCGGCCGCATGACCTGGAGCGAGACGGAGTACGTCGAGTATCTTCGGGCCGAGCGGCGTTGCTACGCGTGGCTGATGCAGCGGTACGGCGAGCTGGCATCGGCGGAAGCCTGGGCGGCGGCCTTGGACCGCTACCCGTACGAGCCGAGTGATGCGCCGTACCGCGGACTCATCTTCCATGACGAGGCGTGGCACTGGGCGATGCTCGCGATTCACGGAGATCGGTACACCGTGGAGCGCCCCGAACTGGCCCAGCCGTCAGCCGAGTACAGGGCTCTTGAATGAACGGCGGCGGACGGAGCATTGCGGGCCTGCGGTCACGACCGGGAACGGGGCGCGACGCGTCAGGGCATCGCGAACCTGGCGACGTACTCGTCGAAGGGTTCGATGCCGACCTGCACACGTAGTTCGTCCATGCGTTCGGGCTCTTCGCAGGGCCACGGAACCGGTGCCCCGTCCTTCACACCGGCGATCTGAGTGCCGTAGACCTGCTTGCGGCCCTCATTGACCAGCGTGCGATCGCGCAGAAAAGCCAGTTCACGCCGGCCGGCCGCGCCTGCCGACACCGCTTGTTGCATCAGATGGAGGGCGCGACGCTGGACGTCGAGCTGCCGGTCGGCGTGCTGGGCGATCAGCCACGCCGCGCGTGCGGCCTCCTCGCCCACCAGAGCGGCTGTCGGCCAGCCGTGCTCGTCCATGATCTCGCCGAGCCGGTCACCGTGCCATGCGGTCAGGCGGCGCCACGCCAACTGCTCGGCCGGATCGTCACTGTTCGCAGCGGCCGAGGTCCGGTGATCGGCCGCTGCCATGTCCGTAAGTTCCACCGCCAGCGCGGCACTGTCCTGCGTCACTCTCAACTCCATGGACGGGTAGGTGTGTTGTGCTTCCCGACCGCAACCCTAAAGGTGCATCTCGGGCGCGGAGATCATTCTGGAGAACGGTGACAGGCGCCTCCTCGCACGGGGATAATGGATCTGTGCTCGGGTTGCCGAAGGCGGCAGGACGACACTCTTGCTGTCCCGGCTCCTACGGTTGGTCGACCGATTTCCGGATTCGGGGACGGTGCGCCTGACCTGGCATTGTCGGCGTAGACGGTGGCGGTTGCGCCGGAGGTGTGTCTCTACGACTCCGTCCGCGATGAGGGACGGGGTGTGGCGCGGGCCTCCGATGCGAGCTGACAGCATGGCCGCATGGATACAGTGGACCTGGACGAGTTCGTTGTGCGCCGCGCGAGTGAGTCGGACGCGGACGCGCTGGTTGGGATCGACGTGGTCGCGGTCGAAGGTGACGACGGGCGACAGACGAGCATCCGAAGGTGGTGCCGGCAAGGTCTGGCGCTCGTGGCAGAGGGTGCGTCTGGCCTGCTCGGCTACTGCGTGGTCGAGTACACGTTCTTCGAGCAGGGATTTGTCACGATGCTGATGGTGGCGCCATCCGCCCGTGGCAGAGGCGTTGGCCACCGGTTGTTGGACGCAGCGGCGACCTCGTGCATGACCCCGAAGCTGTTCACCTCGACCAACGTCTCCAATCAGCCGATGCAGCGGCTGCTTCAACGCGCCGGGTGGAGCCCGGTCGGCCTTCTCCACGGCCTCGATGAGGGTGACCCCGAGCTGTTTTATCTCCGCCGGTGGCAGACCACGGCGACGGACCCCGGGACCTGAAGCGGACCGCATGAGTTCATCGTTCGGGTGGGGCTGGGCCCGGAGCCGGTTGCGCAGCTCGATCTCCTCGGCGGTGAGCGGCTCTCCGGGGCGGCGGATGCGTACGGGATGATGGTGAGCTTCCTGGCGATCTCGGGGACGGGGGCGCCCTTGTCCTTCAGCGCGACGGCGAAGGTGAGCATGTCGTCGTCGATGACCTTCGGGCGTCCGCCGTGGTTGCCCTGGGACACGGCGATGACCTGGCCTTCGAGGGGCTCCTCCCGGATGCGGTTGCGCTCGATCTGTCCGACGACGGCGAGCACGGCGAAGAACATGGCGCCTATGCCGTTGGGGTCGTAGATCCCGGTGAGCGAGCCGGTGAGGAGTTCGAGCTGGTTGCCGCCGGCCTGGAGCTCGGCGGACAGCGTCATCAGCTCGGCCGCATTGCGCGCGAGGCGCTTGAACTCGTGCACGGTGAGGATGAGCAGGGTCTCGGGGGCGGCTTTTCCTTCATCGTTTCTCCGTGGTGGTGCGGGCCCGCCCGCGATGGCGGCTGTGAAAATCGCTGTCCGATTGCTGAAAAGCGGTGATAGATAGTCCGGGTGACAACGACACTTGAGTTCCCCGTTCTGCTGCGACTGATCGACGAACGTTCGACCGCCTTCCGCGCCGCGGTCGCCTCCGCGCCCAGCCTCGACGTACAGGTGCCGACCTGCCCCGAGTGGACGCTGTTCGATCTGGCGCAGCACATCGGCGAGGGGCGCCGCGACTGGGCCGCCACCGTCGCCGCAGGGCCTGCTCCGGCCAAGTCCGCAGCGGAGGGCGCCCCCGTTGCGCCCCGGGAGCGCGAGACGCTGCTGGCCTGGTTGGCGGAGTCCACGGAGCAACTGCTGGACGCACTGCGGAAGGCCGGCCCGGATCGCGGTTGCTGGACGTGGTGGGGGACGTCGCAGTCGCCGCAGACCTCCGGTGCCGTAGCTCGGCACCAGCTCCAGCAGATGGCGGTGCACACCTACGACGCCCAGATCACCGTGGGTGCCCCGAAGCCGCTGCTGGCCGAGGTGGCACTCGACGGTGTCGACGAGTTCCTGTCCACCTGTGTCGCAACGACAAGTGCCTGGCCACACAAGCCCGCTATCGTCGACTTCCACGCCTCCGAGGGCCGCTCCTGGCGCCTCTCACTCTCCGCCGACGGCGCACGGACCGCCCGTCTCCCCGGGCCCGGCACCATATCGGCCACCGCTGCCGACCAGGACCTGGACGCGGCCAACGCCTCCGCCCGGGGCACGGCCGACGAGCTGGTCCTCATCCTGCACGACCGTATCCCGATCAACTCCCTGGAGCTCGACGGCGACCGACGTCTCTTCGACCAGCTCAGCGCCTGGGACCCGGATGAGTAGGACGTGACGATGCGCCCCCCGCGCACGCCCCGAGGCATGCCTCCCGTCAACGGCTACAGCCACGCCGCGGTGGCCTCGGGGCCGCTGGGGGAGCAGACCGCCACGGCTGAGAAGCGGCTGACCAAGGGCGGCGGCCCACAAGCCGATCGGCGCGCCTGGTGGGCAGCTGACGCCGTCAGTTCTCCGAGCCGTCCTCGTCGTCGAGGAAGAACCGCTCAGGCTCCGGCCGGGTCGGCTCCTCGTTGAACGTCCCGTACGAAGCAGCCTGCTCGTCGGCCAGGAACTCCACTGGCATGAACCTGCTGCTAACGACTCTCCCAGCCGTTCAACGATCTTCCTCCGAACCCTGGCGCCGGGCCGATCGGCTGTGCTGGAAGCCCGTGATCACCGGCCTGGCGTTAACCGCTGTACCGCTGTACCGCTGCTCCCCGAGGCCGAATTACCTGCTTGCAGGCTGGGCGCCATGGGGCCGATGGTGGCTATATGCATGACATGAACCTTTCGGATGGGGTCGTAGTTCTGTCTCCTCTGCGCCTGGACGATGTGGACGCGCACCTGGCCGGCGAGGACGAGCTCCTGGTCCGGTGGCTCAGTGGGGAACCAGCGACCCGGGCCGGCACCGAGGAGTACTTCCGCCACTGCATCGAGCAATGGGCCACTTGTGGACCGCTGCGTGCGCTCGGGATCCGTACGGCTGCCCGGCGAACCCTGGTGGGTTACATCGACCTGCGATTCGATGTGGCGGGCTTGGAGCCTGGGCAGGTCAACATCTCGTATGTGCTCTATCCGGCCTGGCGGGGACAGGGGCTGGTGACCCGTGCTGTCCGCCTGATCTGCCAGTACGCGGCAGCCGAAGGGGCGACTCAGGTGGTGATCCGGGTGGATCCGGCGAACTACGCGTCGGCGGCGGTCGCCCGACGGTCGGGCTTCACCTATGACAAGCAGCTCCTGGAAGAGGACGGCAACCGAACCGACTGGTACCTCCTCAGCCTCGCCATCTGACCCGGACGAGATCGCCGCGGGCGAGCTCTCGTGCCTCGCCCGCCCTGCAAACCCCTAGGGAAACCCTGTGGGGGCGGCCCTACGCAGAGCGGGCGGCTGGCCTCATGTCCTTGTGGAGCGGCCAACAGGCAGGATCCGCACATGACTTCACAGCGTTCCCACACCCCGGCCCGCCTGCTGATTGCTACGGCAATCCTCGGCAGCAGTGTGGCCCTGACCACACCGGCATCGGCGGCGTCCTCGGCCGGGCACGCCCAAGCCCGGCAGGCTCCGACCCGGCAGGCCTCGATCGCCGACATCCGTATGCGGCCGGCGCAGGCCGGATCCATCATCTCCTCCCGCTGGTTGGCCGATCTGACGGCCCAACAGGTGGCCGCGGAACTACAGGGCAAGGTCGACTCCTCCCAGGTGCGACACGGAGTGACGGCATACCAGGTCGCCTACCGCACCACGAACAGCGCGGGCGAGCCCACCACGGCGAGCCAGCTTCTCGTCCTGCCCAGGACCTTCGGCCGTCATCTGCCGACCGTCGCCTGGTTGCACGGCACCATCGCCTACCGCAAGGACGTCGCGTCGGAGAACCCCGCCTCCAGCGACCGGCTCGCCGCGTACCTGCTCGCATCGACCGGACGCGCGGTGTCGGCGCCCGACTACGTGGGCCTCGGCGCGGGCGAGGGCTTCCACCCGTACGGCGACCCACGGGCCACCGTTGCCGCCACCGTCGACGGGTTGCGGGCGGCACGTGCCTTCGCCCATCGAATCGGCCGGGAGCTCGACCGTAAGGTCCAGGTCAGTGGGTTCTCGCAGGGCGGGCCCGCCACCATGCTGGTCGGCCGCGCCCTCCAGGACGAGGGCGCCGACCAGTACTTCCGGCTCGGAGCGCTCGCCCCGGTAGCCGGGCCGTTCCATCTGTCCGTCTTCGAGGCGGCCGCGGCGGACGACAAGATCGCCAAGTCCGGCCTCTACCTCGCCTACTTCGCAACTGCCTGGAACAAGACCTACGGCCTCTACAGCTCGCCGGGCGAAGCCTTCCGTGCGCCGTACGACCAGATCGTGGAGGGACTCTTCGACGGTGATCACACGACCGAACAGATCGCCGGTGCGTTGCCGCCCGCAGCCAAGGACCTGTTCACCGAGGACTTCCTGGACAGGATCCGCACACCCAGCGGTGTCCTCAAACACCGACTCCACGCGTTGGACACCACGTGTGACTGGAAGCCGAACGTACCCGTGAGCCTCTTCCACGCCCGCGGCGACAAGGACGTCGACATCTCCCACTCCGCGTACTGTGCCCAGCAGTTGACGGACAACGGTGCCGAGTTGCGGCTCACGGACGCCGGTGACTACGACCACAACAACTCGGTGAAGCAGGCTCTTCCGCGCATCGTCCGCTTCTTCGACGAGACCGCTGACGCCGACTGAGACGTCCCGAGCAGGTCCGGGACTCGCCGACGCCTTGAACGTTCCGTATCCGTACCGGTTCAATCGGACACATGACTGGGACCGATGCCGATCTGGAACCCTGGGCCGCACCGCCCAAGAGATTTCATTCCCGCAAGCGCGTCGCCGATGCGTGGGTGTGCGGCCTGGGCTTCAACCCCGCAGCCCGGCGGAAGTGCTGACCAGCCTCTTCGACGTGGGGGAGAAGCCGTTCGTGTACTTCCTGTACCGCGCCGATCTTCCGGCCGGTGTCCTGGACGCGGCGGCCGTCCACCCCACGCGAGGGGTCCGCGGCGGTGCGGCGGAATCGGGGAGACTCTCGCCCGAGCAGTGGAGCCGGCTCCTGGCCTCCACCGCGGAATCGCCGTACCGCAGGGCTCTGGCGGAACTGGCGGCGGAGCAGACGGCGTGCCGGGAGACCGGAGCACGGATCGGTGTCGAGCCGACGCCGGACTCCGATTCCCGGCCTCCTTCGAGTCCGGCCGAGATCGCCGCGATGGCAGCAGCGGTTCCTGACGTCGCCGCAGAGGATATGACCTACGCGGTGTGGTGGATTGCCGCCCTCCACACCGACGCCGACGCGA
Organism: Streptomyces sp. NPDC007164; assembly: GCF_040634135.1. NCBI lineage: Bacteria > Bacillati > Actinomycetota > Actinomycetes > Kitasatosporales > Streptomycetaceae > Streptomyces > Streptomyces sp. NPDC007164. The sequence continues at coordinate 19,932 of NZ_JBEYFB010000051.1, forward strand.
TGCGCCTGCTCTCCGTGTCGCCGAACCTGCGGATCCGCCGCAGCGTGGCCCGCGCCCCGCACCCTTCCGCCGGACGTCGTGGACCTCCTCGCCCACGACGACGACCGCGTCGTACGCCTCTTCCTCACCGAGTCCTGTGAGGACGCCCCGGCGAGCCTGCTCCTGGAAGTGTGGAGCTGGTGGTCCGGCAGCTTCTCCTTCCCGGGACGTCCCCGCAACCATCCGAACTTCCCCCGTCACGACCTCCTCCGCTTCGCCGGGGACCCGGATCCCCGTATGCGCCTTCTGGCGCTCGACGACCCCGCATCGTGCCCCGCTCTCGTGGAACGGTTCAGCCGCGACCCCGACGCGCAAGTGCGCGCCCGTGCCGCAAGTGACCCGCGTCTTCCGCCCGATTCCGCTGTGAGGCTGGCCGCCGATTCCGACCACGGTGTTCAGTACTCGGCCTGGCGGAGCCCTGCCCTGCCGCCGGAAGTCCTGACCACCCTGCTGCTCGATGAGGACAGTGCCGAGGCCGCCGCCCAGAACCCATCGATTCCGGTGACAGCCATGCACCGCATGATCGGCCTGGCCGTGGGGTGTCCGTGATCCGGGGCAGAGAGACGAGACCGACCCACGCTGACGGTGGGGCATGGAGCCCGCCCGGCGAACTTCAGGCCCTACGAGGGTTCCCGTACGCTGCGGACATGAGTGAACGCGTCGGCGGCGTGGGATGCCGCGACATCGGGCGGGGCCTGCCCGGACACCGGCGGAATGCAGCGGCGCCTTCGACGTCCGGCAGGCAGTGACGTGCTGCCCCATGTCCACCGGATCACCAAATACGACCCGGCCGACCGCGACCAGCACGGCCGCTACATCGGTGCCGAAGCCGAGATCAGTGACCACGGGCCGGTCGAAGCCGTGTACCTGATGGCCGTCGCCGCCTTCGCGGAAGACACCGGCGTCGGTCAACTGGCCATCCGTGAACCGGAGATCAGTGGCTTCGCCCACTTCGGTCCGGAGCCGGTGGTCGACGGCCACGGGCTGGCAGGCCTCTTCCCACACGACCTCACCGGATTCCACGACGGCGCGCAGGTGTCGATCGAAGTCGGCCTGGAACTCGTCCGGGCCATGCTGCGAGACAACGGCGCATGGTGCCGCCTGGAGGTCGAAGGAAGATTCTCGGTGCACGTCGGGTGGGACCAGTACCTGTACGTCGGCAGCAGCCGGCCGTGCGAAGCGGCGCTGGCTCGAACCCGCACGCTCGGACTGTTCCCGGAGCGTCTGGACACATCGCCGTACGACTTCGTCGCCGATCAGCAACACGTACAGCGCCCGGCCGATGCCGACTTCTGGGACCGTCTGCGGTGGGTGGTCGGCTCCTACCGCGCGACTCTCCTGGAGGAGACCTACATCGGGAACGCATCGCGCTGGCACCGTCTCACGTGCGACAACATCGAGACCGTACGTGCCCAACTCGCTCCCCGTGCTCAACTGGCGGTCTGGACGGACCTGCTGACCGAGGTCGACGAGGCCGTGGCCGCACTGCCCGACGAGGGCACGGTGGAGATCCTCTGGGAGGACGCGAACGGCCGGATCGCCGGCACGATTGCGGACGAGACGCGGTTCGATGCGGTGATCCGTCGCATCACCGATGCGCGGGCCGCCGCCGTCGTACCCATCACCGGTGACGAGCGGTTCCCGCTCCTCACGGCAGTGCTACCCGACAGCGACGGCATACTCCGCGCCCGCTGGCAGACCGAGCAGACACCCAGCGACCGGGACTGGGGCTTCCTGAAGACCCTGCGGCGCGGTCAATTCGTCACAGGCACCGTGAAGTTGATAGCGGACTTCGGTGTCACATTCGTCGACATCGGCGGCTTCACCGCGATGATCAACATTCCGGAGCTGTCCTGGCGCCCCTTCGACCATCCGACCGACATCGTCGGTGTCGGCCAGGAGATCACGGCCGAAGTGCTCGACGTCGACATGTCCAGGGAGCGAGTTCCGCTGTCACTGAGGGCGGTGCAGGAAGACCCGTGGCCGCAGCTCACACAGCGGATCGGGCAGGTCGTCACCGGCCCCGTCACGAAAGTTCTGCCATTCGGGTTCTTCGTACGCATCGAAGAACGGGAGGACGGCATCGCGGCGCTGGTGCACATCGAAGGGCTGGCCGACACACCTGCTGATCGGCCCGAGGGGGCCGTGCGAGTGGGCGACATTCTCACTGTGAAGATCCTCGACGTCGATCTCACGCGCCGCATCGCCCTCGCGTGTACTCAGCCCCGCCCTCGCTGACGGGTGACGGCTGACAGGTGAATGGGATGTGCCGAGTCCCGGCTCTTTACGCGATTGTTCACAACATCTCTTTCGAAACAACTGTTGTAGGTCTATCTTCGGCGCATGGCTGCTTCCTCCGCTGTATCCGCCGAGTCCTCGGAGCGGGATGTCGAGTCCCCGTATCGGGATGTCGAACTCGATACCTCCGCCCTGCGCGTACTCGCTCACCCGTTACGTCTGAACGTGCTCACCCTGCTGCGTGAGCGTGGCCCGTCCACCGCCACTCGCATCGCCGAGGAACTCGGCATCAACCCCGGCGCGGCGAGCTACCACCTGCGTCGCCTCGCATCGGGCGGACTGATCGTGGACGAGCCGGGCAGGGGCACCGGGCGCGAGCGATGGTGGAAGTCCGTCCACCGACAGTCCATCCACGACCCCGCGACCGCGCCCGTGGAACAGCGCGAGGCCGGCCGCGCGTACACACAGGCAGTCGCCGTGGCCGCCGCCGACCGACTGCGCAGGGCCGCGCAGGAGGTGGCCCTGCTCCCGCAGGAGTGGCTCGAAGCCACCGCGTACAGCGACTTCCTCCTGCACCTGACCCCTGGCGACGCGGACCGGATGAAGGCCGAAATCTTCGAGGTGATCGCACGCTACCGCCACGAATCGGGCGAGGCGCCTGAAGGCTCCGCTCCCGTGGTGCTGCAAGTGCAGGCTTTTCCGGTGCCCGGTACGGCCCTGCCGCCGGCCGGCGACGCGTGAGCGCGCACGGCACAGCCGTTTCCGCACGGCCTGCTCACCGGGACGTCAATGTCCTGCGCTGGCTCTGCGCGTACACGGCCTCGGTCACGGGTGACGTCGTGTACTTCCTCGCCCTGTCCTGGGCTGCGACTCGGTCCGGCGGGCCGTCGCAGGCGGGCATGGTGGTCGCGGCCGGGGCGCTTCCACGGGCGGTGCTGATGCTCGGCGGGGGCGTGGTGGCCGACCGGCTCGGGCCGCGACGGGTCGCTGTGGTCAGCGATGCGGTCCGCTGCGCGGTGATCCTCGCAGTAGCCGTGGCGGTCATGTCGACCTCGCCGGGCGTGTGGCTACTCGTTGCGGTCGCGCTGGTCTTCGGCGTGGTCGACGCGGTGTTCATGCCCGCGGTGGGTGCCCTTCCAGCACGCCTCACATCACCCGAGCAACTCGCCAGGGTCCAGGGGATGCGCGGGCTGTCTATCCGGCTGAGCAACGCCGCCGGCCCGATCCTGGCGGGATCGGTGCTGGCGATCGGCGGCGCGGCCGGTGCGTTCACGGCTGCGGGGGTCCTCTTCGCCGTCTCCCTCGTCGTCCTGCTCACCGTCCGGATCGCCATACCGGGCGAAGTGCCTCGGCGCACCCTTGTCCGGAGTGAGTTGGGTGACGGCCTGCGCTACGTCCGCCGCCACCGGATGCTCGCACCCCTGGTGACGGTGATCGGTCTGAGCGAGATGTGTTTCAGCGGCCCGGTCGCCACCGGCCTGGTGCTCCTGGCGGACGAACGCGGTTGGGGCGCCTCGGGGATGGGCTGGGTCGCGAGTGCGTTCAGCGCCGGAGGAGCGGCCGCGGGATTGCTGCTCACCGTGTCGCCCCGGATCCCGCGTGCCGGGCCGGCGATGTCCGCCGCACTGCTCGTGACCGCTGCGGGCACGGTCGCTCTGGGGCAAGCCCCCTCGCTGCCCGTCGCTGTGCTGTCCGGTGCGCTGATCGGCCTGACGAGCGGTTTCACCACGGTCGTGACGGGTGCTCTGCTCCAGACGGAGACCGACCCCCGATACCTCGGCCGGGTCACCTCGGTCACAACCCTGTGCACCTTGGGCCTCGCCCCCGCACTCTTCCCGGCCGTCGGTGTGACGGTGGCCCTGTGGGGCGCGGGCGTGTTCTTCACCGGATGCGGCGCCATCTGCCTGCTTGCCGCAGTGATCGGCCTGGCTGTCCCCGCGCTACGACGCGCCGAACTCCCACCGCCGGGGCCTGCCGCGCCAGACGGACAGTAACTTCCCTGCAGGGTCCTGGAGTTCACCCGGCAGTCCGGCAGGAACATGGACACACGCACCGAGTCCATTCGGCCTCCCGCCCCGCTCTCCGAGGCCATTCGCCCCGCTGCCCCGCTCTCCGTGTTCGATCTTCCCGCCTGAGCCGCCTGAGCCGCCTGAGCCGAGCAGCGGACGACGGCTCCGCCCTGCTCGGCGCAGCCGCGGGCTACACCGACGGCAGAAGTGCCAGCGCCTGCCTCGCGTTGTGGTTGGCGATCCCCTGCATGAACACACGGCCGGGGAAGTCACCGTCGAGAAGGCGCAGAGGACCGGCCACCAGCGACAGGCGCATCGCGAGCATGTACAGGTCGAGCCGTCGGGGATCGAGACCGGGCCGGTCCAGTACGGCGTACCGCTCGTGGAAGCGGAGCCGGAGGAATACATGCTCCCACTCGACGTCGAAGTACATCAGGTCCTCGATGTCGATCAGGACGGGGCGCCCGTCGGCATCGACCAGGACGTGGTCGGGTCCGAGTTCGCCGTGGATCAGCCCGTACTCCGTGCGAGGGCTCACACGTTCGGCCAGCTGCCTGAGACGGTCGTGCAATGCGGCTTCAGCCCCCGCGATGCTGTCGTCCCGCCCCGCCGCCTCCTTGAGGTCCTCCAGGGCGCGATCGAGGACCCGACGCTCGCACGAGACTTCTGACACGCAGTCACCGCGCTCCAGCAGGTCCACCCTGCCGTAGTTCCGGGCCCGGCTGCGATGCATCACGCCGAGCATCTCGGCGAGCTCGCCGAGTGCTCCCGACGCGCGCTCCGGGTTACTATCGAAGAGGTCTTCGAGCGTGCCACCGGTCACGTCCTCGATCACGGTGACGTCGGCCGGATACCGGCGTCGGCTGTCGTCCGCCAGGAGCACTTGCGGAACCCGCACTCCGAGGTCGTGCAGGGTCCGTTGTGCGGCCAGGAACGGGACAATCCCGGACGCGGGTGCGAAGGGGTCGGCCGGATCGTCCGCCCGCGTGCTCGGCCAGAAGTTCTCATCCTCGGCCCAGCTGCAGACGATCACACTCTCCGTACGGGGGCCATCGAGCCGAACCCGGTACACACCCTTCTTGGTTCCCCCGCGCAACCGGTCCACCGCGACGACGCGGCGTCCCGCGCCCAGCGCATCACGCACAAGTTCCGACAGGTCTTCGATCTCCGCGAATCGGCGCATCCGCAGAAGCTACCCAAGACGACATCGCGCGCACCACTGGATACATTCTTCGAAGTTTCCGTACCTTTCCAGCTGCCGATGAGTAGTAGCGCCCCCTGGCACTGCCCTCTGCTTCGAACGCTGCCAGGAACCCGCTTCGGAACAGGGCAACCCCGCCTTCGGCTTACTTCGGCGCCGAGTGGTGATCCTTCATGAGCCGCATCCATCCGAGACCGTTCACCTGTGTCAGCGCGCAGCGTCCACTACAGTGATGCCTGGACCGTGACTGGCGCTGAGGTGGATTACCACCGGGGAGCGGTCTGACGAGGAGTCGATGCCGTGCGCCTGGGCGAGTGGTCAGCAACGCCTGGAGGGCGACGATGTCCCGGACTCAGACGGCCCAGCTCATGGATGGCAGCAACCTCGCCAGACGCATGATTGAAGAGACAGCTGCCAGCGCGGCGGACATCACGCGGCGGACGGGGACCAGCCCCTGTCTGGCAACGGTGCTGGTGGGGGAGGACCCCGCTTCGGTCACCTATGTCCGTATGAAGCAGGCGCGGTGCGCGAAGGCGGGCATCGAGTCCCGGCACATCGGCTTGCCTGCCGAAACCACTACAGCAGAACTGATCGACGTTCTCGCCGGCCTGTCCGACGATCCGGAAGCACACGGCATCCTGCTCCAGCATCCGTGCGGCCCGCATATCGACGAGCGAGCGGCGTTCGAGGCCATCGCCCCGGAGAAGGACGTAGACGGGGTCACGATGCAGTCCTTCGCCGCGATGAGCTTCGGCCTGCCGGGCTTCACGTCCTGCACGCCGGGCGGGATCATGCGACTTCTGGAGGCGTACGACGTCGAACTCGCCGGCAGGCACGCTGTCGTGGTCGGGCGAAGCCCGATTCTCGGCAAGCCGGTGGGGATGCTCCTGCTCGCCAGGAACGCAACAGTGACGTACTGCCACTCCCGCACGGCGGACCTGTCGTCGACCGTCCGGGAAGCGGACGTGGTGGTGGCTGCCGTGGGGCGGCCACGGTTGATCAGGGGTGAGGACATCAAACCCGGTGCCGTGGTGATCGATGCCGGCTACAACTCGGGCAACACCGGCGACGTGGATTTCGACACGGCTCTCACCCGTGCCCGTCTGATCACTCCGGTGCCCGGTGGCGTCGGGCCGATGACCATCGCCGTCCTGCTTGCACAGACCGCGGAGGCTGCCGCGAACCAGCTCGGAGTCCAGCAGAGCTGAGCTCCTGATCAGCAGCACGATGATGCCTGGCGCCCCAGCGCCGACGCGGAACCCGCCGACCAGCGGGAGATCATCAGTGGTGGCGACATGGAGCAACGCAACCGCAGAGTGACGACGCGCCGATCCGACTGGCCGGTGACAGGCCGGCGTGGGCCGTGTTGCGTTCCCGGCTCATCAGCCGGTTGAACGGTCGCCCTGCTGCCGCGCCCGCTCGATGTCGGCGGCAGGGTACGGGGTCAGTTTGCTCTCGGAGAGCAGCCGACGGTGGAACTCGTCCAGAACAGCGGCTGTCCGGGCATGCCGGTTGATGACCGTGGCTATGGCGGGTGGGACCTCTTCGGATCTTTCGCCCGCGATCCAGTTGCGCAGAAACGCCCCGTGCTCCGTTCCGCCGTGCAGGTGGTCGGGCAGATGATGGCGGATGAGGTGGTTCGCGATGTAGCAGCCGTCGTACGTGAGGTGGTCGGAGAGGAAGTCGGTCTCGGCCCGCGAGAGTTCGAACTCGGAGCTCAGGGCAAGACCGAAGTCCGCGAAGTAGATCGTCCGGCCGTCGGTGAGGACGTTGTTGAAGTGGGCGTCGAAGTGGACGAGCCCTCGGGACCTCATGAAGTCGGCTCCACGCATCAGGGCCTCTTCTGCCCACGCGTACCTCGGACCGTACGCACCTTCTGCTGTGGCGGCTCTGTGGTCGCTGAGCCACTTGCCGAGAGTCTGTGGCACGTGTTCCAGGAAGATCACAAGACTGGACGAGGATCGGCCGATGGCCTCCAGCCGATCACGCACGGCCGAGGAGCCCTCCCAGTGGGCCACCGCACCGTCGATACCGCCGAATTCGTCGGCGCATGCCGGGGGAGGGGAGTCCGGCAGGACCCGCCAGTGGTACATCAGCGGAAAGCCTTCGTACTCGCTGCCCAGTACCCAGCCGGTGGTCAGTGTGTGCACGGCCAGCTCACGCCATGCGCCGAACCCGGTTGAGCCCGCCCCGTACTGGTAGAACGTCGGCAGCTCGAAGACGTTCGCCGTCGACCGTACGTTCTCCGGTCGCAACTCAACGTCCGTCAGAGGGACTCGTTTGACGAAGACTCGGGTTCCGCGGAGATCGATTTCTGCGGACCTGCCGCCGATGCCGGACCCCAGAGGGGTGGCCGAGGCCACGACTCCGCCGAGTCGACGGTCGCTCAGCAACGACAAGTGGGTGGAGACGGATCCGTACGCGGCCAGGCGCGCGGTGTGCCGCGGGTCCGGATGGTCCATGAACGACTCCTCAATGCCCGAACCACAACATCAGCGATCTCACGAGCGTGATCGACCTTACGTAGTGACCTCGCGGCTCTGGAAGGTGTACGACCGCAGTCCATGGCCACCACGATCGGGTCGTTCTCCCGTCTCGGGCTCGTGGAACGTCACGCCGATCCCGAGGACGGCCGCAAGCGGCGCGTCACTCTCACCGACTCCGGCCGTGAACGCGCCGAGGGGGACCGGGAGGCCCGTCGTGCCTGGCTGACCCGTGTCCTGGAGGAGCACCGCACGGAGACCGAGCGGTAGACGGTCGTCCAGGCGATGGCCGTGCTGGAAAGACTGATCGAACCATGAGTGAGGGACCCCCCGCTCCCTCCGGCTCTGCCCTGTTCGCCATGGCTGCATCAATGCGTTCGCCGGGAACGGCCTGGCGCAGATCCTCGCGGCCGGCGATGTCGGCCACCTGGTGCTCGCCGGGATCGCCACCGTGGCGGGGTGCTCCCGACCGCCTGCCTCGCGACCGACCTTGACCACCGACGGACCGTCCTCGCCGACGGGTGCGCCGATCCCGACCATGATCTGCACCGACTCCTCATCGAGAAGATGTTCGCGCGGCATGACGACGTTCCCACTGTCGACGAGTGGGTGAAGTCGCCGCCAGGTGCCAGGCCTGACGGGGCCTCCGGCTGTATCGCGCATCAGTGGGCGGTCACCTACGACATGGGAATCCGGCCTGCTGCGAAGCCGCCATTCTGCTGTCGGCTGACGCCGTCGCGCCTCCGGTGGACAGGGCGACAGGATCGTCGCATGCAGCCCATTTTCGTGCTCGTACACAGCCCGTCCGTAGGCCCATCGACCTGGCAGCCCGTGGCCGAACACCTCACGGCCGCGGGATACGCGGTACGGGTGCCGTCCCTGCTGCACATCGGCACCGGTGCTCCGCCCTTCTGGCCCCGCATCGCCGACGCCGTCCGCGACGACCTGCGGCAGGTCCCGGTCGGCAACCCGGTCACGTTGGTCGCTCACAGCAACGCCGGCTTGTTCCTCCCGGTGATCCGCGCCGGTCTGGATCATCCGGTTGCCGGCTCGATCTTCGTCGATGCCGGGCTCCCGGCCCGGATCGGGCCGACACCCGTGGCCTCTCCCGAATTTCAGGAGTTCCTCCGCCCGATGGCGGTGAACGGCAGGCTGCCGCGCTGGACGGACTGGTGGGACGAGACGGATGTCGCACCCATGTTCTCCGATCCGACGGTGCGACAAACGGTCGTCGAGGAGCAGCCGACCCTGTCGCTGTCCTACTACGAGCAGCGCATCCCGGTCCCCGACGGCTGGGACGACCACCCCTGCTCGTACCTGCTGTTCGGCCCGCCGTACGAGGACTGCTCCGCCGAGGCACACGCACGCGGCTGGCCCGTGGCGCACCTGCCCGGTGCACACCTCCATCAGATCGTCGACCCTGCCGGAACAGCCCGGCACCTCGTGGAACTTGCCGGTTCGACCGGGTCCGCCTGATCTTCCTCGTCGGCCCGATCCGCTTCCGGCGTACGGCCTTGATGCCGTACGCCAGGGGGCCAGGACGCCCCTACGTCCCCTGCGCCCCTACGCCTGTGCACCGGCTTGTTCGACGCGCTGCATCCGTTCGTCGGTTGATTTCGCTGCGACGGGCAGGACGGCAGGGTGAGGATGGAGGTCATGGGACTGGCGACAGCATTCACAGACATTCTCGGTGTGGAGCATCCGATTGCCCTGGCCCCGATGGGTGGTTCGGCCGGTGGAGCACTGGCGGGGGCGGTCTCGCGCGGCGGCGGGCTCGGGCTGCTGGGCGGCGGAGGCGGGGACGAGGACTGGCTGGCCCGGGAGCTGCCCGTCCTGGTCGATGAGGCAGCCGGGAAGCCCTGGGGCATCGGCTTTCTGTCGTGGGCGGTCGACATCGGTGTGGTCGCGCGGGCACTGGACCACGGTCCGACCGCGATGATGTTGTCCTTCGGCGACCCCAGCCCGTTCGTGGAGCACATCCGCAGCGCGGGCGCGGTGCTGATCATCCAGGTCACCGATCTGGAGGAGGCCCGGAGGGCGGTGGATCTGGGTGCCGATGTGATCGTGGCGCAAGGCACCGAATCCGGCGGACACGGGGCCCGGCACGGGCGGTCCACGCTGCCGTTCGTCCCCGTCGTGGTGGACCTCGCGACGTCGACCCCGGTGCTGGCGGCCGGCGGGATCGCCGACGGGCGCGGTGTGGCGGCCGCCCTGGCGCTGGGGGCCGAGGGAGCATTGGTCGGCACCCGCTTCCATGCCACACCCGAGGCGCTGCTCGCTCCCGAGACTGCCCGGGCGATCGTTGAGGGGCGTGGAGAGGACACCGAGCGCAACAGGGTGCTCGACATCGCCCGCAGCTCGCGGTGGCCGACGAAGTACACCGCACGCACCCTTGGCCACCCCTACCTCGATCAATGGCGGGGCCGGGAGGACGAGCTCGCCGCCGACCCTCACGCCCAACAGGCCTACCAGGACGCCGTGGTACGAGGCGAGATCCCCGCACTGCCCCAGTGGGCCGGCGAGGCCATCGACCTGATCAACGACCTGCCGTCCGCGGCCGAACTGGTCGGAACCCTGGCTGCACAGGCCGAGGCCGCACTGTCCCGAGCAGGCAGACGCTGATCGGGGACGGGCGAGTCGTGGCGGGAGCAGCCGTGGGGCGGGCGGCGACTGAACGCGGACAGGCCGCGTCCTCGTCCCGCGTCCTCGTCCCGCGTCCTCGTCCTGCGGACGGCCACCGGGGCCGGTGTCCGGCTCGGCTGAAGCGGTGAATCAACTGGCCTGTCATGTGGTCGAGTCGGACCGCCGGTCCGCGAACGCCTCGGCCTGTACTGGGAGAACGGCTCCCTCACGAAGTGGTGAGGGAGTCCGCCTCCCTCGCCGCCGAGCGGAGTCCGCGCCGCGCACCGCAACGGGCAAGAGCCCGCATACGTTCACTTGCCGAGCGTGGCGGCGGCCTCGCGTACCAGCGGATCCGGGTCGTTCTGGCTCAGGTGCTTCAGCTGCGCGGTGTAGCGGCGGCGCTGCTCCGCGTCGAGTGGTGCGTCGGACAGTACGAGGAGCGCGTGGCGCCGTACGACGGGCAGCGCCGAGGCCAGTGCCGCGAGCGCTGTCCCGGCCTCGTCCGGGCCGATCGAGCAGAGACCCCTGCCCGGGGCGAGCTGTTCGGACACGGCGGGATGCTGGTCCGGGCACACTGCCAGTGCGTTCTCCAGCGGCGAGTAGTCGAGGGGACCATGGGCGCCGTGGTCGCGGAGCGATGTATAGGGTGCGGCGAAGCCCTGCGCTGCCACCCCCGGCGGAATGCTGTCGAGCCGCTTCACCACCAGATCCATCCGGCCCAGACGCGAGAGCGCGGCCGCGGCCCAGGACCGGTCCGGCTCGTCGAGGTGCTTGTTCGTCATGGTTCGCTCCAGTGCGTCGGACACCTCGGCGGACGCGATGCCGATGTCGGCCAGGAGCTTCGCCCAGAGCCACTTGTCGGGCGAACCGTCCAGACGCGCCAGCGCGGCGGGGACGGCGAGCCCACCCAGCGCCCGGAGCGACTGCGTGGCCTGTTCGCAGGACAACGGCGAAGAGCGTGACTCGACGATCGCGACGAGCTCGGCCACCCGCTGCTCCGCAGGCAACGCGGCCAGTCGGTCCGCCTCCCGCTGCTCGGCGTCCAGTTCGGGGAAGTGCTTGCGTACCTGCGCCCTGGTCAGACTCAACGGGATGAGCTCCCACGCCTCGTCCATCGCGACGACGACGAAGTCCTTGCCCACGATCCCGTCTGCCAGCAGTTGCCTCCTCGCCGCCGTGCAGGCCTTGGCGACGGTACGGAGGTAGCGCTGGTGGACCGTATCCCAGTGCCGGCCGTCCCCCGCCGTCGCGGCTGTCTCCAGACGGGAGGCCCACTCCTCCCCGGTCGTTCCCGGGTCGAGCTGCCATGGCCAGTCCGCCGGGCTCCACCGCAGGGCCTGAGCATCGAGCGGGTCCGGCGCGGCGGCTGCGAGTCTCTCCTCGCTCGCCACGCCGACGAGCGTCCAGGCGATGGTGCCACCGGACTCGGCGTAGAACTCATGGACAGCCGCGCCGTAGACGTGCTCCTCGGGATGCTCGGCGCACATGCGTCGGACGAAGCCGACGACCTGGTCCCGTATCGCCGCTTGAAGACCGGCCCAGTCGAAACGCATCCGTGGACCCTACCAAGGGCGTCGAGGCCGGCGATCACGCACCTGGAGGGCCTGCGGGGCACCGGGCGCGATGCCCTCAGCGTGGAACGGGAACGCCCATGGCCTGCAAGGGCGCAGGGCTCTGCGCTCCGGGCGGCCACGACCGCGCCCCGGCTGCCCCAAGCCGGAAACCGCCGATCCCTACGAACCTCCGGCAAAGGGGCACAGCCCGCAGGACCTCCCGGCGATCAGTTTCCGTGCCCCGCCGGCCCCGTCGGCTCACCACCGCGCGGCAGCCGGCTCAGCGCAAGCCCCAGCAGCACCACCACATACGTCGAGAGCACCGCGATCCCGGCCCACCACGGAAGCGGGAAGTACCCGGTCGAGGGCGCGTAGTGGGCGACGACCTGTGGGTATTCGACGAGGGTCTGCTGGGCCGCGAAGCCGGCGGAAGGGGTGAGCCGCAGCAGCCACTGCGACAGGCCGTCGGACAGCAGCGGGAGGGAGGTCATGGCGTACGGGACCACGATCGTCAGTACGGCCACGAGGAGCGCGAGCCAGGCACGCCGGAACAGCACGCCGAGTGTGACCGCGATTACGGCGGACAGCGCGAGCACAGCCGCCGTGCCGGCGACGACCCGCACGCCGGTGAGCGCGGACACCTCGGCGACGCCGGTCCCGTTCCCCTTCAGGATCGCCACGCCGACCGGGACCACTGCACCCACGGCGAGGAGACCGGTGACGAAGGCGACGGCTCCGACGACGACCGCCTTCGCCGTGACCATCCGGCGGGTGACCGGCGTGCCGCGTCCGGGTTCGTGGCGGTCCCGGGAGGCGACGAACCGCACGGCGACCACGAGCACGACGAGCACCCCGAGTACCAGGCCGCCGAGGGTACGTTCCACCGGGCGGCCACCGCCCTCGGTACCTCCCGGCCCGATGTCGCCGGTGCCGGTCACGCTGATCGTGCCGTTCCCCCGCACCGCACCGGACGCCTTGTGGTACTTCTCCCAGTCGGTCCGGTTCATCTCCCCGACGGCGTCGGAGCGCCAACCCCTTCTGGACGGAGCGTTCTTGAGAACGACCTGGTCGAAGGTGCCGCCGGCCTGAGTGAAACGCACCTCCTCCGTGGCGCCGCCGAGGCCGGCCGACCGCAGTGTCAGGTCACCGGGGGACGTGGCGAACAAGCCGACCTGCACGGTCCCGGGCAGACCGGACAACCGCGCCGTGCCGACCTTCGTCCAGCGCCCGCCGTCGGCGGACTCGTAGCCCGTGATGGTGTCGACCGACCGCGTCAGCCGCAGCCAGCGCGGCGACCCGGCCGAAACCCGCCCTCCGCTGCCTGCGATGTCATGACGGAAGTCGTACTGCATCCGCACACCGTGGCTGCCGGTGAGCATCAACGCCGCGTAGGAGGATCCCTGGCGGAGCCCGTCCTTGATGATGATCCCGGCCTTCGCCCACGGCACCAGGCCGGGGACGATCCGGTCATGGTTCGGTGGCGGATATGTGATCGTGCCCGACATGGACGTCATGCGGACCGTGATACTGCCGTTCTCGCCCAGATCGCGATGCAGGAAGTAGAACTGGTCGTTGACCCGGGAGCCGTCCGGTCCAGTCGGCTCGGGCGGGCAGGGGCCGTCGCAGGACGTGTGGTTGCCGAACGCGGGGAGCAGACCGAGCGCGACGACGACCAGCGCCGCAGCCGCCATCGCGACCAGCCGACCCGGACGCCGGAAATCGGTCCACTCCTGTCGGACCTCCCGGAACTGCCCGATCTGCCTGGTCTGCCAGATCTGTCGAATCCGCCGAAGCAGTTCGTTCGTCGTGAGTATCTGCATGGCATCGGTTCTACGGACCGGCCCATGACATGGTCCGAACCGCCGCTGTCATCCCGCTGTTAGGTGTCGTGGGGCAATCTGGTTCCGGCTGCCGGACCCGGGAAGGAAGGCCGCCGGACCCGAGAAGGAAGAGGAACGTGGGAAAGCAATGGAGTGGGACCGTCGGTCGGCGATTCACGATCCTGTACGCGGCCGGGTTCCTCGGGTCCGGAATCGTGCTGCTCGCCCTGACCTACCTGATGTCCGGCAGCCGGGGAACCGGCGTCGCCCCCGAACAGCCCCCGACCGACCGGTCCGATCTCGCCGCCGCCGAACAGCAGATACAGGATCTGGGACGACAACTCGCGGATGTGCACGCGCAGCAGAGCCACCAACTGCTGGTCGGCTCGCTGATCGCACTGGTGGTGATGGCCGGCGTCTCGCTCCTGCTCGGCCGCATCCTCGCCGGCCGAGTCCTGCGCCCGCTGCGGCTGATCACTGCGGCGACACGGCGCATCTCCGCGGAGAACCTGCACCGACGACTGGCCGTGGCCGGACCCGTCGACGAGGTGAAGGAACTCGCCGACACGGTCGACGGCCTTCTGGAACGCCTCGAAGCCTCATTCGTCGCGCAGCGCCGGTTCGTCGGCAACGCCTCGCACGAACTGCGTACGCCACTGGCGACGATGCGGGCCTCGCTGGACGTTGCCGTCGCCAAGCCGGAGCCCGCGGCGCAGACCGTCGCGCTGGCCGGCCGGCTGCGGACCGAGCTCGACCGGGTGGACCACCTGCTGGACGGATTCCTCGTCCTCGCACGGGCCCAGCACGGTGCCCTCGCCGACCGGACCGCCGTGTCGCTGGGCGAACTGGTGCGGGAGGCACTGGCCGCCCGGGCCACCGACATCACCGCGAAGAAGCTGACCGTCGGCGACGAGACGCGACCGGACACCCGGACGTGGGGCAGCGCCGCGCTGCTGTCCCGGATGGTGGAGAACGTGGTCGACAACGCGATTGCGCACAACCAGGAAAGCGGCTGGATACGGATCTCCACCGGACATGACGACACCGAGGCCCACCTCGTCGTCGAAAGTGGCGGGCGTGTCCTGGATCAGGCCCAAGTGGACCGGCTGACAGAGCCGTTCGAGCGGCTCGGCGCCGACCGGACCGGATCGGAACGGAGTTCCGGGCTGGGGCTGTCGGTCGTCGCAGCGGTCATCGAAGCGCACGGCGGCCGCCTCGCCCTGCTGGCCCGGCCCGAAGGCGGGCTGCACGTCGGTGCGAGGCTGCCGACGGCGGCCGGTTCCGGAGAGGCGACACGGTGAGGGTACTGGTGGTGGAGGACGCGCGGGCGCTCGCCGAGGTCGTCGCCGAGGGACTGCGGGATCAGGGAATGGCCGTCGACATCGCGCATGACGGCCTGACCGCCGCTGCCAAACTCGGCCTCAATCCGTACGACGTCGTGGTCCTGGACCGGGACCTGCCCGGCATCCACGGCGACACACTCTGTCAGATGATCACCGAGCGGGACCAACGCGCGATGGTGCTGATGCTGACCGCGGCCGGGACACCCGGCGACCGGGTCAGCGGCCTCACCCTCGGCGCCGACGACTACCTCGCCAAGCCCTTCCATTTCCCGGAGCTGATCCTGCGCATTCGCGCTCTCGCCCGGCGCAGGCCGACCGCCCGGTCCCGCACACTGCGCGCCGCCGACCTCGAACTCGACCCGGTACGCCGGGCCGCCGTCCGAGGCGGCCGTCCGCTGGAGCTGTCGGTGAAGGAGTTCGCCGTCCTGGAGGCGTTGCTCCGTGCCGTCCCCGGCTTTCTGAGCGCCGAGGACCTCCTGGAACAGGTGTGGGACGAGAACGCCGACCCGTTCACCAACACGGTCACCGTCACCATCGGCCGGCTACGCCGCAAACTGGGCGGCCCGCCGGTCATCACGACGACCCCCGGGGTCGGCTATCGCATCACCGAAGCTCCGGCCTCCTGACGCGGCGGGGCGCGCCGGGACCGGGCCGTGCACAACTCCATTCGCCATGCCCCATGTCCCGTGCCCCATGCCGGGGCCGCGCCCGCCTCGGCCGCCTGTCTCCCCGTGTTGCCGGACGTCCTGGCAGGAGTTCCGGTGCAGATCGCTCGGGTCCCGCATCAGTGACGATCATGCCTCCTCGCCCCTGCTGATACCGCGCGCACTCCACCGCTCCGGGGTCGATACCGAATGGGGGAGGAGTAAGGATGGAGAGGCAATACGATTTTGGAGACTCCAATGAAGTTCATCGATGAGAAATTGCGTGCCCCGCCCCGGTCGGCGGCCCGCGTTCCGGAGAAGACTGCGGTATCCGCCGGTGACTGCGGTCTGCTCCTTGTCAGGATCACCTTCGGTCTCCTCATGGCCGGGCACGGAGCCCAAAAACTATTCGGAATATTCGGTGGTGAAGGTCTTGACGCGACGGGCAAGGGTTTCGCCGCTCTGGGTTACCGCCCAGGAACGCTTTATGCCGCCATAGGCGGCGGTTCAGAGTTTCTGGGCGGCCTGGGGCTGGCCCTGGGGCTTTTCACGCCACTGGCGTCGGCTGCCCTGATCGGTGTGATGATCAATGCCATGGCGACCGTAACCGCGGCACACGGCCTGTGGGAAACGCAGGGCGGCGTCGAGTTCAATGTGTGCATCGCAGCGGTGGCCCTGGCCATCGCCGCCATCGGGCCCGGGCGGTACGCCCTCGACAGACTGTTCCGGTGGGGGCGGGGGGGCTGGCCGGAGGCCGCCTTCGCACTATTTGTAGGTGGCATCGGAGCTGCCATCGTGCTGAGCCTTTGAGTTCGGCTTCCTGCTGATGGCCCCCGGTGGTTGTGCGCTGCGCGAAGTCGAGCCCGGGCACGGCCGGCTCAGGTGGTACGAGGAGCCGGAGATGCGTGTGGCGCTGCCGGACCCCTTCCACGAGTTCACGGCCGGGACGGAGCGCACGGTCCTGACCGAGGTGCTCCGCCACTTCGCTCTGCCTCATGCCGCGCAGCCGCTTGTGCCGCGAACCCGGGCTACTGGGAAGACTGGCGGCCATGAGTATCTGGTCCGGCGTCCCAGGCCCCGGCATCAAGGCCCTGAACGGCTTCGACGAGGCGGCCCGCTTCCATGCGGAGGGCGATCCGACGATCAACATGGATGTCGCCACCACTGGCCTTCATGACCACATCCGCCTTGCGCTCTACGATGACGGCGAGATGGACGCGCTCTGTCGCCCGAAGCCGCACGCGCGCTGCGCGACAGGCTCGACGAGGCCTTGCGGCAGCCGCTGAGCGCGTCCCTCGTCGGAGCGGTTCGTACCCGTGGAGAGTTCGCGTTCGGTCAACGCACATCGTGGCCGGGGTGCTTCTGGTCGTAGTCGTGCCGGGCTTCGGCGATGCCTGCTCGGTGCGCCAACGACCATTCGGCGAGCGCCTTGACGAGGTGGGTCAGGCTTGCGCCGGTTTCGGTGAGGCGGTAGTCGACCTGGGACGGAACGGTGGGGTACACCGTGCGGAGGACGAGCCCGTCGCGCTCCAGCCTGCGCACGGTGAGCGTGAGCATGCGCTGAGAGATGCCCTCGATCGCGCGCTGCAGTTCCCGGAAGCGGCGTGGCCCGCCGGCGAGCTCCACGATCACCAGGACCGACCACTTGTCGCCGACCCGGTCCAGCACATCCCGGATACCGCAGTCGGGGTGGTCCTTCTGCCCGCAGGGGTCGAGTTCAGCAGGCCCGGGGGTTACTCCGGTGTGCGTGAGTGACATCGAACTGCCTTCTTGTGGCCGGTGGGCGGACGGGTCAGGATCCCATCGTAGTTACTGAAGAGAACCACGAAGGAGACGGCGACCCATGATCTTGGTGACCGGCGCGAACGGAAATCTCGGCGCACTCACTCTCGCCGCTCTGCATGCCCGCAAGGCGGACGCGACCGGCAGCAGCCGAACGCCCGGCGACGCGACGCGGCTCCTGGACTTCGACAACCCGTCCAGCCTCGACCTGACCGGTTGCACCACCGTCGTGCTGGTCTCCGCGGGCTACGCGGAGGACGACCAGGTGATCCGGCGGCACGCGGCGGTCGTCGAAGCTGCCGTCCGCGACAGTGTCCAGCACATCATCTACACGAGCCTGACCGGCGCCGGTGACCACCTCGGCTTCGCGCTCGCCCACCGTGCGACCGAACAGCTCGTCACGGACAGCGGCCTGAGCTGGACGATCTTGCGCAACGGCTTGTACGCCGAGCTCTTCGGCGCCTTGATGACGTGGGACGGCGATACGCTGGAGTCCGCGTTCGGCGGGGGTGCGGCGGCAGTCGTGGCCCGTGCGGACCTGGCCGACGTGGCGGCGGTCGTCGCAGCCGATCCGGAGCGTCACACCGGACGCGTCTACGACCTTGTCGGCGTGCCGATCACAGCGGCGTCCGTTGCCGATCGTCTTGGAGCGGGCCACCGCACCATCGGGCTGGCAGAGTACCGGCGCAGGCTCCTGGACAGCCCTGGGCTCTTGCCGTTCCAGCCGCCCATGCTTTCCTCGATCGCCACAAGCGTCCGCCATGGTTTCCTCGGCGCCACCAGCACGGACCTTCAGGATCTTCTCGACCACCCTGTACGCGACGCGCTGGCCATCGCCGCCGCGGCGGCCTCCGCAGCGCGGCCGGAGTCCGGCTGAACTCCATGCCGTGCACGCCGACGCGCCGCTGTCATCTGGGGGCCGCCGCCGACTCGTACGCACGGACCTCGTCCTCGACGGCATCCGGGAGCGCCCACCGTAGAGGGGCCACGCCCCCGTGGGGAGCCTTGTCACCCCTGCGATGTGCGCAGTGGGAACACTGCCCGCCCGGCCGCGGTCGGGCCACCTCGGTGAGCCCGGCCGGCCGGGCTCACCGAGGTCGTATGCTCCACAGCACGCCGAACCGTGAAGAGGCGATCGGGCCGGCGATCGCCGTGCTGTCCGAGGTGTCCCGGTGCTTCTGCCGGGACGACCGGTCCGGACCCGGGCCGGACCGAGTCTGCGCAGCGAGTTCCAGCCGTCTGGCTGCTGCCCGGTGAGCCAGTCATGTCGGCCCTGTCGGTATGGGCGAACCGCTTACCTGGCTCACCAACTTTTCTTATAATTCGCACACTTGGGACTGGCAGGGGAGGGTGAATGGTTGCCGGGCTGCCACTCGTGCAAGGTGTGGTGATCGCCTTGTTCTGCTGGTTGATCCACTGGATCTACGTGGGGGTCCGCGGAGCCGTACACCGGTGGAGGCTGCCGGAACCGTCGCTCGCCCCGGGCCAGTTGGAGCTGTGTCAGGGGCAGGCATTCCGTGAGATCTGCCGACGGTCCGCGAACCCGGGCCCGCGGGTCATGATGACGGACTACTTCGCCGAGCGAGGGTGGAACCGGGCAGACGCCATGCGCATCCTCGCCGAGCCGATCAAGCACAAAATGATCAAGATCAAGGGATGGAGGTTCGGCGGGTACGGCGTCACGCGCAAGGGCTGGTCCGAGTACGAGCGCAAGTTCATCTGGACAGGAGGCGAAGGGGTGCACATCTCTTCCACAACGGGCGGCTTCGTCGTGGCGAACGTCAACAGTACGCACGCCGTGGCCCACGGCGGCTACGGCAACCGGGCGAACGCGTCCGACATCCCCCACCAGCAGCTGATCGACGCCCTGCGTACGGACGCAGGCGCCGCAATGTCCGACGAGGGGGTTCGGGCGCGGGAGTACGCCGACGACCTGGCCGCAGCCGTCGACTCGCAGGACGCCGACCGAACAACCCGCATCCTCGGGAGGATCAACGCCCTCCTGTCCACCGCCACGACGGCTTTCACTCTCACCCGCGAACTCCTGCCGCCCAACTCGTAGCGGAACGGATTCCGGGTCGCGGTCTGCGCGACAGCACCTTGTTCCACGGCGAGTGCGTCCGCCGATGCACTACAGCTCGTGGTGTCGACGGGCGAGGTGGACAGTGACGTCGGCGGCGATCTCGACGGTCCGAGGCAGCACCTGCATGATCTGGCCGAACACCTGCTCCCGCTCGAAGTCCGGCAGGACCAGGTAAGCAGAGATCGTCGAGAGCTGGCCGATGTATTCGCGAGCGCTCATCGTCAAACGTCGTTCGATCACGCACTGTTGAACATCGGTGAACCACTCGGACCGCTGGAGCTCCGAACCCGGCCACTGCATGTCACACTCCGGAGGAGTCCCGTCCGGGGACGGGATCCCATCACTCTCCAGAAATGGTGCTCGTGCTGCGCGCACCACCTCCTCCACCGCGGGGTCGGCCAACTGGATCGGCCCCCCGAAGGAGGCGAACACACCGCCCGGCTCCAGCAGTGCGGCCATGCGCGTCCACCGACCCTCCGGGTCCGTCCAGTGCAGCGCTGCTGCCGCATAGACCAGCCCGTACCCCTCACCCGGCCGCAAGTCCTCGAAAGCGGCCCGCACCGTCCTGACGCTCGCCGGAACGTGCTTGCGCAACTCGTCGAGCATGGCCCCGTCAGGCTCGCTCGCGGTGACCGTGACCCCCTGTTGCGCGAACAGACGGGTGGCCTTGCCCGTCCCGGCGCCGATCTCAAGGGCAGACCGAACCGGCCGACCCGCGTACGCCATCACCACATCGCGAAGCTCCACGGGATACCCCGGCCGGAACCGCTCGTAGGCGCCCGCCATCACTCCGAAGCTCCGCGCGCGACCAGTCATGCCGCACATCCTGACACGGGCCGCGACCTCAGTGACCAACCCCCACAAGGCTGCACGCATGGTGACGGGGAGGCGCCACCACGCGGTACAGCCCGGCGCTCGTCCCAAGCATCCGCTGGGACTTCGACGGCTCGTGACCCTGCCACGTCGAACATGGTTGCGGTACGGGTCGGCCGGAACAGTAGACTCCGGGCATGACTGAAGTGCCGCATCCTCCACCACTGTCGAGCCGGTGGCGGGCGAGGCAGTCGGGCTTCGCCTATGCGCCGCAGGATTCCGCGGATCTCCGGCAGAGCCGCCGCCGGGCCGCCTTGTTGACCGCGCCCCTGGTGTTGCTGGCGGTTGTCGGCGTCATCGCCTGCGTCGGCGCGGTGGCCCAGTGGGGTCAGGAACACATTGAGCTCTCCGACCGCTTCGGTGCGACATCGGCCCACCGCCCGGTCGTCGTGCTCGCCGGTGGGCTGGTCCTGCTGATCGCTGCCGGATGCGGAGTGGCCGGCGCGCGGGCCGTGGCCCGACCACGGAAGCCGGCGGTCGAGCTGACGCCGGACGTGGTGCGTTCGAACTGGCTCGGAACAGTGGAGGTGCCCTGGTCCGACGTGGTCGGGGTGCAGGTGACCAACGGGCCGCACCTGCGGCTCGCCCGACAGATGGGCGCCTACCGCGTGGCGGGGAGGCCGCGCCGCGAGGACAACGAAACACTGCTCCGTCTCTACGCGCCGGCGAACGACGTCCTTCCGCTCGTGGAGTGGCTGCGGGCTCATCCCGAAGTGCGTGCGACTGCCCTCGTCCCGGGCACCGGGCTCCTGCCCGCCGAGCACGGCGGCACCGGTTCGTGACCGAGCAGGACCGGCTACGGGGTCGGACGGACAACGGCCCGACCATCTGCGACCGCGTCCTCGGAGCCCCCTGACAGACGCGACGCCGGCCAAACCGTACCTCTGCGCGTACACGAGAGGACGCCTGGCCGACCTGCTGTCCCCGACATGGTGACAGTAGCTGTGACCGGGACGAAGGACAGCGAGCCGGAGCCGGCGGCGGTTCAATCGGAACCGATCGCCGCCTTCCGGGCCCGCGCCCGCTCCCAGGACCACGAACCCGCACCCACCAACAGAGCCGTTCCCAACGCGTACACCGGCAGCCAACGTGTCGTCGTCGACGCGAGGCAGCCGGCCACGGCCTGGCGGCTCTGCACCAGCTGCGCGTGGGCCAGCGCGTCACTGTCACGACCGGCCAGGCTCCCCAGGGCGGCCCGTGTTCTGAGGCTCTCGTACCGGCCCGACTCCACGCACTCGTGCCGGGTGCCCGGCATCGGAAACAGCCAGTCCCAGCGCTGTAGTGCCGGTGCCAACGCCAGTGCCACGCACAGACCCACTACCAGCGAGAACGCGGCCAGACTCCACCCGTAGGCAGCCCGTCGGTCCGGCGTCCACACCGGCACGTGGCCGAAGGACAGGACCACCGCGAGCAGCGTCACACCGAGATAGGCGGAGAACCACTCCCACGAGCCCTGCGCCAGCGAAAACGCCAACACCACGGCAAGCGCGGTCCCCAGAACACCGGCATCGCCGGCCATTCGCTTCTCGCCCACGACCACGGGGCCCCGGACACCGCGACGGCTGCGCACACTCACACGCTCTCTCCTGCCTGCTTCCGGAGCGCCAGCCTCCCGTAGCCGCCCGCTGCGCCCCTTCGACACCACACCGGTGCGCTCTGACCCCACCCGAACGCCACAGTCATGAATTACCCGAGACCGCCTCCCCGCTGCCCTCGGGGGCAGGTGAGACCGGTCCGGCCGTCCGGCCGGTCACGGTCGGGCAGATGCCACCGACGATCGCCGCACCGGACCCGGTGGTGCGAGTGGACACCTACGGCGTTCTGGGCCCGCTGCCGTCGCGCCGAAGCCGTTTCCGAAGAAGGCGGGTGCCACTGACTCATGACGCGCAGCGCACAGTACGCAGGGCGGGCCAGTGCCCCGAACTACCGAACGAGGCCGAGCCAGTAGCGGTACACCGAGGAGAAGGGCTCGACGCCGTTACGCCCGCGGTGGACCGCCTCCAACAACCACTGGCAGGTCTGTCGGGCCTTGCCGGTGACGCTCTCGGGATAGCCGTAGCTCACCTGGTGTTCGGCGAACTCGTCCTCGTCCTCGATACGGGCTTCTCCGCCACGGTGCCGAACGACATCGAGATCGAGGTCCACCATGCGCAGGACGGTCCCGTCCGCGTCCCACTCGGGTGCTGTGCACACGTCGCAGTACACCTCCGGGCCCGGGTCCGCGCAGAACGTGGCCGTCCACCACTCGCCGCGCGGGACCAACATCACGTAGACGAACCGGCTCGTCCAGCCGCCCGTGGCCGAACCGACGGGGACACCCTGCGCCGTGCCCAACCACACACCATGCTCGTCCTCGCCGAGTCGGGTAGCAGTCCACTGCGCACTCAAGCTTCCGTCGTACTTCCGGATGTCGACCAGCACCGCGGCGTTCCCTGTGACCACGTGGGGAGGCTTACCCCACAGTGCCGCAGGAGTATCGGAGGGCGGTGATGGTCGACGGGCAGCAATCGGGTCCGGTTCAGCTTGTATTTAAACCTTTGCCTTTGGTTAGTTGGGCGGGCTGGCCACGGGTTTTGCTGTTCGCCGGACAGCGGAGCGGCCTTTGTTTGATCATGTGTTTCCGCCAAGAGACACATTGATCAACCAAAGGCCGTGATGGACAGTCTGCAAGAACGTGCCGCCCGCGTCGAGGCGTTGGGCG
>NZ_JBEYFB010000052.1:0-41951 GCF_040634135.1 Streptomyces sp. NPDC007164
GCACCCCGCTACGACGTCGGCAAAACCGTCAAACGTCCCGAGACCCTCAAGGCCATCGGCAGGCCTGGCCGTTCTTGGTAGATAAAGAACAAGCTAAGAGCGTCACCATGTGCCTGATCGTAGGGGAAGTGCTGCCTACGAGCCCGGGCATTGCTTCGTGTAAGCCGCAATTAACGCCGACACGACCATGCGCAGTTGGTGGTGTGCGTCGGACTCGGGACCGGCAACCTTGCTTCCCAAGGTGCCTTCCAGATGTACTCGGTGGGTGCACCTTGAGCTATGCCAGAATTGAAAACAGCGGTACGTCTGCCGATTGATCACCGCGCGCTCGGCTGCGCGCCTATGCTCGCCGGATGGAGCAGGGCGAAGTGGTGAAGCGGGTGGTGGCATCCTCCCGGAGGCGGTCGAGGTATGTCGGCTGCTCGAAGAGAACGTCGACTGCGACGGCCTGGAGACAGATCCCGACGTGGTGACCATGCTTCAGGACCTGGCACTGCGGGCCGAACAGACCGGCTCCGACGAGCCGGACGATCTGGGGTCGAAGTAGCCCGCATATACCACGTTCCGCACCTCCATGAATTCGAATGGTCTGCCGTGCATCTGACCTACTAAGGTCACCTCTGTGAACAAGGCATTCAAGAATGCCTGGTCGAAAACACCTAGCGTATGAGGAGTTTGCACGTGCTCAAGCTCAAGGCTGTCGTTGCATTAGCAACGCTTGCCTCCGCCGCTATTGCCGCCAACGTCGGAGAGTCGGTGTCGACGGCCCCCCGTGCCGTCGAATCGCCTCGCGCGACGCCTTCGGCCCTGATCGCCACCCCGGTGCGGGAGGCGGTCGCTCGTCCGGTCGTCGCGCAGCCGACGATCGGGCGTCCGACCGCTGTCATACCTGTACGCACCGGAACGGATCAGTGGATGTGGATAGTCCCGGCGGTTGCCGGTAGCGGCCCGGCGGCGCCGGAAGGTGCCGCGGACGTCCTGGTCGAGGTCTGACAAGACCCGCCGCGCCGACTCCGGGGTGCATGCGCTCAGGAGTCGGCCACCTGTTGATGGTCCCGCAGCAGGCGCCGCAGGTCATCTGCCTCCTCCCACATCTCAAGCCGTGAGTACAACGCCACGCCCAGCCTCGCGTGACGTCCCGCCGATCGCCGGTCGCCCGTGCTCAGAGCCGTGCGGGCCAGCCCCGCGGCCGCTTGGGCGCAGCCTGTTAGCGAGCCGGCCTTTCGGGCGACCGCCAGGGTTTCCTCGTATGCCTGCCTTGCGGCGGCGAACTGCCCTGACGCGTACTGGACGTCGGCCGCACCGAGCAGGGCGCGCTGGTACTCGTAGGGGCTGTCGATCCTGCGGGCCACTTCCACCGCCGCGAGGAGATGCGACAGCCCTTCGTCACGACGCCCCATCTCCGCGTATGCCTTGCCCAGTTGGACGAGAGCGTTGGCCTCACCCAGGGAATCACCGTGGCCTCTGTGCGATGCTAACGCGCGCCGGAAGCAGGCCAGGGCCCGCGCGGTCTGCCCGGTCGCCTGGTACACCGCCCCCATGTTCGTGTCCAGGATGTCCAGTTCCTGTCGGCCGCCGTGCCGTTCCGCCAGCGCCCGGGAGCGTTCGTAGTGGGCGAGGGCCTCCCCGTACCGACCCTGGCTCTGATAGAACTCGCCCAGATTGTTCTGGGCGTAGATCTGCCCGAGCAGGTTCCCGGTCTCCTCGTAGATGCCGAGAATCGCCCGAGCCCTGTCCAGCGCCTCCCCGTGACGGCCTGCCTGGAAGAAGGCCGCGCCCTGGACGTTCAGCGCGCCCGCCTCGCCCTCGCGGTCCCCGACCTTCCGGTACCCGGTCAGGGCCTCGTCGATGACGCGCAGGGACGCCCCGCCGCGCCCCGCTGCCAGATGTGCCCGGCCCGCCTGGAAGAGGGCGTCCGCGCAGCCGTGCGGATGGCCGAGACCGCGGAACAGCTCCAGTGCCTCGCCCGCACAGTTCAACGCCTCGTCGGGACGGGTCTGCGCCAGTACGTCGGCGGCCTCGGCCAGCGTCTGCGCGAGGGCGTACGGGGTGCCGAGGGCGCGCAGGGCGTGCACGGCCGCTCCGTAGAGCTCGTTGGTGACGGCCCAGGTGCCCCAACGCTTGAGTACGGGGGCGAGCACGTGCGGGAAGAGAGCCGCGTACGCGGGAGCCTCGTCGGCTGCCGTACGGGCGACCGCGAGGAGGTTGGCGTGCTCCTGGACCAGCCACGCCGAAGCGCTGTCGGCGTCGCTGAATCCGGGGGCGTACGCCGAGGCGCACTCCGGCCCCGCGGGCAGTCTCCGGCGGTGCGGCCGGGTGTGCAGGTCGGCGCGGTGCGCCGTTGTGAGGTAGTGGCCGAACAGCCTGCCGACCGCCTGGGCCCGGGACTCCTCCGGCTCGGCCCGGCCGAACATGCGCAGCGCGAAGGCCCTGGTGAGATCGTGCAGCCGGAACCGGCCGGGGGTGGGCTCCTCAAGGAGGTGGAAATCGTGGAGTTCGTCCAGACCGCGGCGGATCCGGGTGCCGTCCGGGGGCGCGCCGACCAGTGCCGTGGCGGCGGTGGCCGTGATGTCCGGACCGGGATGCAGCGCCAGGTGACGGAGCAACTTCTGGGTGGGGGTCGTCAGTTCGTTGTACGAGAAGCGGAACGCGGAGACGAGTTCGCCGTCGTCGAACTCGTCCAGCGGGTCGGCCGCCGCGGCCAGCCGGTCCAGCAGATGGCGCAGGGTCCAGGACTCCCGGTGCCGGAAGCGGCTGGCGAACCAGTGGAGGAGCAGGGGGTGGCAGCCGCCGGCCCGGACCACGAGCGCGAGCGCCTCGGGGTCGGCGGAGACCCGGTCGGCGCCCGCGATCCGGGTGAAGAGGACGGCGGCCTCCTCTTCGGACAGCCCCTCCACCAGGAGCGAGGAGGCGCCGTCCAGCCCGGCGAGCCGGCTCCGGCTGGTCACGATCGCCCGGCAGGTCGCGGCGCCGGGCAACAGCGGACGCACCTGGGTGGCGTCCCGCGCGTTGTCCAGCACCACGAGCACCCGGTGGCGGGCCGTCCACTCACGCCACCGAGCCGCCCGCGCGTCCAGTGAGTCCGGCAGGTCGCCGCCGGCCCCGGCCGCGTGCAGCAGCACCGCGAGGGCCTCGGCGGGGTCGTACGGCGCCTGCCCGCCGAACCCGTGCAGATCGACGTAGAGCCGGCCTCCCGGATAGGCGTCGTGGAGGCGGTGGGCGGCGTGCACCGCGAGCGTGGTCTTGCCGATGCCGGGCATGCCGTGGATGACGGTGAGCGGCATGGCGTACGTGGCGGAGCCGTCCGGCCGTGCCGATTCGCCTAGCAGCAGCCGGAGTTCGGCGGCGCGGCCGGTGAAGTCGCGGCTGTCGCGCGGAAGGTTGCTGCGCGGCCCGGGGCCCGCCGGCCGGTCGACGCGTACCGCCGTCTCCAGGAGCGTACGGTCCTGTTCGAGGATGCGCTGGTGGAGCTCCCGAAGGTCCGAACCCGGTTCGATGCCGAGCTCCGTGCGCAGCCGGGTCCGCGTGGTGCGGAAGACGGCGAGTGCCTCGTCGTGCCGCCCGGACCGGTACAGCGCCAGCATCAGATCGGCGATCACCCGCTGGGCCAGCGGATTCTCCGAAGCCAGCCCCTGCAGTTCACCGACGACATCGGCGTGCCGCCCCAACTCCAGCTCCAACCCGATGCGTTCCTCCCGCACCCGGCGCAGGTCCTCGACCAGGCGGCCCCGTACCGAGGTGGCCCAGTCGCTCCTGGACTCGGGCAGCGGATCGCCGCGCCATCGGTCCTCGGCCGTGCGCAGCAGACCGATCGCCAGCTCCCGCTTGCCCTGCCCGGCCGCCGCGCGGGCCTCCTTGCGCAGCCGCTGGAAGTGCGAGACATCGACCTCGGTACGGGCGTCGACGCTGAGCTTGTACTGACGCGGCGACGGGCGGTCCACCTGGATGAGGTCGCCGACCGAGTCGTACAGCAGCCTGCGCAGCTTCGATACGTAGCTCTGCATGGTGTCCACCGGCGACTTGGGCTGATCATCGCCCCAGACCCGGTCGATCAACGCGTCCATGGAGACCGGCTCACCGAGCGAATGCACCAGAACGGCCAGTACGCAGCGCGTTTTCACCGATCCGAGCCCGCACTGCTGTCCTTGATGCCATAGTTCAAGAGGTCCCAGAGCAAGAAGTTCCACATCGCCCCCGCTGGGTGCGCTGCTTCCTGCCGTCGACGGCAGCGCCCGCACCTGTGTGCAGGACCTTCCACTGTCACCCCGGGGGCGGGTAGCAGACAGGGGCGCACGGGCGCGTACCGGGCGCACCTCCCCACTGCCGTTCCGAACGCCCGGGAGCCGCTCGGGAGATGTCGGCAATCGGCCCCCGGAGCCGGCCCGGAACCGCCCGCACCCGGAGTGCAGGATTCCTGCAAGCGACCCGTCAAGCGCGTCGGGCATGACTTCGGCGTGCGCCGCGAAACGACGCGGCGTCTCGGACGGGGCCACCGGTCCGAGGACGAGGAATCGGGGGAACGATTCTATGAGTCTGACATTGGCCGAAACGCATCGGCCGCATGTGCCGATGCGTCTGGACGTGGACCGCTGGGCCACCCGGCAGATCCGCCGGAGGGTGCTGGCCGTCGTGCATACGGTGACTGCCGGACAACGGCTGCTGGACGCGGTACGGCTGCTGGAGGGCGACGCCCGGGTACAGGTCTTCTTCACCTCGGCGCCCGACGTGTTCAGTCACGGGGTGGACTCCTTCCTGGAAGAGCTGGGCGGGCTGGTCCTGCCCTGGCACCAGGCGGTCCAGATGCCCTTCGACCTGGCGCTGTCCGCAGCCCACGGCGGGCTGAACGACCTGCACGCCCCGGTGATCGTGCTGCCGCACGGTGCCGGGCACAACAAGCTGGTGCCGGCCGGGCAGCGCGGACGCCAGGTCGCGGAGCGCGGGGTGTACGGGCTGAACCGGCAGTGGCTGGTCCAGGACGGCAGGCTGGTGCCCGAGTCGATCGTGCTGGCGCACCACGAGGAGCTGACTCGGCTCGGCCGCGAGTGCCCCGAGGCGCTGCCCGCGGCGGAGGTGGTGGGCGACCCCTGCTTCGACCGCATCGCCGCGAGCCTGCCGCTGCGGGCGCTCTACCGCGAGGCACTGCACACCACGGCCCGGCAGCGGCTGGTGCTCGCCTGCTCCACCTGGGGGCCGCGCTCCCTGTTCGGGCAGAGCCCGGAAGTCCTGGAACGGCTGGTCACCGAACTTCCCCGGGACGACCACCGGATCGCGCTCCTGCTCCACCCCAACGTCTGGAACGCCCACGGGGAATGGCAGATCCGCAGCTGGCTGGCGCACCTGGGCAGGACGGGCCTCACGGTGATCAGCCAGCACGCGGACTGGGTCGGTGCCCTCGTCGCCGCCGACTACATCGTCGGTGACCACGGATCCGTCTCGCTCTACGGATCGATGACCGGCGTCCCCGTCCTGATGGCGGGCGCGCCGGAGGCGGACGTGGACCCGGGATCCCCGGTGGCCGAACTGGCCTCCCTCGTCCCCAGGCTGCACCGCGACCGGCCGCTCGGCCGCCAGCTCGCCCGCTCCTCGGCGCTCTACCGGCGGCAGCGGTACGAGCGGATCGCGGACCGCATCACCTCCGAACCCGGCCGGTTCGCCACCCGGATGCGCACGCTGATCTACCGCAAGCTGCGCCTGCGGGCCCCCGCGGTGCGACTCGCCGCCGAGCACGCGCCGCTGCCGTTCGGCGTGCGGTACGACGAACGTGGCGGGGCAGTGCGATGACCGCGCTCACCGTGGCGCTGTACGAGGATCCCCGGGCCCGGGGGCCGGTCCGCCGCACCGAGGTCATCCTGCTGCACCCGGCCGCCGGCGCCCCGGTCGTGGACGAACACGTACGCGTCCGGCTGCCCGCCCCGTCCCCGCTGCCGCTGCTCGCCGATGTGCTGGTGGCCGGGGGAGACGGGCCCCGGTCCGCGACGGCGCTGGCGGGCCGTCACCCCGGAGCCCTGGTGGTGGCCGTGCACCGCGGCCCCCGGTGCTGGCTGCTCCTCGGCGGTGCGGGCCGCCCGGTGACGCTGGACGCGCGCCGGACGGACGCGCCGTGGGCGATCTGGGCCTCGGTCGCCCACGCCTGGCTGGTGGCCGGGCTGCCCGTCGCGGAGTTCGGCACGACGGCGCTACGGATCGTCGGGAGCACGCGCACTCAGCCGGCGGCGCCGCCGTCGTCCGCGGTGCCGTTCTCCCGGGCCTCCGGTCCCAGCGCGTCCAGCCTGTCCCGCACCTCCTGCGCGTCGGCCGAGTCCGGCCCACCGACGCCGGAGTACAGGACCAGCGCCTCCCGGTAGCACTGCCGGGCGAGTCCGGGCTGCCCGCGCCGTTCGGAGACCAGGGCCAGACCTCCCAGCGCGCGGGCCGTCTCGTGGTCGGCGGACATGGGCCGAAGTGTGTCCAGCGCCCCCCCCCGCAGACCGGCCTCGGCCCGGTCGAGCAGTCCCAGGCCGAGGTACGCCCGCCCGGCCAGCGCGTCGGCGCGGGCGGTGTTGTACGTGTCACCGGCCTCCAGCAACACGGCTCGGGCGGCCTCGGTTTCACGGGCGGCGTCCTCGTACAGCCCGCGCGACAGCGCGACATCCGCGAGGTTTAACCGCGCCAGCGCACCGGCCCTGCGGTCCCCGCAGTCCGGCAGCTCGGCGGCCGCCCGGCCGAAGAACTCGGCGGCCCGGTCCGGCTCACCGAGCCGCTGGTGGGCCAGACCCCGGTAGTTGAGCGTCCGGGCGTGCCCGAGCGCATTGTCGGTGCGCAGGAAGGAATCGGCGGCCCGCTCGAACATCACCAGCGCCTGTTCCGGGCAGCCCATGTCGAGTTCGCCCAGGCCGCCCGAGGTGAGCATCCGGCACGCCGCCGCCGCGTCGTTGCACTCCTCCGCCGCGAGCAGCCCCTCCCGGTGCGCCTCGCGCCACTCCGCGTAGAACTTCCGCCGCAGGAACAGCGGCCACAGGGCGTCGGCCAACTGCCAGCCCAGCGCCGGAATCCCGGCCGGACGGGCGATCCGGAGCACCGCCATGAGGTTGGGCAGCTCGTGTTCGAGCCAGTCCAGCGCGGCGTCCGCCGCACCCGTGCCGTCACCCGTGCCGCCGTCACCGAACTCCGCGACCACGACCGGGTCGGGGCCGTAGTCCCGGGCCATGGTGCGGTGCTGGGGGTCGATGACCTCCTCCGCGTGGGTGGCGTTGGCCAGGTAGTGGTAGCCGATGCGGCGCAGCGCCGCGGCCCGAGCCCCGGGGGACTCCTCCCGGTCCGCCTGCGCCACCGCGTGCAGCCGTACCAGGTCGTGGAAGCGGTAGCGCTCGGTCCCGGCCGCCTGGCCGGCGTCGATGAGCAGACTCGCGTCGTACAGCACATCGAGCGCATCGGCGGCGTCCGAGCCCAGGACCGCGTCGGCCACCGGTCCGCCGAACTCCCGCCCGGGGTGCAGCCCCAGCAGCCGGTAGAGGTGGGCGGCCCCGGCCGGCAGACCCTGGTAGGAGAGGTCCAGCGCCGCCCGCACATCGTGGTCGCCGTCGATCGCCAACGCCTCCAGCCGGTCGTGCTCCTCGGTCAGTGCCCGGACCATCGTGGTGATGCCGTGCCGGGGGCGCGCCGCAAGCCGGGCCCCGGCGATACGCACCGCGAGCGGCAGCCCCGCACACAGATCGACCAGGGCCCGCGCCTCCTCGGGCTGCTCGGCCACCCGGCCGTCCGCCAGGGTCGAATCCAGCAGCTCCACCGCGGCTTCCCGGCCGAGCGGCTCCAGATGGATGACATGGCCCCCGTCGACGCTCAGCCCCGGCAGCCGCCGCCGGCTGGTCACCGCGGTCACGCACTGCCCCGCCGGTAACAGCGGCCGGACCTGTGCCGCGGTCGCCGCGTCGTCCAGCATGACCACGAGCCGCCGGTCCGCGGTCAACGACCGGTACAGCGCGACCCGTTCGGCCAGGACCGGGGGCACCTGCGGGGTTGGCACACCCAGGGCCCGCAGGAACCGCCCGACCACTTCTCCCGGGTCGACCGGGCCGCCGGGCGACTGGGCCCCCAGATCCGCGTACAGCTGGCCGCCGGGAAAGTGCGGGCGGATGGTGTGCAGCCAGGCCAGCGCGACCGCCGTCTTGCCGACGCCCCCCAGCCCGCTGACCGCGGCCAGCGTCGGATGCCCCTCCCTGGTGGCACGGGCGCGGTGCCCCTCCAGCGTGCTCACCTCCGCCGAACGGCCGGTGATCCGGATCGAGGGCGGGAGCTGCCAGGGCGGCCTCGGCCCGCGGGCCTCCGGCGCGGCCTCCCCGTGGAAGTGAATGCCGCCGTACACCTTGCCCGACTGGATCGCGGGGCCGTGCACCGTACCGCTCAAGTCGTTGCCACTGTGCTCGTGCCCCAGCACCGGTCCCCCTCCGGACGGTCACCCGGCCGTCTCCTGGAGAACATCCTTTCCGCACAGGCGAGCGAAAAATCCGGCTCGCCGGGGGTCGGACCCTCCCGCATGTCCTGATATTGCCCAGGGTGCCGTTCACGGATGTGTCGGAGGCATATTCCAGACAGCCCGCGACGCCCCCCGGAGCCGCGGCGAACGCCCCCGTCCGGCCCGGACCGCCGACGGGAAGCGTCGATTGATCACCACCCGCACAGCTGCGCGCCTATGCTCGCCGGATGGAGCAGAGCGAAGTGGTGAAGCGGGTGGTGGGCATCCTCACGGAGGCGGGCGAGATCCGTCGGCTGCTCGAAGAGAATGTCGACCGCGACGACCTGGAGACCGATCCCAGCGTGGTGACCGTGCTCCTCAACGAGACGATGCCCCGGATCTCCGTCCCCGAGGACGCCTCGATCGAGGAGATCGCGACGCTCGTCGGCCGGGAGGTCGGCGGTGCGGTGGAGCAGCTGGTCGGCGCGTTCACCCTGGCCTTCGCGATGCTGGCCCAGGTGCACGACTCCGGGCAGACGGACGTGACCTCCGCCGATGTGCTCCAGGACCTGGCGCTGCGGGCCGAACAGATCGGCTCCTCCGGCCCGGACGACACGGGACCGGAGGAAGCGGGCGCGTAGGCCGCGCGGATTTCGCCCGGCGACACTGGATCCTCGGAACACTGGCCTGCACTTCATCGGCCTACGGCTCGGCTCACCGGTCTGAGGCTCACCGGCTTACGGCTCGGGTGACTTCCTGGCTTACGACTCACCGACCTGCGTTTCACCGGCTCCCACCCCGGAACGGGCCCCGCGCGCCCCGCGCACGCCCGCGTTCGCCCGCCGCAGCAGTACCACCGCCACCACCGCAGCGGCGAGCGCGACCAGTGCCGCGACGGCACCGACCTCGCCGACCGCCGTCGTGTACTCCCGTCGCCCGGGGGCGGAGAGGCCGATGAACAGCCCGCCGCACACCGCGGTGCCCAGCGCGAGGCCCACCTGGCGGGCGGTGTTGGCCACGGCCGCGGCCGTGCCCGCGCGGGCCGGGTCGGCGTCCCGCATGGCCGCGGACGGAAGCACCGGCGACACCATGCCCGCACCGATCCCGGTCAGCAGCAGCGACGGCACGAGCGCCGCCGGCCCGTAGGAGACGCCCAGCAGCGCGAAACCCGCACACCCC
This sequence comes from Streptomyces sp. NPDC007164, assembly GCF_040634135.1. Classification (NCBI taxonomy): domain Bacteria; kingdom Bacillati; phylum Actinomycetota; class Actinomycetes; order Kitasatosporales; family Streptomycetaceae; genus Streptomyces; species Streptomyces sp. NPDC007164. The sequence continues at coordinate 9,611 of NZ_JBEYFB010000052.1, forward strand.
GCGGCGCAGAGCGCGGTGCCGGCACCCAGCGGGATCCACAGCGGTACGCGCTGGAGCACCGCCCCGCACGTGGCGGAGACGACGAAGAAGACCGCGGGCTGGAGGGCCAGCAGCAGCGAGGTGTCGACCGCGCCCAGGCCCGCACCGTCCTGGAACCACGACGACACCACCGTCAGCGGCCCGAACGCGGCGAAGTAGTAGCCGAACGCCACCACGACCACGGCCAGGAACCTGGGATGGCGGAACAGTGCCGGATCGATGACGGGATCCGGCGTACGGCGCTCGTACGCGACGAAGGCGAGCACCGCCACGGCCGCCACGACGGCGGCGAGCCTCGGACCCGCCCCCGCCCCGTGCTCGCCGAAGAGGAGCGTCCCGACGACCAGGGCGGCGATGCCCGTGCTCAGCAGGGCCGACCCCGGCACGTCCATCCGCCCGGCCGCGCGCTCCGGGTCGCGGGGCAGGAACACGAGGGCGAGCACCATCCCGGCCGCCCCGACCGGCACCGCGAGCAGAAAGATCCAGCGCCAGCCCAGGGCCTCGGCGAGCAGCCCGCCGCAGACATTGCCGACCGCGGCGGCCAGCCCGGCCACGGCGCCCCACACGGCGAAGGCCCGGTGCTGTTCCCGGCCCTGGTACGACGCCTTGATCAGCGGCAGCGTGGTCGCGAACATGGCCGCCCCGCCGACCCCCTGCGCACCCCGGAACACGATGAGTTCCCGCACCCCGGGTGCCAGCCCGCAGGCCAGCGAGGACACCGTGAAGAGAGCGAACCCGGCCAGGAAGACCCTGCGCCGGCCGATCGCGTCGCCCACCGCCCCGCAGACGATCAGGAGCGCCGCGAGCGCCAGCGTGTAGAGGTCCACGACCCACTGCAACGCCGCGAAGTCGGTGTGCAGATCGGCGGCGATCGCCGGAATGGCGACGGTGACGACCGTGGCGTAGGCGAGCAGCAGAAAGGTGGCCGTGCAGGCGACGACCAGGGGAGCGAAGTGACGCAGTTTCACGGTTCAGTTCCTTCCGGACGGCCGGGCGTACGCGTCCAGGCAGCGGTTGCGTTCATCGAGGTAGGCGATGGCGAGGCGGCCCGTCACCGGGTTCCGGTAGGTCTCGCACTCGACCTCGTACACCTCGTGGATGAGATCTCGCGTGAGCACCTCGTCCAGCGGCCCGTGGGTCACCACGGCACCTTCCTTGAGGACGTACAGCTCGTCGCAGTAGCCCGCCGCCATCGGCAGGTCGTGCAGCGCGGCGAGCACCCCGATGCCGAGTTCCTTGACGATCGAGAAGATCTCCAACTGGTGCTTGATGTCCAGGTGGTTGGTGGGTTCGTCGAGGATGAGGAAGGCCGGTTCCTGGGCAAGTGCCCGCGCGAGTACCACGCGCTGGCGCTCGCCGCCGGACAGGGTCCGGAAGCTCCGTTGCGCGTACTCGCCCATGTGCACCCGGCGCAGCGCCCGCCGGACGATCTCCCGGTCCCGTTCGCCGGTCGTCTCCAGCAGCCGCTTGTGCGGGGTGCGCCCCATCGCGACCATCTCCGCCACCGTGAAGTCGAAGCTCAGGTCGTTGAACTGGGCGACCACCGCGAGCCGGGTGAAGACCGCGCCGGGACGGCTCGCGAGCAGGTCCAGTCCGTCGAGCACCGCGGTCCCGGAGTCGGGGGTGACGACCTTGTAGACGCTCTTGAGGAACGTGGATTTGCCGCACCCGTTCGGCCCGACCACACCGACGAACCGGCCGTCGGCCACTTTCAGGCTCAGGTCGCGCACGACCCGTGCGCCGCCGAGCGTGACCGAGATGTGCTCCGCGCTCAGTCCGCGGTGGCCCGAGGCGCCGTCATGTGCCCTCGCGGCACGGTCATTTGTCACCGAACCCGTACTCCTTACGGATCAGCATGTGCAGGAAGAGAGGGGCGCCGAGAACGGACGTCACGATGCCGATCGGCAACTCGGCGTTCGGGACCGCGACGCGTGCGGCCACATCCGCCCAGATCAGGAAGAGCGCTCCGGACAGCACTGCGACGGGGAGCAGCCCGCGATGGTCCGGCCCGATCACACTGCGCACCACATGCGGGACGATCAGGCCGACGAAGCCGATGATTCCGCAGGTGGCGACCAGCATTCCGGTGACCACGGCGGCCAGCACCAGATGGATCCGCCGGTGCAGCCCGGGATCGATGCCCAGGGTGACCGCGGCCTCGTCGCCCATGAGCAACGCGTTCAGGACCCTGCTCCGGAAGAGGAAGAAGGCCGTGGCGATCAGCACCACGGTGCTGACGGCGGGCAGCGAGGCCCATTCCGCGGAGGCGAGGCTGCCCATGCTCCAGAACGTGACCGAGCGGACCCCCTCGGAGCTGTCGGCGAAGTACACCAGCGCACTGGAGGCCGCACCGCACAGGGCGTTGACCGCGGTACCGGCGAGGATCAGCTTGACCGGTGACGTACGGGAGCCTCCGCTGCCCACACCCAGTACCAGGGCGGCGGCGGCCAGTGCCCCGATGAACGCCCAGAACGGCACGCCGAGTCCGGCGACGGCCCCACGGCCCCGGCTGCCCCGAACCCGGTCAGGATCGCGAACGCGGCGCCGAGGGACGCCCCCGAGGAGATGCCGAGGACGAAGGGATCGGCGAGCGGGTTCTGGAGGGTGGCCTGCATGACGGTGCCGCACAGCGCGAGCCCGCCACCGACGACCGCGGCCAGCAGAACCCGCGGGAGGCGGATGTTCCAGATCACGTCCACGAACATGGGGTCACCGGGACCGCCGATCCCGGTCAGCCCGTCGAGCAGCACCCGCGCGGACTCACGCACCGGGACGTCGACCTGACTGATCGAGACCGACAGGACGGCTGAGCCGGCCAGCAGGAGCAGGAGAGCGGCCACCAGGGCGGACGGCGCCACCCGCCATGCCCTTCCGCCCCGGCCCGCCCGCGTCGCCCGCCGTTCCTCCTGTCGTTCCCTGCGCCGCTCCCCTCGCCGCTCCCCTCGCCGCTCCTCCCGCCGCTCCTCCCGCCGTTCCTTCCGTTCCGGCGCGATCATGTCCTGGCTCATGAGGCCGGGAAGAGGTCGGGGTGGACGAACTCCGCGACGTCCTCGCACAGGTCCGCGAGCGCGAGCGAGCCCCGGATCGAGGTCGTGTAGTCGGCGATCATCACATCGCCGTTCCTGATCGCGGTGACGTTCTTCAGGCGCGGGTCGCGCAGCAGGCGGTCGCGCGACTTCTCGCCGTCCGACTTCTGGAACTCGGTGACGATGATCTTGTCCGGGTCCGCCGCGACGATCGATTCGAGCGAGAGCTGCGCGTAACTGTCGTCGGTCAGTTCCATGTGCGTCCCGCCGGCGCCGTTCACCATCTCGTCCACCAGGCCCAGGGAAGGCGCGTAGTAGTCGTAGGTGTCGCGCCCGCCACTGGCGACCAGGAGAACCTCGGGGGAGTCGGTGGCCTTCTTCGCCCGGCGTCCGATCGTCGCGATCCGGCTCTTCTGCTCCCGTGTGTAGGCCTCGGTCCGCTCCGTCCGGCCGAAGACCTCGCCCACGTGCCGGACGTCCTCGTAGTAGCTGTCCAGATCACGGCCCGTGGTGTAGTTGACGGCCGGAAGCACGTCCACTCCCCGCGCGTTCCAGAACGGGATCTCACCGATCTTGTCCGGCTTCAGCGCGAACGACATGGTGAGGACGAGGTCGGGTCGCAGGGCGAGGACCGCCTCCCTGGAGGGGAGCTGGTCGGAGATCTTCGGCAGCTTCGCGATCCGGTCCGCGTACTTCGAGTACGAGTTGTCGAGGTAGCCCACCCCCACGATCCGGTCGTCGAGCCCGAACTCGACCATCAGCTCGGCCAGGGCCTGCCCGATCACGACGACACGCTTCGGCTCGGCCCCGACGGTCTGCTTCAGCTTCTTGCCTGCGTCGTCCATGACGTCCACGGTGACCGGGTAGCGGCCCTGCCCGGACGCCTCGTCGCCACCGCGCACGGCAGCGGGTTGCGCGGTATTCGCACAGCCGGCGAGCAGGAGGGCCGAACCGGCGGCGAGAGCCGCGCGGACGCGTATCGGGATCCGGAGCGGGGAGGCGTTCACGATGTCCTTTCGGGGAGGGCGTGGCGTCGGCCACCCGGCCATCCTCGAAAGGAACGCGGCGGAACGTGTACGGAGAGCGGGGCCGGGAAATGTGGAGCGGGCGCCCCCGACGAGGACGCCCGCTCCACCCTCCGCGACCCCGCGGGATCAGGAAACGGCCTCCCGGACACCGGCCACTGCCCGGCCCGCCCGGTACTGCCGGGGCGTCCGCCCGTAGTGCTTCTTGAATGCGTGACAGAAGTTGCTGGGACTGGAGTAGCCGCTTCTGAGCGCGACGGCGGCGACGCTGAGATCGGTCTCCACGAGCAGCAGCGAGGCCCGGCGCAGGCAGGCGTTGCGATGGTGGTTGAAGACCGTGTCGCCGTAGAGCTGCTTGAAGCCCTCGTTCAGCCGCTTGGGAGTCATCCCCAAGCTTCGCGCGAGCGACTCCCCGGTGTGCTGCTCGTGGAGGTTCTCCATCAAAAGCTCCGGAACCCTCCGGATCCGCTCGATCTCGTACTCCGCCATGGGCGGCCGGACCGGACCGTGCGGGGACTCGGTGCCCGCGACGATCCGGGCGAGGATCTCCATGACCTTCGACTCCAGATACAGCGCGCGGAACCGGGCCGGCAGCGCGCACGTGAACAAGTCGGCGAACGCGGCCGCGAGTTCGGGCGGAGCCTGCCGGCCGAGATAGTGCGCGTCGCGCAGCTCGGCCGGCATCCCCTCGACGCTCTCCTCCCAGGCCGCCGTCCCCAGACTCCCGAAGAAGACGCCGGTCGCCTCCCGGCGGGCCGCGATCGACACACCCCGGTAGCGCTGCCCGGCGGGCCGGACGAGCCGCCCCGCCGAAGCCCGCGAATGCGATATCGACAGCTCGTTCGCCCCGAAGACCGTCGCCCCGGTCGCCCGCTCCTCCAGATGCATCAGCCCGTCGACGCAGTACTCCAGCTCGAAGTAGTCGCCGGCGAGATCGAAGTCCAGGATCAGCTCGTCGTGGAACGTCAGGTCGTACAACGTGAGCGTGACCCCGTGGAGCAGCTCATGGACGGTGATGCTCCCGGTCCCGGTCTCCGGCCGCAGGTCGTACACCCGGGCCCCCTCCACACCACCGCTGCGGCAGGTCGCGATCGCCGTGTAGAACTCCCGGTACTGCCGCCCGAGATCCGCGTACCCACGCGCGGACGTGAGAGAGAAGCGCCTGGTCACACCGCCTCCAGAGAAGTGGGCATCGACCCTCTTATTTTAAGTAAGGGTAACCTAAGTTCTCTTGTCGGGGTTGGCCCCGGTGTCTGTGATGGCGGAGTGCCCCGACCCTTCGAGACACGAAAAAGACCTCCTGCTCAGTGTCTCCACTGATCAGAAGGTCTCTTCTGGCGCTTCTTCCGAAGTGCCCTCGGCAGGATTCGAACCTGCGCACACGGCTCCGGAGGCCGATGCTCTATCCCCTGAGCTACGAGGGCGTATCGCTGTGTTGCTCGGCGACGGGTGAAACACTACCAGCTTCCGCAGGGTGTCCGTGAACAGGTATTTCCCGGCTCGCCGGAGCGGCGGCGGGGGGCCGGACGGAGGGGGTGTGCGGTGTGCTGCGGACGCATCCGGCCACCTCTCGCGCCACCCGTCCGGGGTCGGAAATGGGCAAAACCCGGACGCAGCCCCTACGCCCCACCTACTCTCGAAGTGTGTCAGGGGCGTGTGGCCGCGTGCTTGTTGTCGACGACAACAAGGTCATCCGGCATTTGATCAGGGTCAACCTGGAGCTTGAGGGCTTCGAGGTCGTGACCGCGGCCGATGGTGTCGAGTGTCTTGATCTGGTGCATCGGGTCCGTCCCGATGTGATCACGCTCGATGTCGTCATGCCCAGGCTGGACGGTCTGCAGACCGCCACCAGACTGCGCTCCGATCCCCGGACCAGACATCTGCCCGTGGCGATCATCAGCGCCTGCACGCCGTACGAGGTGGACAGCGGGGTCGCCGCGGGGGTCGACGCGTTTCTCGCGAAGCCCTTCGAGCCGACCGAGCTGGTGCGGCTGGTGCGGGAGTTGATGGAGCGGAAGGAACGGCCGTCGCTCGACGGCAGGCGGAACGCCGGGACCGCGGAGCGCGCCGCGGGGTGACCGCATGGCGAAACGGGGTCGCGAGGTGCCCCCCTTCCTCCCATACGCTTGTCCTGTGACCCCCGCCGATCTCTCCAGGACCGTGCTGCACGCCGTGCGCCGCGCGGTCGACGAGAACGTCCTGCGCGCTCCCGTGCCCGCGCGCGTGCGGGTGGAGCGGACCAGGCCCGGCGGGCGCGGGGAGTACGCCTGTGCCGTCGCCCTCCAGCTGGCCGGACCCGCCGGGCTGCCGGCCAGGGACGTGGCCGAGATCCTCCGGGCGCGCGTGCTGGAGGCACCGGGGATCGGGGACGTGGAGGTCACCGGACCCGGATTTCTGAACTTCACGCTGCAGGCCGGCGCGCGCGGCCTCGGCACCCTGGTGCGCGACATCGCCGAGCACGGCACGGCGTACGGACACGGGGACGCCCTCGCCGGTACGGCGGTCTCCTTCGCACCCGTCGAGGAGCTCCGCGCCCGGATCGTCACCGAGGCCGCCGAACGGCTGCTCCGGGCCCAGGGCGCCCGGGTCGGGGAGCGGACGGCGGGCGGGGAGGCGCTGCACGTGCTGCCGGTGCCGGCCGCCGACCGGGATCTCTTCGAGCGGCTCGGGAGCGACGCCGCGCGCTGGGCGCTGCTGCGGGCCGCCCCGCACGACCGGCCCCGGGGCACCGGGAGCGACGAACTGCTCGTACAGCAGGAGAGTAATCCGCTGTTCCGGGTGCGGTACGCGCACGCCCGGATCCGCGCACTGGGCCACAACGCCCGGCAGCTCGGCTTCGGCGCGGCCTACGAGGAGAGCGTGGCCGCGCCCGCGCTCGGCGCGCTGCTCGCCGACCACCCCGGGGTGCTCACCGCCGCCGCCCGGCACCGGGAGCCCGACCGGGTCGCCCGGCAGCTGGAAGCTCTCGCGCAGGCCTTCTTCGACTTCCACGACAGTGCTTCGCCGCTGCCCGTCGGTGACGAGAAACCCTCGGCCGCCCACCGTTCCCGGCTCGCTCTTGCCGAAGCCGCCGGGACGGTGCTGGCAGGCGGCCTGTCCCTGCTCGGCATCAGCGCACCCGAAGTCCTCTGAGACCCGAGAGAACAGAGCAACACGATGAGCCGATCCGCACACCCCGCCGGGCCCCGTCACGCCGACGTCATGACGGAGGGGCACTACACCGCCCCGCCCGCCGATCTCAACGCCCTGGACGCGAAGGTCTGGGCCCGTACCGTCACCCGCGCCGAGGACGGCACGGTCACCGTCGGCGGGATCGAAGTGACGCGGCTGGCCGAGGAGTTCGGCACACCCGCCTACTTCCTCGACGAGAGCGACTTCCGGGCCCGCTGCCGCGCCTGGGCGGACGCCTTCGGACCCGGCGCCGACGTGTTCTACGCCGGAAAGGCCTTCCTGTCGCGCGCCGTCGTGCGCTGGCTCCAGGAGGAGGGGCTCAACCTCGACGTCTGCTCCGGCGGCGAGCTGACCACCGCGCTGGACGCCGGGATGCCTGCCGAGCGCATCGCCTTCCACGGCAACAACAAGACCGTCGCGGAGATCGAGCGGGCCGTCGAGGCCGGCGTGGGCCGGATCGTGCTCGACTCCTTCCAGGAGATCGCCCGCGTCGCGCACGTCGCGCAGCGGCTCGGCAAGCGGCAGCGGGTGCAGATCCGGGTGACCGTCGGCGTCGAGGCGCACACCCACGAGTTCATCGCCACCGCGCACGAGGACCAGAAGTTCGGGATCGCGCTGGCCGGAGGACAGGCCGCCGAGGCGGTGCGCCGGGCGCTCACCCTCGACGGCCTGGAGCTCATCGGAATCCACTCGCACATCGGCTCGCAGATCTTCGACATGGCTGGCTTCGAGGTCTCGGCCCGCCGCGTGGTCCAGCTGCTCGCCGAGGTGCGCGACGAGCACGGGGTGGAGCTGCCCGAGATCGACCTCGGCGGCGGGCTCGGCATCGCGTACACCTCCGAGGACGACCCCCGCGAGCCGCACGAGATCGCCAAGGCGCTCGGCGACATCGTGACCCGCGAGTGCGAGGCCGCCGGGCTCGCCACCCCGCGGATCTCCGTCGAGCCGGGGCGCGCCATCGTCGGACCGACCGCCTTCACGCTGTACGAGGTCGGCACCATCAAGCCCCTGGAGGGGCTGCGTACGTACGTCAGCGTCGACGGCGGCATGTCGGACAACATCCGCACCGCGCTGTACGACGCCGAGTACACCGTCGCGCTCGTCTCGCGCACCTCCGACGCCGAGCCGATGCTCGTCCGGGTCGTCGGCAAGCACTGCGAGAGCGGCGACATCGTGGTCAAGGACGCGTTCCTGCCGTCCGACCTCGCCCCCGGCGACCTGATCGCCGTGCCCGCCACCGGCGCGTACTGCCGCTCCATGGCGAGCAACTACAACCACGCCCTGCGTCCGCCGGTCGTCGCCGTGCGCGACGGGCGGGCGCGTGTCATCGTCAGGCGCGAGACGGAGGAAGATCTCCTGCGTCTCGATGTCGGCTGATGAAATACATATCTCAGGATCCGGACGAGTGGCAGAATCCCCCGTCCGGTGAGTGAGACTGGTCCACACATCAGATGTAAAGGAAACGAGGTCGGATGATGCGTACGCGTCCGCTGAAGGTGGCGCTGCTGGGCTGTGGAGTGGTCGGCTCAGAGGTGGCGCGCATCATGACGACGCACGCCGACGACCTCGCCGCGCGCATCGGCGCGCCGGTCGAGCTCGCCGGTGTCGCCGTGCGCCGGCCCTCCAAGGTGCGCGAGGGCATCGACCCCGCACTGATCACCACCGATGCGACGGCCCTGGTCAAACGGGGCGACATCGACGTCGTCATCGAGGTCATCGGGGGCATCGAGCCCGCCCGCACCCTCATCACCACCGCCTTCGAGCACGGCGCGAGCGTCGTTTCCGCGAACAAGGCACTGCTGGCCGAGGACGGCGCCGCGCTGCACGCCGCCGCCGAGCAGCACGGCCGGGACCTCTACTACGAGGCCGCCGTGGCCGGTGCCATCCCGCTCGTCCGGCCGCTGCGCGAATCGCTCGCCGGTGACAAGGTCAACCGGGTCCTCGGCATCGTGAACGGCACCACCAATTTCATCCTCGACAAGATGGACACCAGTGGCGCCGGGTACTCCGAGGCGCTCGACGAGGCCACCGCCCTCGGATACGCCGAGGCCGACCCGACCGCCGACGTGGAGGGCTTCGACGCCGCCGCCAAGGCCGCCATCCTGGCCGGAATCGCCTTCCACACCCGGGTGAGGATCGGCGATGTGCACCGCGAGGGCATCACCGAGGTCACCGCCGCCGACATCGCGTCCGCCCGCCGCATGGGCTGCACCGTCAAGCTCCTCGCCATCTGCGAGCGCGCCGCCGACGGACAGTCGGTCACCGCCCGGGTCCACCCCGCGATGATCCCGCTGAGCCACCCGCTGGCCTCCGTCCGCGAGGCGTACAACGCGGTGTTCGTCGAGGCCGAGGCGGCCGGCCAGCTCATGTTCTACGGCCCCGGCGCCGGTGGCTCGCCGACCGCTTCGGCGGTCCTCGGCGACCTGGTCGCGGTCTGCCGCAACAAGCTCAACGAGGCCACCGGCCCCGGTGAGTCCGCGTACACGCGTCTGCCGGTCAGCCCCATGGGCGACGTGGTCACGCGGTACCACATCAGTCTCGACGTGGCCGACAAGCCTGGCGTGCTCGCCCAGGTCGCGACGGTCTTCGCCGAAAAGGGCGTATCGATCGACACGGTGCGCCAGCAAGGCCGACATTCAGGCAGCGGCGACGAAGTCGCCATCGAGCAGGGTGGCGGCGGGCGACGGGCGGGCGGAGGCGGCGAGGCTTCTCTCGTCGTCGTCACCCACCGCGCGTCCGACGCCGCCCTCTCGGCGACCGTCGAGGCGCTGCGCAAGCTCGACACCGTGCGCGGTGTCGCCAGCATCATGCGTGTTGAAGGGGAGTAAGGACCCATGACCAGCAAGGGCACCCACCAGTGGCGCGGCATCATCGAGGAGTACCGGGACCGCCTTCCGGTCACGAGCGCGACGCCTGTCGTCACGCTCCGTGAGGGCGGTACGCCGCTCGTCCCCGCTCAGGTCCTCTCCGAGCGCACGGGCTGCGAGGTGCACCTCAAGGTCGAGGGCGCCAACCCCACCGGGTCGTTCAAGGACCGCGGCATGACGATGGCCATCACCCGGGCCAAGGAGGAGGGTGCGAAGGCGGTCATCTGCGCCTCCACCGGCAACACCTCCGCCTCCGCCGCCGCGTACGCGGTGCGGGCCGGCATGGTCTGCGCCGTCCTCGTGCCGCAGGGCAAGATCGCGCTCGGCAAGATGGGCCAGGCGCTGGTGCACGGCGCCAAGATCCTCCAGGTCGACGGCAACTTCGACGACTGTCTGACGCTGGCCCGCTCGCTCTCGGACAACTACCCGGTGGCGCTGGTCAATTCGGTCAACCCGGCCCGTATCGAGGGCCAGAAGACCGCCGCGTTCGAGATCGTCGACGCGCTCGGCGACGCCCCGGACATCCATGTCCTCCCGGTCGGCAACGCGGGCAACATCACCGCGTACTGGAAGGGGTACAAGGAGTACGCGGGCGACAGCATGTCCACGCACACCCCGCGGATGTGGGGCTTCCAGGCCTCCGGCTCCGCGCCCATCGTCCGCGGCGAGATCGTCAAGGACCCGTCGACCGTCGCCACCGCGATCCGGATCGGCAACCCGGCCTCCTGGCAGTACGCGCTGGACGCCCGGGACGAATCGGGCGGTTTCATCGATGAGGTGACGGACCGACAGATTCTGTCCGCCTACCGGCTGTTGGCCTCCCAGGAGGGCGTCTTCGTCGAGCCCGCCTCGGCCGCCTCCGTCGCCGGCCTGCTGAAGGCCGCCGAGGAGGGCAAGGTCGACCGCGGCCAGAAGATCGTCTGCACGGTCACCGGCAACGGCCTCAAGGACCCCGACTGGGCCGTCGCGGGCGCACCGCAGCCGGTCACGGTGCCGGTCGACGCGGCCACCGCCGCCGAGAAGCTCGGCCTGGTCTAGGGTCTGCCCCGGTCCGCCGGCCAGGCCCGGCGGACCGGGCAAGAACCCAGCTCAACCGCCCCTTTTCGGGGCGGAGAGCGCATAGGTGGCGTGCGACACGCATCGTGCGCCTCCTGTGCGCCCTATGTCGCCACAGAACCTTCCTTCGATAAGCTGTACCCAACCCGCCCCGCCGCATCTGCCGCGGTGCATGGGCCGTTGTGGCCATCGGGTTCCCCGGAACACCACTCCCCGCCGCCACGACCTCCTGCCGCCAGGAAAACGCTTCACCACCCCCGCCGCCTCACAAGGAGAGTCGTCCAACCGATGGCCGGTCCTGCTTTCCGAGCCGCCGCCGTCCGGGTGCGCGTCCCCGCGACCAGCGCCAACCTGGGCCCGGGTTACGACGCCTTCGGCCTGTCGCTGGGGCTGTACGACGACGTCGTCGTCCGCGTCGCCGACTCCGGACTGCACATCGACATCGCGGGTGAGGGCGCCGAGACGCTGCCCCGCGACGAACGCCACCTCCTCGTACGCTCCCTGCGCACGGCCTTCGACCTGCTCGGCGGACAGCCCCGGGGTCTGGAGATCGTCTGCGCCAACCGCATCCCGCACGGACGCGGCCTCGGCTCCTCGTCCGCCGCCATCTGCGCCGGAATCGTCGCCGCCCGTGCCGTGACGACCGGCGGCGACGCCCGGCTCGACGAGGCGGCACTGCTGGAACTGGCCACCGAGATCGAGGGCCATCCCGACAACGTCGCGGCCTGTCTGCTCGGCGGATTCACCCTCGCGTGGATGGACGGCGGATCGGCGCGCGCGATCAGGATGGATCCCGCAGAATCCATCGTTCCGGTGGTTTTCGTACCCGGCAAGCCGGTCCTCACCGAGACCGCCCGCGGACTGCTCCCACGCGCCGTCCCGCACGTCGACGCCGCCTTCAACACCGGCCGTGCCGCACTCCTCGTCGAGGCCCTGACCAGGCGCCCCGAGCTGCTGCTCACCGCCACCGAGGACCGGCTGCACCAGGAGTACCGCGGACCGGCGATGCCCGAGAGCGTGGAACTCGTCAACCGACTGCGCGCGGACGGCGTCCCCGCGGTCATCTCCGGTGCCGGGCCCACCGTGCTCGCACTGGTCGAGGTCGGTGCGGCCGACAAGGTCGCACAGCTGGCGGGCGAGGGATGGGCGGCCAACCGTCTCGCTCTCGACGCCCCGGGCGCGAGTGTGCTGCCGCTCGCCCCGTAGCCGAGAAGTGATTGCCGGTGAGTGAGAGGGGGAATGTTTGTTGGAGCCGGTAGTGTTAACCTCAAGTCTGCAACCGACGTCTATGTGGCGCGTTGCTTCGTGTCCCTTTCCGGGACCACCAATTCTTCCGGGAGCCTCCCCAACTGCCTGAGCAGCCTGCCTGAGCAGTTTCGTGCACGCTCCGGAACCGGCACGACACCCCTCGCTTGTCCAGGAGTGGGCCGAGCAGGGGGATGCTCGCGCCGGGCCCATGCACACCTTCATCTCTCCGCCGTACCCGGCGGACCACCGCCCCGGCACGGTCCGCAAGAAAAGACCGCAGTCGGACAGCACAACCGGTCGCCGAGCCAGAAGGCCGACGTCCGCTCCAGGGAAGGACCCTTCGTGAGCGACACCACCGATCTGATGGGCGTGACTGCCGACAAGAGCGTCGACAGCGCCGCGCCCGCCGAAGGTGCTGCCACTGGCACCACCGCACGGCGCCGCCGCTCCGGCACCGGCCTTGACGGCATGGTCCTGGCCGAGCTGCAGCAGGTCGCGTCCGGCCTCGGCATCAAGGGCACTGCGCGGATGCGCAAGGGCCAGCTGATCGAGGTCATCAAGGAGGCGCAGGCCGGTAGCTCCGCCGCGCCCAAGGCCGCCGCGCCCGCCGCGACGTCCGAGACCAAGCCGAAGCGCCGCGCCACCTCCAAGGCGCGCACCGGGGACCAGCCCGCCGCCGACGCTCCCGCCGACAAGGCCGCGGCCCAGCAGCAGATCGACATCCCCGGCCAGCCGGCCAGCGACGACCAGCCCGCGGGCGAGCGTCGCCGGCGCCGTGCGACCGCGCAGGCGGGCAGCCCGGAGACCAAGGCGGACAGCAAGCCCGCCGAGGCCAAGGCGGACACGCAGGCCGAGCCCAAGGGCGAAGACCGCGCCGACGCCAAGGCCGAAGCCGCCGCCGACACGGCCGAGGGCCGCCGGGGTGACCGCCAGGACCGCGGCCAGCGCGGCGACCGCGGCGACCGTCAGGAGCGTGGTGAGCGCGGGGAGCGCCGCGACCGTCAGCGCGACCGCCGGGGCAAGGGCGACGAGCAGGGCGGTGGCCAGGGCCAGCAGGGCGGCCAGCGTCAGCAGCGCCAGGGCCAGCCGCAGGGCGGCGGCCCGCAGGACGACGGGTACGACGACGAGGCGGGCGGCCGTCGTGGCCGTCGCGGCCGCTACCGCGACCGCCGTGGCCGCCGTGGCCGCGACGACTTCGCCAGCGACGCGCCGCCGGTCTCCGACGACGACGTCCTGATTCCCGTCGCGGGCATCCTGGACATCCTCGACAACTACGCGTTCATCCGGACCTCCGGCTACCTGCCGGGCCCGAACGACGTGTACGTGTCGCTCGCCCAGGTCCGCAAGAACGGCCTGCGCAAGGGTGACCACGTCACCGGTGCGGTGCGCCAGCCCAAGGACGGCGAGCGCCGCGAGAAGTTCAACGCGCTGGTCCGCCTGGACTCGGTCAACGCCGGGGCGCCCGAATCCGGCCGCGGCCGCCCGGAGTTCCAGAAGCTGACCCCGCTCTACCCGCAGGACCGGCTCCGTCTGGAGACCGACTCCAACGTCCTGACGACGCGGATCATCGACCTGGTCGCCCCCATCGGCAAGGGCCAGCGAGGGCTGATCGTGGCCCCGCCGAAGACCGGCAAGACCATGATCCTGCAGGCGATTGCCAACGCGATCACCGTCAACAGCCCCGAGTGCCACCTGATGGTCGTCCTGGTCGACGAGCGTCCGGAAGAGGTCACCGACATGCAGCGGTCGGTGAAGGGCGAGGTCATCTCCTCGACCTTCGACCGCCCCGCCGAGGACCACACCACCGTCGCCGAGCTGGCCATCGAGCGCGCCAAGCGTCTCGTCGAGCTGGGTCACGACGTGGTCGTGCTGCTGGACTCCATCACCCGCCTCGGCCGCGCGTACAACCTCGCGGCCCCCGCCTCCGGCCGCATCCTGTCCGGTGGTGTCGACTCGACCGCGCTCTACCCGCCGAAGCGCTTCTTCGGTGCCGCGCGCAACATCGAGGACGGCGGTTCGCTGACCATCCTGGCCACCGCGCTCGTCGAGACCGGCTCGCGCATGGACGAGGTGATCTTCGAGGAGTTCAAGGGCACCGGCAACATGGAGCTCAAGCTCGACCGGAAGCTCTCGGACAAGCGCATCTTCCCGGCGGTGGACGTCGACGCGTCCAGCACCCGCAAGGAGGAAATCCTGCTCGGCAGCGACGAGTTGGCGATCGTCTGGAAGCTCCGCCGGGTGCTGCACGCGCTCGACCAGCAGCAGGCGATCGAGCTCCTCCTGGACCGGATGAAGAAGACCCAGTCCAACGCGGAGTTCCTGCTCCAGATCCAGAAGACGACGCCGGCTCCGGGCAACGGCAACGACTGACGTCGCCCCGGATCCGTCGCACCACAGGGCCGCCCCCGTCACTTCGGTGACGGGGGCGGCCCTGTGCCGTGGGCCGTGCGAATGTGACGCAGTCGACCCGGAGCCCGTGGCCGAACCGAGACCTTTGCCACATGCCGGACGGGCCGCCGGGGCCGCCGCGATGCCTGTAGCGGGCAAGAAACCGCAGGTGAGCGCGGGATCACCGGCTGTTGAACCGTGTCGGGTGCCCGTTTCGTCCTCACACGGAAACAACAGGTGGCTGTGCAACCCTTCTTCGTGCCACGACGTCGTACGCAGTACCGACATGTCGACGATCCCGTACCCGAACACCGCTGGGGGTAGCCGGGGAAGCTGACGACCGAAGGAGACCCATGACCGAGCAGAACGGGAGCGGCGGCCGAATACGCCCCACCGGCAAACGCCGGAAGAAGCCCTCCCGTCGTCGCAGGGCGACGGTGATCGCCGCCTGGACCCTGGCCGGTGCCGTGGTCGTCGGCGGAGCCGGACTGGGATACGCGTACGTCAAGCTCAACGGCAACCTCAAGGCCGTCGACATCAACGCGGCGCTGGGCAAGGACCGCCCCGACAACATCGACAACGGCTCCGAGGACATCCTCGTGCTCGGCTCGGACTCCCGGTCCGGCGCGAACTCCGCGTACGGCGCCGACGAGGGCACGGCCCGCTCGGACACCGCGATGGTGCTGCACATCAACAAGGGCCACAAGACCGCCTCCGTCGTCTCCATCCCGCGCGACACCCTCGTCACCCGCCCCGACTGCACCAGCGACACGAACGGGAAGCCCGTCGCGGGCGAGCAGCGCGCGATGTTCAACACGGCGTACGAGGTCGGCGGGCCGGCCTGCGCGGTCAAGACCGTCGAGGCCATGTCCGGCATCCGCATGGACCACTACCTCGAAGTCGACTTCACCGGCTTCAAGAAGCTCATCGACGAGCTGGGCGGCGTGGAGATCACCACCACCACGGCGATCGACGACCCCAAGAGCCATCTGAAGCTCGAACCCGGCACCCACACCCTGGACGGCGAGCAGTCGCTGGGCCTGGTCCGTACCCGCAAGAGCGTCGGCGACGGCAGCGACCTCGGCCGCATCCAGCTCCAGCAGGCGTTCATCAAGGCGCTGATGGAGCAGGTCAAGAGCGTCGGGGTGTTCACCAACCCGAAGACCCTGTTCGACCTCGCGGACACGGCCACCAAGACCATCACCACCGACTCCGACCTGGGCTCGGTCGAGAAGCTCACCGGCTTCGCGAACGGCCTCAAGGGGCTCGGCTCGAAGAACGTCCACATGGTCACCCTGCCCGTCGAGTACGACCCGGCCGACCCGAACCGCGTCGTACCGCTGGAGGAGTCCGCCCAGCAGGTCTGGTCCGCGCTCGCGCACGACAAGGCGATCCCCGCCTCCGCCACCGAGAAGTCGGCGGGCGACAAGGGCACCGCGGGCGACGTCGTACGGTGACCGGGCGGGCCGGGAATAGTTGCGGCCCGCCCCCGGTTTTGGGAGATACGGCCGGTCCTGGCAGACTGGTACGTCGGCCCCGGTTCACGGACGCGCAATCCGCGCGTACGACCCGGCGCCCTCCCGAACCTAGGAGAAACCCTTGAAGCGCGACATCCACCCCGAGTACGTCGAGACGCAGGTCAGCTGCACCTGTGGCGCGTCGTTCACCACCCGGAGCACCATCGACAACGGCACCATCCGTGCCGACGTCTGCTCCGAGTGCCACCCGTTCTACACGGGCAAGCAGAAGATCCTCGACACCGGTGGCCGTGTGGCCCGCTTCGAGGCCCGCTTCGGCAAGGCTGCCGGCTCCGCCAGCAAGTAGCGAGCCACTGCGCCGGTTCTCGGCGCCCCCAGGGCCTCTCGTTTGGATCATGCCGGGCTCGCGTGCCCCGGTGCCGCACCTCGCCGCGTTGTCGTCGGTCGCCATGGCTCCGCCATGGCTCCCTCCTCCGCCTTGCGATGCACGGCACCGGACCCCGCTCCCTGATCCGGCCTGATCCAAACGAAAGACCCTAGCGGGGGCGTCGGGACCGGCGTTTTTTCCGGCCCGGGGGTACGCGGCCCCGTCACGTACCCCCGCCCGGCCGGCATCACGCCGTCCAGCAGGCACGCACGAGTGAAGAAACCAGGAGCCCGAAGATGTTCGAGGCGGTCGAGGAACTGATCGGCGAACAGACCGATCTGGAGAAGAAGCTCGCGGACCCCGCGGTCCACGCCGACCAGGCGAACGCGCGCAAGCTCAACAAGCGCTACGCCGAGCTGTCCCCGATCGTCGCGACGTACCGCTCCTGGAAGCAGACCGGGGACGACATCGAGACGGCCCGCGAGTTCGCCGCCGACGACCCCGACTTCGCCGCCGAGGTCAAGGACCTGGAGAAGCAGCGCGAGGGGCTCACCGAGAAGCTCCGCCTCCTCCTGGTCCCGCGCGACCCCAGCGACGACAAGGACGTGCTCCTGGAGATCAAGGCCGGCGCGGGCGGCGACGAGTCCGCCCTGTTCGCCGGCGATCTGCTGCGCATGTACCTGCGCTACGCCGAGCGCGTCGGCTGGAAGACCGAGATCATCGACTCCACCGAGTCCGAGCTCGGCGGCTACAAGGACGTCCAGGTCGCCGTGAAGACCAAGGGCGGCAACGGCGCCACCGAGCCCGGCCAGGGCGTGTGGGCCCGGCTGAAGTACGAGGGCGGCGTGCACCGCGTGCAGCGCGTCCCGTCCACCGAGTCGCAGGGCCGCATCCACACCTCCGCCGCCGGCGTGCTCGTCACGCCCGAGGCCGAGGAGGTCGACGTGGAGATCCACGCCAACGACCTGCGCATCGACGTCTACCGCTCCTCGGGCCCCGGCGGCCAGTCCGTCAACACCACGGACTCGGCGGTCCGCATCACCCATCTGCCGACCGGCGTCGTCGCCTCCTGCCAGAACGAGAAGAGCCAGCTCCAGAACAAGGAGCAGGCCATGCGCATCCTGCGTTCGCGCCTGCTCGCGGCCGCCCAGGAGGCCGCCGAGCAGGAAGCCTCGGACGTACGGCGCAGCCAGGTGCGTACGGTCGACCGTTCCGAGAAGATCCGTACGTACAACTTCCCGGAAAACCGGATCTCGGACCACCGGGTCGGCTTCAAGGCGTACAACTTGGACCAGGTGCTCGACGGCGACCTGGATTCCGTGATCCAGGCGTGTGTCGACGCCGACTCCGCCGCCAAGCTCGCCGCCGCCTGAGCAAAACCCCGCCCCGCCCGTAAACCGTACGGAGAACCGCGATGAACCTGCTGCTCGCCGAGGTGGCCCAGGCCACCCAGCGGCTGGCCGACGCCGGTGTGCCCTCGCCGCGATTCGACGCGGAGGAACTCGCCGCGTTCGTCCACGGCGTCAAGCGGGGCGAGCTGCACCGGGTGCCGGACGCGGAGTTCGACGCCCGCTACTGGGAGGCCATCGCCCGCCGCGAGGCCCGCGAACCGCTCCAGCACATCACCGGCCGCGCCTTCTTCCGCTACCTGGAGCTCCAGGTCGGACCCGGGGTCTTCGTCCCCCGCCCGGAGACCGAATCGGTCGTCGGCTGGGCGATAGACGCCGTGCGCGCGATGGACGTCGTCGAGCCCACCGTCGTCGACCTGTGCAGCGGATCGGGCGCCATCGCCCTGGCCATGGCCCAGGAGGTGCCGCGCTCGCGCGTGCACGCCGTCGAGCTCTCCGACGACGCCATCGAGTGGACCCGGAAGAACGCCGACGGATCCCGGGTCACCGTCCACCAGGGAGACGCGCTGACCGCCCTCCCCGAGCTGGACGGCCAGGTCGACCTGGTCATCTCCAACCCGCCGTACATCCCGCTCACCGAATGGGAGTACGTGGCGCCCGAGGCCCGCGACCACGACCCGGAGATGGCCCTCTTCTCCGGCGAGGACGGCCTCGACACCATCCGCGGCATCGAACGCACCGCACACCGCCTGCTGCGCCCCGGCGGCCTCGTCGTCATCGAGCACGCCGACACCCAGGGCGGCCAGGTGCCGTGGATCTTCACCGAGGAGCGCGGCTGGGCGGACGCGGCCGACCACCCCGACCTGAACAACCGGCCGCGGTTCGCCACGGCCCGCAAGGCCATGCCGTGACCGGCGGCCACCACCCGCACGACCCGTACCCGCGACACCCGTACACGCTTGAGGAGGCCGGCTGATGGCACGGCGATACGACTGCAACGACGCGACCGACCGTACGACGGGTCTGCGTGAGGCCGCGTCTGCCGTCCGCCGCGGCGAACTGGTCGTGCTGCCCACCGACACCGTGTACGGCATCGGTGCCGACGCCTTCAGCGCCGAGGGCGTCGGCGACCTGCTGGAGGCCAAGGGCCGCGGCCGCAACATGCCGAGCCCTGTCCTGATCGGCTCCCCGAACACCCTGCACGGCCTGGTCACCGACTTCTCCGAGCAGGCCTGGGAGCTCGTCGACGCCTTCTGGCCCGGCGCCCTCACGCTCGTCGCCAAGCACCAGCCGTCGCTCCAGTGGGACCTCGGGGACACCCGCGGCACCGTCGCCATCCGTATGCCGCTGCACCCGGTCGCCATCGAACTGCTCACGGAGGTCGGCCCGATGGCCGTCTCCAGCGCCAACCTCACCGGCCACCCGGCTCCCGAGGACTGCGACGCCGCCCAGGAGATGCTCGGCGACTCCATCTCCGTGTACCTGGACGGCGGCCCGACGCCCGGCATCGTGCCCTCGTCGATCGTCGACGTGACCGGCAAGGTCCCGGTGCTGCTGCGGGCCGGCGCGCTCTCCGCCGAGGAGCTCCGCAAGGTGGTACCCGACCTCGAGGTGGCCAATTGACCGCCCCTGAGGGGCGTGGCATAGCGGGGCGGGCCGACACTTTCCGCATCCTCCACGTCAGCACCGGCAACGTCTGCCGCTCGCCCATCACCGAGCGGCTGACCCGCCATGCCCTGGTGGACCGCCTCGGCGATCCGCTCAGCGGCGGACTGATCGTGGAGAGCGCGGGCACCTGGGGCCACGAGGGCGCCCCCATGGAGGCCAACGCCGAGACCGTCCTCGCCGACTTCGGCGCCGACACCACCGGCTTCGTCGGCCGGGAACTGCTCGACGAGCACGTGATCCGCGCCGACCTGGTGCTCACCGCCACCCGCGACCACCGCGCGCAGGTGATCTCGATGGGTCACTCGGCCGGCCTGCGCACGTTCACCCTCAAGGAATTCACCCGGCTGGTCCGGGCGATAGACCCCGCCACGCTGCCCGACGCGCGGGACGAGGGCGTCGTCGAGCGCGCCCGCGCACTGGTCCGCGCCGCGGCCGCGCTGCGCGGCTGGCTGCTGGCCCCCACCGCCGAGGCGGACGAGGTGTACGACCCGTACGGCGCCCCGATCACGTTCTTCCGCTCCATCGGCGACGAGATCAACCAGGCCCTCGACCCGGTCGTCACCGCGCTCACGGGCATCACCACCCACCACTGAGGGCGCGGCCCCGACGGCCGGAGGCCGGCGCAGCGCGCCGAAGCCCGGGAGGCCCCCCGGGGCCGAGCGGTGCGAGGGACGCGTCGGGAACGGGGCTCAACCAGGCCCTCGACCCGGTCGTCACCGCGCGGGCGTACCCGTGGAGCACTGGCGGGCGCACCGTCCGCGCCACTCTGACGGGCGTACGCACCGCCCGGGCAGGGGAGGGCCCAATGGGTGCACGACGGCGCCGTACAGCGGGCAGGAGGCCCGTCGCGGGCCTACATTGGATCCGACGCCAGCGCACCCCTCCCCAGGTCCGGAGCCCATCGATGCCGGTCACCACTCCAGCCGCACCGCCCTCCGCCCCCGGGGCCGCCCTGCCGCAGGACTTCGAGGCCCTGCGCCGGGAGGACCCGGAGATCGCCGCCGTGCTGCTGGGGGAGCTGCACCGCCAGTCCAGCACCCTGCAGCTGACCGCCGCCGAGAACTTCACCTCGCCCGCGGTGCTCGCCGCCCTCGGCTCACCGCTCGCCAACAAGTACGCCGAGGGCTATCCCGGCGCCCGCCACCACGGCGGCTGCGAGCAGGCCGACGCCGCCGAACGCATCGCCTGCCGCCGCGCCACCTCGCTCTTCGGCGCCGAGCACGCCAACGTCCAGGCGCACTCCGGCTCCTCCGCGGTCCTCGCCACCTACGCAGCGCTGCTGCGCCCCGGCGACACGGTGCTGGCGATGGGTCTCCCGTACGGGGGACACCTCACCCATGGTTCGCCCGCCAACTTCTCCGGCCGCTGGTTCGAGTTCGTCGGGTACGGGGTGGACCCGGAGAGCGGTCTGATCGACTACGAGCAGGTGCGTGCCCTGGCCCGCGCCCACCGCCCGAAGGCGATCGTGAGCGGCTCGATCTCGTACCCCCGCCATCCCGACCACGAGCTGTTCCGGGAGATCGCCGACGAGGTGGGCGCGTATCTCATCGCCGACTCCGCGCACCCGATGGGGCTGATCGCCGGGGAAGCGGCGCCGAGCCCGGTGCCGTACGCCGATGTGGTCTGCGCGACCACCCACAAGGTGCTGCGCGGGCCGCGCGGCGGGATGATCCTGTGCGGCGCGGAGCTGGCGGAGCGGATCGACCGGGCGGTCTTCCCCTTCACCCAGGGCGGTGCGCAGATGCACACGGTCGCCGCGAAGGCCGTCGCGTTCGGCGAGGCGTCCACCCCGGCGTTCACCACGTACGCACATCGGGTGGTGGCCCATGCCCGGGTGCTGGCGGCCGGTCTGGAGGCGGAGGGCTTCGAGGTCACCACGGGCGGCACGGACACCCACCTGATCGTCGCGGACCCGGCCCCGCTGGGCGTCGACGGGCCGGCCGCCCGCGCCCGGCTGGCGGCGGCGGGCGTGGTGCTCGACACCTGCGCGCTGCCGTACGGGGACGCCCGGGGCATCCGGCTCGGCACCGCGGCCGTCACCACCCAGGGCATGGATGACGCGGACATGGCCAGGCTGGCGGTGCTCTTCGGGACGGCGGTGCGCGCGGGGGGCGACGTCCGGGCCGAGGTCCGGGAGCTGGCGGAGCGGTATCCGCCCTATCCGGGGTAGACGACCGTGTGGAACCGATCGGCCCGCTCGCTGTGTCCTCGGTCATGAGGCCCGTGCAGCGCGACCGTCAGTGATTGCCGGACGGTTTAAGGTGTGGGCTGAGATGGCCGGCGAAATCTATGGGGCAGCCCGTGCGTGATTACCTGCTGACGCTCTGTGTCACGGCCGCGGTGACCTATCTGCTGACCGGTCCGGTGCGTAAGTTCGCCATCGCGATCGGGGCGATGCCCGCGATCCGTGCGCGTGACGTCCACCGAGAACCGACACCGAGGCTCGGTGGCATCGCCATGTTCGGCGGGCTGTGCGCCGGACTGATCGTCGCGGCCCATCTCCACAACCTCGACTGGGTCTTCCAACTCTCCACCGAGCCGCGGGCGCTGCTCTCCGGCGCGGCGCTGATCTGGCTGATCGGCGTGCTGGACGACAAGTTCGAGATCGACGCCCTGATCAAGCTCGGCGGGCAGATGATCGCCGCCGCGGTCATGGTCATCCAGGGTCTGACGATCCTGTGGCTGCCGATCCCCGGCGTCGGCACCGTCGCGCTCACCCAGTGGCAGGGCACGCTGCTCACGGTCGCCCTGGTCGTCATCACCATCAACGCGGTCAACTTCGTCGACGGTCTGGACGGCCTCGCGGCGGGCATGGTGTGCATCGCCGCCGCCGCGTTCTTCCTGTACACGTACCGGCTCTGGTACGGGCACATGATCGAGGCGGCGGCCCCGGCGACGCTCTTCGCGGTGATCCTGATGGGGATGTGCCTGGGCTTCCTGCCGCACAACATGCATCCCGCGCGGATCTTCATGGGCGACTCGGGTTCGATGCTGATCGGGCTGGTCCTCGCGGCCGGCGCGATCTCCGTGACGGGCCGGGTCGACCCGGACACGATGAAGCTCTTCGCGGGCAGCGAACGCGAGGTCACCCACGCGATGCTGCCCGTCTTCATCCCGCTGCTGCTGCCGCTGACGATCATCGCGATCCCGGCCGCCGACCTGGTGCTGGCGATCGTGCGGCGGACCTGGAACGGCCAGTCGCCGTTCGCCGCGGACCGCGGCCATCTGCACCACCGGCTGCTGGAGATCGGCCACTCGCACAGCAGGTCCGTGCTGATCATGTATTTCTGGTCGGCTCTGATCGCCTTCGGCGCGGTGGGCTACTCGGTGCACTCGACGTCCCTGTGGATCGTGCTGGTGATCATGGGGATGAGCACGATCGGCCTCGTACTGCTGCTGATGCCCCGCTTCACCCCGCGGGCCCCTTACTGGGCGGAACGCTTCGTACCGCCCCGCTACCGCCGGCACCGGGGCAAGGGCGGGACACCCGGGGCGGAGTCCTCGGCGGAGGCCGGGGCCCAACAGGGGCCCCTGGAAGCCCCGATGGGACGGAAGGGGCCCGAGTCGCAGGAGCGCACTCCGGTGGTCGTGGGAGTCTCCGGCGTCAACGGGGCGACTGCGATCGGCCCTCGTTCGCGTTTTTCGGACAGAGACAGGGCCGAATCCGCACGTTGAGAATTCGGGCACCAAGGGGCAATACCAGACAAGCAATTGAGTTGTCTTGCTCACATGCGCGAATTCACTCTCACGTGTGACTGTAAGCACACTTTCTTGGTAAAGACCTCATCAAATAGTTTGTGATACCGTTCACGAAGCCCGGTGACAGAGCCGAAGGACCTGAGTAGCACGGTCCATTGGCCCGAGGCATCGACTCGGACCGGGCACCTACGCTCGTCCATGACGACACACTGCCCACCCCCTGCAAGCGGAGCTGCCGCCATGCCGTCCAACGACGTCCGGACTCTCCTTCAAGCCGCCGTACCCACCGCTGCCGCCGGCGCTGTCGCCGTTGCCGTCAGCGCTGGTGTCGCGGGCGGCAAGGGAGCCCTCGGCGCGGGTGTTGCGACGATCGTGGTGATCCTCTTCATGGGAATCGGCCTGCTGGTCCTGCAGCGGACCGCGCGGTCCTTGCCCCACCTGTTCCAGGCGATGGGGCTGATGCTGTATACGGCTCAGCTTCTTCTGTTGTTCATCTTTGTTGCCGCCTTCAAGAACACGACGATGTTCAACCCGAAGGCGTTCGCGATCACCCTGGTCGCGATGACCCTCGTGTGGATCGGCGCACAGACCCGTGCACACATGAAGGCCAAGATCCTTTACGTCGAACCCGAGTCCGACAAGGCGGAAAAGCCCAAGAACACGGGCTCGAAGTCGTGAAGGGTAGGGGCGGGATAAGTGCAGGTTCAAGACCCTGCTATCGTCCGGTTCCAACTGCGGCACTGCGGGCGCGGGCATGTGAGCTGACGCCTGCTCGATCGCGAGGCTCAATGCCTGACTGCCGCTCACACATCCGTAACACCAGTCCAGTGCCGAACCGCGGCTGCGCGCCGCGCCGACACAACGAGGTTGCCGTACCTATGCGCCACGCTGAAGGAGCCCGCGGTGAGTGCTGACCCGACACAGGTGCTCGCCTTCGAGACCGATTGCCACATCTTCTCCGGTTGTGGTTTCCCGGGTCCCGGCTTGCACTCTTTCCTGTTCGAGCCGATCTTCGGTGACGCGGACAGCAACGTCTACTTCAACAAGACGATGCTGCTGGCGCTCCTCGGTACGGTCATCATCGTTGGCTTCTTCTGGGCCGCCTTCCGTAAGCCGAAGGTCGTTCCGGGCAAGCTGCAGATGGTCGCCGAGGCCGGCTACGACTTCGTCCGCCGGGGAATCGTCTACGAGACGCTCGGCAAGCGCGAGGGCGAGAAGTACGTCCCGCTGATGGTCTCCATCTTCTTCTTCGTGTGGATGATGAACCTCTGGTCGATCATCCCGCTCGCCCAGTTCCCGGTGACGTCGGTCATTGCCTACCCGGCCGGGCTGGCCCTGATCGTCTACGTCCTCTGGATGAGCATCACCTTCAAGCGCCACGGCTTCGTCGGCGGCTTCAAGAACCTGACGGGCTACGACAAGTCGCTCGGCCCGGTGCTCCCGATGGTCATGGTCATCGAGTTCTTCTCGAACGTCGTGGTCCGGCCCTTCACGCACGCGGTCCGACTCTTCGCGAACATGTTCGCCGGTCACACGCTGCTGCTGCTCTTCACCATCGCCAGCTGGTACCTGCTCAACGGCATCGGTATCGCCTACGCGGGCGTCTCGTTCGTGATGGTCATCGTGATGACGGCCTTCGAGCTCTTCATCCAGGCTGTTCAGGCGTACGTCTTCGTGCTCCTGGCGTGCAGCTTCATCCAGGGCGCTGTCGCCGAACACCACTGATCGCGCCTCCCCACCCCCCAGTCGTCCGGTGGCCAACCCCCACCGGTCCGTGAAAGAGAAGGAAGAACTGGCATGTCCCAGACCCTTGCCGCCGTCACCGGTTCCCTCAGCTCTGTCGGTTACGGCCTGGCCGCCATCGGCCCCGGCGTCGGCGTCGGCATCATCTTCGGTAACGGCACCCAGGCTCTCGCCCGTCAGCCCGAGGCTGCCGGCCTGATCCGCGCCAACCAGATTCTCGGCTTCGCCTTCTGTGAGGCGCTCGCCCTCATCGGTCTGGTCATGCCGTTCGTCTACAGCTGACGAACCGCGACTAGTCCGTTCCGACGAAAGGCACTGATGTGAACCCCCTGGTTCAGCTCGCGGCCGAAGCCGAGGTGGAGAACCCCCTCATTCCGCCGATCCCTGAGCTCGTCATCGGTCTGATCGCCTTCGTCATCGTCTTCGGCTTCCTCGCCAAGAAGCTCCTCCCGAACATCAACAAGGTTCTGGAAGAGCGCCGCGAGGCCATCGAAGGCGGTATCGAAAAGGCCGATGCGGCCCAGACCGAGGCCCAGAGCGTTCTTGAGCAGTACAAGGCTCAGCTCGCCGAGGCCCGTCACGAGGCCGCGCGCCTGCGCCAGGAGGCGCAGGAGCAGGGCGCTGTGATCCTGCAGGAGATGCGGGCGGAAGGCCAGCGGCAGCGCGAAGAGATCATCGCTGCCGGCCACGCCCAGATCGAGGCCGACCGCAAGGCCGCGGCCTCTGCGCTGCGTCAGGACGTGGGCAAGCTCGCCACCGACCTGGCCGGCAAGCTCGTCGGCGAGTCCCTTGAGGACCACGCCCGGCAGAGCGGCACCGTCGACCGTTTCCTCGACGAGCTCGAGGCGAAGGCCGAGGCTGTCCGATGAACGGCGCGAGCCGCGAGGCACTGGCCGCCGCACGTGAGTCGCTCGACGCGCTGACCGACAACACGTCGGTCGACGCGGCGAAGCTCGCCGAGGAGCTGGCCGCCGTGACGGCGCTGCTCCAGCGCGAGGTCTCACTGCGGCGGGTCCTGACCGACCCGTCGCAGGCCGGCGAGGCCCGGGCGGAGCTGGCCGGACGGCTGCTGCGTGGCCAGGTGGGCGGCGAGACCGTCGACCTGATCTCCGGCATGGTCCGCTCCCGCTGGTCGCAGTCGCGCGACCTGGTCGACTCGACCGAGGAACTGGCGAACATCGCAGACCTCACCGCCGCCCAGCGCAGCGGAGACCTCGACGACGTCGAGGACGAGCTGTTCCGGTTCGGCCGGATCGTCGCCTCCGACAAGGCGCTGCGCGCCGCGCTCACCAACCGGTCCGCGTCCGCGGCCGCCAAGGGGCAGCTGCTGCGCAGCCTGCTCGGCGGCAAGGCGCGGCCCGCCACCGAGCGCCTCGTCACGCGGCTTGTCACCCAGCCGCGTGGACGTAGCCTGGAAGAGGGACTGGAGTCCCTCTCCAAGCTGGCCGCGGAACGCCGGGAGCGCATGGTCGCCGTGGTCATCTCGGCGGTGCCGCTCAGCGATCGGCAGAAGCAGCGCCTCGGCGCCGCGCTGGCGAAGATCTACGGCCGTCCGATGCACCTGAACCTCGATGTGGACCCCACGGTCCTCGGCGGGATCGCGGTGCGGGTCGGTGACGAGGTCATCAACGGCACCATCTCGGAGCGCCTCGAAGAGGCGACCCGACGCATGGCCGGCTGACCGGCGCAGCGCAGCAACAGAACAGAGCAAGACCAGCGGCCCGGTTGGGCCGTGCAGAAATTGCAGAAGATTCCTGGGGGTCGGCCCCCAGACCCCCTTAAGAAACTTCGGGCCCAACAAGGAGAGCAGGGAACCCAGATGGCGGAGCTCACGATCCGGCCGGAGGAGATCCGGGACGCGCTGGAGAACTTTGTCCAGTCGTACAAGCCGGACGCGGCCTCGCGCGAGGAGGTCGGTACGGTCAGCGTTGCCGGCGACGGCATCGCGAAGGTCGAGGGTCTTCCCTCGGCCATGGCGAACGAGCTGCTGAAGTTCGAGGACGGCACCCTCGGTCTCGCCCTCAACCTTGAGGAGCGCGAGATCGGTGCGATCGTCCTCGGCGAGTTCAGCGGCATCGAAGAGGGCCAGCCGGTGCAGCGCACCGGTGAGGTGCTCTCCGTCGGCGTCGGCGAGGGTTACCTCGGCCGCGTCGTCGACCCGCTCGGCAACCCGATCGACGGTCTCGGCGAGATCGCGACCGACAGCCGCCGCGCCCTCGAGCTGCAGGCCCCTGGCGTCATGGTCCGTAAGTCGGTGCACGAGCCGATGCAGACCGGCTACAAGGCCGTCGACGCCATGGTGCCGATCGGCCGCGGCCAGCGTCAGCTGATCATTGGTGACCGTCAGACGGGTAAGACCGCTCTGGCCGTCGACACGATCATCAACCAGCGCGACAACTGGCGCACGGGCGACGTGAACAAGCAGGTGCGCTGCATCTACGTCGCCATCGGTCAGAAGGGCTCCACCATCGCCTCCGTGCGCGGTGCCCTCGAAGAGGCCGGCGCGCTCGAGTACACGACCATCGTCGCCGCCCCGGCGTCCGACCCGGCCGGCTTCAAGTACCTGGCGCCGTACACCGGTTCGGCCATCGGCCAGCACTGGATGTACCAGGGCAAGCACGTCCTGATCATCTTCGACGACCTCTCGAAGCAGGCCGACGCCTACCGCGCCGTGTCGCTTCTGCTGCGCCGTCCGCCGGGCCGTGAGGCCTACCCGGGCGACGTCTTCTACCTCCACTCGCGTCTGCTGGAGCGCTGCGCGAAGCTCTCCGACGACATGGGTGCCGGTTCGATGACGGGCCTCCCGATCGTCGAGACCAAGGCGAACGACGTGTCGGCGTTCATCCCGACCAACGTCATCTCCATCACCGACGGCCAGTGCTTCCTGGAGTCCGACCTGTTCAACGCCGGCCAGCGTCCGGCCCTGAACGTCGGTATCTCGGTCTCGCGTGTCGGTGGTTCCGCCCAGCACAAGGCGATGCGCCAGGTCTCCGGCCGTCTCCGTGTCGACCTCGCCCAGTACCGCGAGCTGGAGGCGTTCGCCGCCTTCGGTTCCGACCTGGACGCGGCCTCGAAGGCGTCGCTGGAGCGCGGTAAGCGCATGGTCGAGCTGCTGAAGCAGCCGCAGTACTCCCCGCTTCCGGTCGAGGAGCAGGTCGTCTCGGTCTGGGCCGGCACCACCGGCAAGATGGACGACGTCCCGGTCGAGGACATCCGTCGCTTCGAGAGCGAGCTGCTGGAGTACCTGCGCCGTGAGCGCAAGGACCTCCTGACCAGCATCGCCGAGGGCGCCAAGATGTCCGACGACACGCTGCAGTCGGTCGCCGACGCGGTCGCCGCCTTCAAGCAGCAGTTCGAGACCTCGGACGGCAAGCTCCTGGGCGAGGGCTGATCGATGGGCGCTCAGCTTCGCGTTTACAAGCGCCGCATTCGCTCCGTCACCGCCACGAAGAAGATCACCAAGGCGATGGAGATGATCGCCGCCTCGCGCATCGTCAAGGCGCAGCGCCAGGTGGCGGCGTCGACGCCGTACGCGACCGAGCTCACCCGTGCGGTGACCGCGGTGGCGGGCGGCTCCACCACCAAGCACCCGCTGACCACCGAGGCCGAGACCCCGGCACGGGCCGCGATCCTGCTCATCACGAGCGACCGCGGTCTGGCCGGCGGTTACTCCTCCAACGCCATCAAGGCCGCGGAGAAGCTGACCGAGCGGCTCCGGGGCGAGGGCAAGGAGGTCGTCACCTATGTGATCGGCCGCAAGGGTGTCGCCTACTACGGCTTCCGTGAGCGCAAGCTCGCGGACTCGTGGACCGGCTTCACCGACAGCCCGACGTACGCGGATGCGAAGCGGGCCGCGGCCCCGCTGATCGAGGCGGTCACCCAGGAGACCGCCGAGGGCGGCGTGGACGAGCTGCACATCGTCTTCACGGAGTTCGTGTCGATGATGACGCAGAACCCGGTCGACGACCGGATGCTGCCGCTCAGTCTCGATGCCACGAAGGACGAGGACGGCAAGGGCGAGATCCTGCCGCTGTTCGACTTCGAGCCGTCGGCGGAGGACGTCCTCGACGCCCTGCTTCCGCGGTACGTCGAGAGCCGGATCTACAACGCGCTGCTGCAGGCCGCTGCTTCCGAGCACGCTGCCCGCCGCCGCGCGATGAAGTCGGCCACCGACAACGCCGGTGAGCTCATCAAGACGCTCTCCCGGCTTGCCAACGCGGCCCGCCAGGCCGAAATCACCCAGGAAATCAGCGAGATCGTCGGTGGTGCCAGTGCGCTGGCCGACGCGACCGCGGGGAGTGACAAGTAATGACGACCACAGTTGAGACGGCCGTTGCCACGGGCCGCGTCGCCCGGGTCATCGGCCCGGTCGTCGACGTGGAGTTCCCCGTCGACGCGATGCCGGAGATCTACAACGCGCTGACCGTCGAGGTGGCCGACCCGGCCGAGGACGGCAAGCTCAAGACGCTGACCCTCGAAGTCGCCCAGCACCTTGGCGACGGCGTGGTCCGCGCGATCTCGATGCAGCCCACCGACGGTCTGGTCCGCCAGGCCGCGGTGACCGACACGGGCACCGGCATCACGGTCCCCGTCGGTGACATCACCAAGGGCAAGGTGTTCAACACCCTCGGCGAGATCCTGAACAAGCCCGAGGCGAACGCCGAGGTCACCGAGCGCTGGCCGATCCACCGCAAGGCGCCCAACTTCGACCAGCTCGAGTCCAAGACCGAGATGTTCGAGACCGGCGTCAAGGTCATCGACCTGCTCACCCCGTACGTCAAGGGTGGAAAGATCGGTCTGTTCGGTGGTGCCGGTGTCGGCAAGACCGTTCTGATCCAGGAAATGATCTACCGCGTGGCCAACAACCACGACGGTGTGTCGGTGTTCGCCGGTGTCGGTGAGCGCACCCGTGAGGGCAACGACCTCATCGAGGAAATGGCCGACTCGGGCGTCATCGACAAGACGGCGCTCGTCTTCGGTCAGATGGACGAGCCGCCGGGCACGCGTCTGCGCGTCGCGCTGGCCGGTCTGACCATGGCGGAGTACTTCCGCGATGTGCAGAAGCAGGACGTGCTCTTCTTCATCGACAACATCTTCCGGTACACCCAGGCCGGCTCCGAGGTGTCCACCCTGCTCGGCCGTATGCCGTCCGCGGTGGGTTACCAGCCGAACCTGGCCGACGAGATGGGTCTGCTGCAGGAGCGCATCACGTCGACCCGTGGACACTCGATCACCTCGATGCAGGCGATCTACGTCCCCGCGGACGACCTGACCGACCCGGCCCCGGCCACCACGTTCGCCCACCTCGACGCGACGACGGTTCTCTCCCGTCCGATCTCCGAGAAGGGCATCTACCCGGCCGTGGACCCGCTGGACTCCACGTCCCGCATCCTGGACCCCCGCTACATCGCGGCGGACCACTACTCGGCCGCCATGCGTGTCAAGGGGATCCTCCAGAAGTACAAGGACCTCCAGGACATCATCGCGATCCTCGGTATCGACGAGCTGGGCGAGGAGGACAAGCTCGTTGTCCACCGTGCCCGTCGTGTCGAGCGCTTCCTGTCGCAGAACACCCACGTCGCCAAGCAGTTCACCGGCGTGGACGGTTCGGACGTGCCGCTCGACGAGTCGATCGCCGCGTTCAACGCGATCTGCGACGGCGAGTACGACCACTTCCCCGAGCAGGCGTTCTTCATGTGCGGTGGCATCGAGGACCTGAAGGCCAACGCCAAGGAGCTCGGCGTCTCCTGAGCCCCTGGCTCACCGAGGGGGGTGGGTGTGTCCCGCCCCCCTCACCACGCCCCGTAGAATTGACCCAACACCCGGCTCGAACGGCCGGGTGGTGACCCGAGGAGCCACCCTTGGCTGCTGAGCTGCACGTCGAGCTGGTCGCCGCGGACCGCAGTGTCTGGTCCGGCGAGGCCACCCTGGTCGTCGCGCGCACCACGTCCGGCGACATCGGCGTCATGCCCGGTCACCAGCCGCTTCTGGGTGTGCTGGAATCGGGCCCGGTGACGATCCGTACGAGCGACGGCCGGACCGTGGTCGCCGCTGTGCACGGCGGTTTCATCTCGTTCGCGGACGACAAGCTCTCGCTGCTCGCCGAGATCGCGGAGCTGGCGGACGAGATCGATGTCCAGCGCGCCGAGCGTGCGCTGGAGCGCGCGAAGTCGGACACGGACGCTGCCTCCGAGCGGCGCGCCGAAGTGCGACTGCGTGCGGTGGCGGTGCGCTAGCGCCCCGCGACCACGTAGCTTTACCCTCAGCCGCGGCCCGAGCTGGAGACCCCTCCAGACCGTGTCGCGGCTGAGGCGATGCAGGTGCGGTTGTAGTTCTGGCGGTATCCGTTACTCGACGACGCGAGGAGGTCGGTGGAGATGTTCCTCGCGCTGTGGGTGGGCGGGCTGGTCGTCGCACTGGTTTTGATTGGACTCTTCGTCTTCGGTCTGCGCCGGCGGCTGATTCAGCGCTCCGGCGGGACCTTCGACTGCAGCCTGCGCTGGAACGTGTCCGAGGAGCCCGATCTGTCGGGCAAGGGCTGGGTGTACGGAGTCGCCCGGTACAGCGGGGACCGGATCAACTGGTTCCGGGTCTTCTCCTACGCTCCTCGACCCCGCCGGGTCCTGGAGCGTTCCGCGATCGAGGTGGTCGCCCGGCGGCTCCCCGAGGGCGAGGAGGAGCTGGCGCTGCTCTCCGACGCCGTGGTGCTCGGCTGTCTCCACGGGGAGACCCGCCTGGAGCTGGCCATGAGCGACGACGCGCTGACCGGATTCCTCGCCTGGCTGGAGGCGGCGCCGCCCGGCCAGCGGGTCAACGTGGCTTAGACCGACCGGCAGTTGCCGGTCGGTCCTGGGCAAAGGGAAAACCGGGGAGACGGGGGGCGGACCCGTCTCCCCGGTTGCTTTCCGGGGTGCCGCACGGTGCTGGTGGGGGGCTCCGGACCGTGCGGCTCGGTCAGACCGTGGGGGTTACTTCAGACCGCTGTTGATGGCGCCGACGAGTTCACCGTTGGCGGTGTCACCGCTGAACTCCCAGAAGAACGCGCCTCCCAGGCCCTGGCCCTTGGCCCAGGTCATCTTGGTGGAGATGGTGGCGGGGGTGTCGTAGCTCCACCAGTTGGTGCCGCAGTGGGCGTACGCGGTGCCGGCGACGGTGCCGGTGGCGGGGCAGCTGGTCTTGAGGACCTTGTAGTCCTCGATGCCGGCCTCGTAGGTGCC
>NZ_JBEYFB010000053.1:0-41125 GCF_040634135.1 Streptomyces sp. NPDC007164
ATGATCAAGAGAGTCCGCACGGGCCGCTACGCGGCAATCACACAGTTGCCGAACCCCTAGCGTGACCAGCAAAAACGCCAACTACCCGGCCTTGGGCCAAGGCCCAGGACCAACGCACCCCAGTTCACGCTCCCCTTCCCCGCCAGCCACGCGGCTTTCGGAACCGGCTGGTACGACACCGGGACCGGAAGCACCGGCTACCTGTACGAGGTCACCGCTGTCGTCAAGGCAGGCGACTCCCACGCCACCGCCTACAGCTTCAAGACGGACTGGCTGACTGCATCCCTCGTCGGCAGAAGAACCGGAGCAGCCTGCCGGATAGTTCTCACGGTGATCAGGGAGCGGCTCGAACTGTCACGCGACGTCAACAACCTTGATTTAATGGGGAGTTCCGTTGAAATCCAGGAATGGGGAATCGGGACCATCACGCCACGACCCGGCGGGATCGCCCGATCCCAGAACCGGGGGAAATATGGACGCATGGGACAACTCTTCGGTTCCGCCCGAGCAGCCACCACCGCAACAACCACCTCCTTCCCAACGGGACTCACCACCAAGAGGTCGTACGTGCTGCCGTCGTACTTCCGCCCGCCAGCGGGTTCAGGCGTGGACCACCAGCCACAGCGGTGAGTTCGCCGCCTGCGCTGCCGCGGGTGGCCGAGACGGCGTCGCCTACGCCCTCGATGTCGGCTGCAGCCCGGTCGTCGCCCCGCACGGAATCGCCGGCGAGGCGCGCGGTGCCCTGCGCGAGGCCGGTGCCCGGGTGGTCACCGAACCGGCCTGGCGAGTGGTGTCCGCGCTGCTGACCGTCGCCCGGCTCACGGCCGGGCCGTCCGCAGCCGGACAGCATCTTCCGGTCGCGTCGATGGCCTCGCCGCCTGCGGCGGCTGCCGCACCAGGTCACCCTTGTCGCGCTCTGCCTGACCGAGGCGTCCGCGCTGCGGACTGTCCGCCGACTGGAGTCCCACGCCGATGCGGTGGTGATCCCGACCGCGAGCGAAGCCCTGCACGGGGCTACCGCGCTGTTGGGGCGTCATCCACACCTTCGGTTCGTCCACGAGGTGGTCACCACCGAGGACATCGTCGTGCCACTGCTCGGTCGGCTTGCGCGCACCGGCGATCCGGTTGCTCTCGCCGATGCCCTGGCGCCACAGCTCGCCAGCCGCTTCCGCTGCCCGGCTCCGACGCAGCCGGCCTGCCGGGGGTACGTACGCCAGCTGGGCAGGCCGGCTTCCTCACCCGCTCCTTCGCCTCCCTGCACGCGAAGGAGCCCTGAACGCTGAACGCGCCTCCCCTCCGATTGCCGTTGTCGGCCCTGTCGAGCCGCCTCTGCTGGTCGCCAGGGTCCGTCACTACCGATGCCCGGACATCGAGCGCTTCCTGATCGCTGGTCCAGGTACACCTGCGAGTCGAAGCGCGTACTGCGGAACACCGTCGCCGCGCCGAACCACACCTTCCACCGGGTGCCCGCCGAACCGGGCATCGCAGGAGCAAACCGCGCGAGGGAACCCGCTGCGTGATGCGGAACGATCGGATCGTTCGGCTCCCGCAAGGCAGCGGTTCGCCCGGAACGGAAACCGCCGAGTGTGTCCCATGAACTCGACCACCGGCCAAGCGGGTTCGAGACCTTCACCCAGGGCCGAGAGCCGCCGGGCAGGGTTTGTTCCTTCAGCGGTACGGCCGTTGGCAGCCGGAACCGGACAGTTCGCCGCTGTCTCCGTCCAGTTGCAAACATGAGCCAGAGTGCAGGTTCCGGCACGAGAGGGGATCTTCACCGGTTGGCTGGTATTCACTGGTGCCCCGTTGTCCGGAACGCCGGACTGGACGTACCGCGGGCAGGGTGCCAGGCACCTGCCACGTTTCGAGACTGGGTGGGGTATGTCGCTGCGCAGCGATCACATAGCTGTTGTCGGAATGGCCGCACGGTTCCCGGGCGCCGATACCGCAGACGAGTTCTGGCGGAACCTCTGCGACGGTGTGGAGTCCGTCGAGTGGCGTACTCCCGAGGAACTGCGCGAGGCAGGGGTGTCCGAGGCCGAGTGCACCTCGGACAAGTACGTATCGGCCTCGTACTCGGCGTCGGAGCTCGACGGCTTCGATCCGGGGTTCTTCGGCCTCACCCAGCGCGAAGCCGAGATCAAGGACCCCCAGCACCGCCTGTTCCTGGAACTCGCCAACACCGCCCTCGAACACGCCGGTTACGACCACCGTCGCATGACGCGGCGAGTCGGGGTCTTCGGTGGTACCGCGAACAGTCCGTACCGCGAGGACTACGTCTACGAGAACGCGGCGGTCATGCGGGCCACCGGCGCCATGAGTGTCACCGTCGGCAACTACCCGGACTACGTCGCCCCGCTCGTCTCGTACAAGTTCGGGTTCCTGGGGCCGAGCATCTCCATCTACACGGCGTGCTCCACCTCGCTCGCCGCCGTTCACCTGGCCGCGCAGAGCCTGCGCAGCGGTGAGTGCGAGGTGGCCCTGGCCGGTGGCGCGCAGGTCGATCTTCCGCTCGGCTCCGGCTACATGCACGTCGAGGGCAGCATCTACTCCGCCGACGGGCATGTGCGGCCGTTCGACGCGAACGCCAGCGGCACGATCTTCTCCAACGGCGGCGGCGTCGTGGTGCTGAAACTCCTGGAGGACGCCCTCAAGGACGGGGACACCATCCACGCCGTCATCCGCGGCTCCGCCGTGAACAATGACGGTGACGACCGGGCCGGGTTCACCGCCCCCGGTGTCCACGGTCAGACCGAACTCATCCTCGACGCGCTCAGTGACGCCGAGGTCGACCCGCGGACCATCGGATACCTGGAGGCCCACGGCACCGGCACCGTGGTCGGGGACCCCATCGAGCTCAGCGCCATCACCGAGGCGTACGCCCAGCACACCTCCGAGCGCGGCTTCTGTGCCCTCGCCTCGCTGAAGGGCAACGTCGGACACCTCGGTCCGGCGGCCGGCATCGCCAGCCTGATCAAGGCGGCCTACGCGCTGCGCGAGGGTGTCCTCCCGGCCAGCATCAACTGCACCGAGCTCAACCCGGCGCTCGAACTCGACAAGACCCCCTTCCGTCTCCAGCGCGAGACCACGCGCTGGGAGCAGGACGGCACCCCGCTGCGTGCCGCGATCAGCTCCTTCGGCATCGGCGGCACCAATGCCCACGCCATCCTGGAGCGGGCGCCGGAGCCCCCGGCAGCGCCCGAGGACGAGCAGGGCGAGGAGAGCGAGGAGCAGGCGTACCACGTGCTTCCGGTGTCGGCGCGCAGTGCGGACGCGCTGGAGCGGGTCGTTGCCGACCTGACCGCGCATCTGGAGACCGAGGGCGGCAACCTGGCGGATGTCGCGGGTACGTTGCAGAACGGACGCGGCCGGCACGACCACCGGCGTGCCGTCGTCGCGACCACCCCCGAAGCGGCCGTCGCCGCCCTGCGCCGTCAGGGGAACCCCGCCCTCACCGTCGACGGCCGGGGCGGCAAGCAGCAGGAGGTCGCCTTCCTCTTCCCGGGCCAGGGGGCCCAGTACCCGGGCATGGCCCTGGGGCTGTACCGCACCCAGCCCGTCTACCGGGAAGCGCTGGACCGCTGTGCGGATGTGCTGTCCAAGGTGCTGGATGTTGAGGTGCATGGGGTGCTGCATGTCGAGGGTGAGGGTGAAGGCGGTGCTGCTGCGCGGCTTGCGGAGACCCGGATCACTCAGCCTGTGACCTTCGCCGTCTCCTGGGCCCTGGCCCAGCTGTGGCAGTCCTGGGGGATCAGCCCGGCGGCCATGATCGGGCACAGCGTCGGCGAGTACGTCGCCGCCACCCTCGCCGGTGTCCTCGAACTGGAGGACGCCCTGCGGCTCGTGGCCGGTCGCGGCGCGCTGATGCAGGAGCTGCCGCGCGGCGCGATGCTCGCCCTGCCGCTCGACGCGGAGGCGGTCCGGCCGCTGCTCGACGACCCGGAGCTGGCCGGCGAGGTCCAGCTCGCCGCGTCCAACTCGCCGTCGGCCAGCGTGGTTTCGGGCACCCAGGAAGGCGTGGACAAACTGCGCGAGATCCTGGCGGAGATGGGGCTCCAGGCGACCGTGCTGCGCACGTCGCACGCGTTCCACAGCCAGATGATGGACCCGGTCCTGGAGCAGTTCCGGGAGCTCGTCGCCTCGGTCCGGCTGTCGGCGCCCACTCTCCCGTACATCTCGAACGTCACAGGTGACTGGATCACCGAGCAGGAGGCCACCGACCCCGACTACTGGGTCCGGCACCTGCGCGGCGAGGTCCGGTTCGCCGCCGGGCTGGACACCCTGGCCCAGCGGGGCGGGCTCGCGCTGCTCGAAGTCGGGGCGGGACAGGCCCTGTCGTCCTTCGCTCGCCAGCACGCCATGGTCGACGGCGGCCAGATCACCACCGCCCAGACGCTGCGTTCCCCCGGCAAGAAGGTCGACGACGGCGCCTTCGTGCTGGCCGCCGCCGCCCGGCTGTGGGCCTGTGGCGTGCCCCTCGACTGGGACCGGGTCACCTGCCGCCCGTACCGCAAGGTGCCGCTGCCCACCTACCCGTACGAACGCCGCCGCTGCTGGGTCGACCCGGATCCTGGCACCGAGTCCCCGCAGAGCGCCCTGGCGCGGCAGGAGGGCTTGAAGCCGCCGCTCCAGGCCCCGCTGTACGTGCCGGTGTGGACCGAGTCGCCGCACCAGCGGCACCGGGCGGGCAGCGCCCTCGGCGAGACCTGGCTGGTCATCACGGACGACGACGCGCGAGGCCATGAGCTGATCGACGCCTGCCGGGCGACCGGCGCGTTCGTCACTCCCGCCGTCAGCGGCTTCGGCTTCTCCGACGACGGTGATGGTTACGTCGTCGACCCGGACGACGTGACGAGTGTGCGGGAGCTGCTGGACGCCGCCTGGAGTGCGGGGCAGGCGCCGGACCGTGTGCTGTACGCGGCAGGCGTGTTCACGGCCGCCGACGAGGTGACGCCCGCGCTCGCCCAGCGGACCTACGACCGGCTGCTCCACCTCGCCCAGGGCCTGACCCGCGCCGCCCCCGAGAAGCTCGACCTGCTGGTCGTGACCGACCGGGCCCACGCCGTCACCGGAACCGAGAACACCGTGCCCTACGCCGCCACCGCCCGCGGTCCGGTCATGGCGATCTCGACCGAGGTGACCGGGGTGCACGCCCGGCACCTCGACGTACAGACCACCGACGAGCCTGGCCGGCTGATCCGGAACATCGTGCGCGAACTCGGGCAGGACACCGACGAGCACGTGGTCGTACGCGGCGCGCGCCGCTGGGTGCGGGACCACCGTCCGATCGACAACGAGCCGGCGGAGTCCACCCTGCTGCGGGACGAGGGCGTGTACCTCGTCACCGGTGGTCTGGGCGGCATCGGGCTGGAGATCGCCCGGGATCTCGCGGCCCGGCACCGGGCCCGCCTCGTCCTCGTCGGACGCAGGGCCCTGCCCGCGCCCGAGGAGTGGGACGCGGTCCTGGCCGACCCGGAGACCGGTTCGGAGACCCGGCGGCGCATCCTCGGGGTGCGGGACCTGGAGTCCCTCGGCGCCGAGGTGCTGGTGGGGACGGCCGACGCGGCGGACGAGGCCGCCATGGCCGCGGTCGTACGCGCCGCACGGGAGCGCTTCGGCCCGATCAACGGGGTGGTCCACGCAGCCGGGCTGGCCGGTGGTGCGCTGATGGAGATCCACACGCCGGAGGCCGCCGAGCCGGTCCTCAGTCCCAAGACGGCCGGAACGGTCCTGCTCGACCGCCTGCTCGGCGACGAGCCCGACTTCATCGCGCTGTTCTCGTCGGTCATCTCCATCTGCGGCGACTACGGCCACTCCGACTACACCGCCGCCAACGCCTTCATGGACGCCTTCGCCGCGTACCGCGACGGCTCCGGCCCGTACGTCGTGTCCATCAACTGGGCCGGCTGGAGCGAGGTCGGCATGGTGGCCGACGGCAACCTGTCCCAGGGCATCAAGGAACTGGTGCGTGCCCGCAGCATCCCGCTCGGCCACCCGCTGACGCACCGCCGCTACGACGACGACGTGACCCTGCGCGAGTACGAGAGCGAATTCCGCCCCGGCTCCCACTGGGTGCTCACCGACCACCAGCTCGACGGCGTCGGCGTCATGCCCGGCACCAGCCTGCTGGAGATGGTCCGCGAGGCGGTGCGGGACACCACGGACGCCGAGCACGTCACCCTGTCCGAGGTCATCTTCATCGACCCGCTCGCGGTCCCCGACGCCACGGCCATCCGGATCCAGCTCACCCCCGACGGCGACGACAGCTGGGGCTTCGAGCTGACGGCCCACAGTGTCGACGGCGGCGGTGGCCGCCGCGTGCACTGCCAGGGCCGGGCAGGCGTCCACACCGGCGCCGCACCCGCCGCGGTGGACCTGGACGCGCTGCGCACCTCGCTGCGGGAGGCGGACCTCACCGGTCTCGACGAGTCGGAGGTGGGTGTCATGGCGTACGGGCCCCGCTGGGACGTCGTCACCTCCTACTACCACGGCGAGGGCGGTCAGGGGCTGGCGGAGCTGACGCTGCCGCAGGAGTTCCACGCCGACACCGAGGGACTCGTCATCAACCCGTCCCTCCTGGACCGGGCCACCTCCTTCGGCACGGGCGGTCCCGACGATCACAACTACCTTCCGTTCACCTACCGTTCCGTCACCGTCCTGCGTCCCATGCCGACGCACTGCTGGGCCGTCCAGCGGGTCCACAGCGACCCGCAGCGCCCCGACTTCCTGGACGTCGACGTCACCGTCACCGACGAGACGGGCCGGCCGTGCGTGGTCATCGAGGGCTACACGATGCGTTCCGTACGCCTCGACTCCACGCAGTCCGCCGGCGGCGCCCAGGCACCGGCCCGGTCGGAGCCCTCGCAGCGGCCCAGCGACCGGCTGCGCACCGTCGAGGGCCAGGAGATCTTCCGCC
Source organism: Streptomyces sp. NPDC007164 (assembly GCF_040634135.1). NCBI lineage: Bacteria > Bacillati > Actinomycetota > Actinomycetes > Kitasatosporales > Streptomycetaceae > Streptomyces > Streptomyces sp. NPDC007164. The sequence continues at coordinate 6,914 of NZ_JBEYFB010000053.1, forward strand.
GCATCCTGGCCCAGCGCCCCGGCGCGCAGGTCGTGGTCTGCCCCGAGGGGCTGTTCAGTCGCCTGGCCCGGTCCCGCTCCTTCGGCACGGCCGAGCTGAGCAAGGCCGGGACCTCCTTCGCCGACGGCCAGGCCGCCCGCACCCTCGACACCCCGTACATCGCGCCGGAGACCGAGGTCGAGCAGGTCCTCAGCCGGCTGTGGGGCGAGGCCCTGGGCGTGGCCGAGGTCGGCATCGACGACGAGTTCTTCGCGATCGGCGGCTCCTCGCTCGTCGCGGTGCAGCTCATCGCACGCATCGCCGACCGGCTGACGGTCCGTCTCTCCGTCGCCGACCTCTTCGAGTACGTGACCGTGCGGGCCCTGGCGGGCTTCGTCGAGTCCCGGCTGGTCGAGGCCCTGGGGAAGATGAGTGACGAGGAGGCCCAGGCAATGCTGGGGCGCGGAGAGAAGGCATGACCACCGGTATCGGTTCTCTTTCCCCGGCGAAGCAGGCGCTGATCGCCGAACTGCTGGCGGGCGGGAACACCGCTCTCGCCCGTCGGCAGGGGCCGGTAGCCTCGGGTACCGTCCCCGACGAGGTGCCACTGACCCCGGCCCAGGAGCGCATCTGGCTGGCGGACCAACTGGCCGGCGACACGCCGCTGTTCACGCTGGGATTCACCGCCCGCCCGGATCAGCGCATCGCGGTCTCCGAGGCCCGGCTGCTGCTGGAGAGCCTGGTCTCCCGGCATGCGGCGCTGCGTTCACGTGTGGTCGTCACCGACGGCGGGCCCGTCATCCGGTTCCGCCCGGCGAGCGACTTCCGCGTCGAGCACTTCGAGCTGGGCCCCGAAGCCGACCCCGCGACCGCGCGGCGCCTGGCCGAGCTGGAGCGGGAGTGGCTGGGCCACCGGTTCGACCTGACCGGGGAACCCCTGTTCCGGCTGGGTCTCATGACCTTCCCCGATGCCATGCCCCGAGTGCTGGTGGCCGTCCACCACCTGACGGTGGACGCGGTATCGCTCCAGGTCATCCTGATGTTCGCGCTGACGCGCGGGGCCACCTCCGGCCCGGGGCTCGACTATCCCGACCTCGCGGTGTGGGAAGCGAGCGCGGAGCGTAAGGCACACCGCAGGCGTCAGGTCGAGGAAGCCGTCGCCGCCCTGTCCGGCGCGCCGGATCCGGTGTTGCTGCCGGCCGACCTGGCGCCGCCCGCCGAGCCGGACTTCTCGGCCGGGATCCACGACATCGCGCTCCCCGTCGAACTGGCGGACCAGGTGCGGGAGACCGCCCGGCGGTCGGGCCTGATGGACCAGATGGTGATGCTCGCCGTGTGGGCGGTGCTCGTCGCCCGCTGGAGCGGCCGGTCGGACCTGGTGTTCGGCATGCCCGTCTCGGGGCGCGACTCCGACGGGTCGCTCGGGGTGGTGGGGCTGTTCATCAACACCATGGTGCTCCGTGTCACCGTGTCCCCCGAGGAGTCGGTGTCGGCCCTGTTCGAGCAGGTCCGCTCGCGGATCACCGAGGTGCTGCGACACCAGGACGCCCCCTTCAACGAGGTGATGGCCGAGGTCTACGGGCGGGGCTCCCGGATCGGCGTGATCTTCAACAAGTACGCCGTCGACCCCGCGTTCTCCGGGCTGGAGGCGGGCCTGCCCCGGACGGTGGCGGAGAACGGTGTGGCCCTGGAGATCTCCGACGACGGGCGCGTGATGCGTCCGCGGCTGATCTTCCAGAAGGAGTGCTACAGCGAGGAGAGCATGGCCGCCCTGGGCCGGCGCTACACCGAACTGCTGCGCGCCGCCTGCGCGCGACCGCAGCAGACGGTGGGCGCGCTCGGCACGCGGGCGGCGGCGGCCCGGCTCCCCGAGGCTCCGGCCGTCGCGCGGGAGCGGGCCACGATGGCGGAGCTGCTGGGCCGCCACGCCGGACGGGCCGCCGTACAGGCGGATGGCGAGACGCTTTCGTACGGCGAACTGCGCGATCGTGTCAGCTCGTTGAGTGACCGGCTGCTCGCGGCGGGGGTCCGGCCCGGACAGACGGTCGCGGTGCGCACGACGCGCTCGGTGAACTCCTTGGTAGCGCTGCTGGCCGTGCTGGATGCCGCAGCCGTGTACGTACCCGTTCCCCTGGACACCCCACCGGGCAGGAGCGAGCAGATCCTTGCCTCCGCGCGCCCGAGCGTGCAGATCACGGAAGCGGAACACAACGGTGCGCCGACGGAGCTGGCGATCACACGGGAGAGCGTCGGTGAGGGAGCTTCCTCTCGACTGCTTGTCCCAACCGCCGAGTTGTGTGACCGGGTGAGTGGGTACTGCCTGTACACCTCCGGGTCCACCGGGCGCCCCAAGGGCGTGCTCGTCCGGCGCGCCGCGCTGCTGGCCCACGCCGCATCGGCGGCCGTCGCGTACGGCATCACCGAGGATGACCGGTACCTCCAGTTCTCGGGGCACGGCTTCGACGTATGGATCGAGCAGGCCGTGGTGGCCCTGACCGCGGGGGCCACCGTGGTGCTGCGGGGCGACGACCTGTGGGACCCGGCGGACTTCGCGGCCGAGGTGGCCGCCCGCCGGATCACCGTGGCCAACCTCCCCACTCCGTACTGGCACGAGCTGTGTGCCCGGGGGAGTGCGGTCCTGGAGCCGCTGGCCGAGGGGCCGCTGCGTGAACTCCTCATCGGGGGCGAGGCGTTGGACCAGGGGGCGCTGGACACCTGGTTCGGCCATGTCTCCGCGACCCCACGGCTCAACAACGTCTACGGCCCGACGGAGACCGTCATCACCGCTGTGCACGGCGGGCTGGGGCCGCAGGACGCGCGCTGGACGTGTGTGCCGCTGGGCACGGCGATGCCGGGCCGCCACGCCCATGTACTGGACCGGGCAGGTCGTCCGGTGGAGGACGGCGCCGTCGGCGAACTCTTCCTCGGCGGACTCGTTGCCGAGAGCTGTCCGGACGATACCCGCACCACGGCCCTGCGCTTTCTGCCCGACCCCCACGCGGGCGGCGGGCAGCGGATGTACCGCACCGGCGACATCGTGCGCCTGCGCCACGACGGCCGCCTGGAGTTCCGGGGCCGCCGGGACGGCCAGGTGAAGCTGTCCGGCATCCGTACGGAGCTCGGCGAGGTCGAATCCGTACTGCGCAGGCATCCGCAGGTCAACGAGGCCGTGGTGCTGCTGCGTACGCAACCGCAGCCCCATCTGGTCGCCTGGGCCCGGTGCGAGGCGGGGACCGCCGTGGACGGGGCCGAACTGCGCGCCCTCGCCGCCGCCCATCTGCCGTCCGCCGCCGTCCCGCGACGGATCAGGGTCACCTCCGCGCTCCCGCTCACCTCAGGCGGCAAGGTCGACCGGGCGGCGCTGCGGGACGCGGCGGACCAGGAGGCTTCGTCCACACCTCCGGCGCCCGCGGACACGGCCGACGACATCACCGGTGAACTGCTGCGCATCTGGGGCGAACTGCTCGGCAGGGCGGACATCCGGGCGGCGGACGACTTCTTCGCGCTCGGCGGCAGCTCCCTGCTGGCCACCCGGGTGGCCGCGGTCTGCACCGAACGCTTCGGCCGCCGGGTGTCCTTGGCGACCGTCTTCAACAACCCCGTTCTGCGTGAACTGGCCGCCCACATCCGCCGGAGCCCGGCGAGTGACCCCAGGACCGAGAACACCGCCGCGGACGTCCTCCCGGAACCGAGGCGTCCTGAGGCCGGCACCCCCGTCACGCTCTCCGCGGCACAGCGGCGGTTCCTCTTCCTGTCCCGTTACTCCGCCGAGGCACAGGCGTACAACATCCCCATCGGCCTGCGGATCGACGGGCCGCTGGATGTCGACGCCCTGGCCGGTGCGGTCCACGACGTCCTGAGTGCGCACGAGTCCCTGCGGCTGTCCGTCCGTATGACGGCGCAGGGGCCACAGGGCCGTGTCCTGCCGGTGAGCGGGTACAAGGTGCGGGCGGATCTGGAGCCGCGCGGGTGCGACTCCTGGGCACAGTGCCGCGAGCAGGTGGCCGAACTGGCGGCGCTCCCGATCGACCTGGCCGAAGGGCCGGTGCGTACGGCGCTGCTGTTCGACGGCAGCAGCCACCTGTTGCTGCTGTGTGTGCACCACATCGCGTGCGACGGAGAGTCCGTCGAGACGATCGTGCGCCAGCTCGTAAGCCGCTGCGTGGCGCGCACTGCGCAGAACGCCCCGCGGGACATCTCGCATGGCGCGGAGCCGATGCCCATGGCTGTGCAGTACAGCGATGTGGCCGGACGGCAGGAGGCCGAGCTCGCCGCGTCGGCGGCCGGCATGCTGCGGCGCCGGGCGGCGGCCCTGGAGGACGTACGCCCGCTGGAGGCGCTGAGCCCACGGGACGGCTTCGACCACAAGGGCGCGGTCACCGAGGTGGCCTTCGAGAACGACGCGCTCACCCGCGCCGCCGCCCGGACCGCCGTCACCCCGAACGCCGTCATGGTCGCGCTGTGGCAGCTCGCCGTGTACTGGTGGACGGGCCAGGACGGCTTCGCGGTGGGGCTGCCGGTCTCCCTGCGCACCCGCGAGGACCAGCACGAGGTGGTGGGCCCGCTGCTCAACAGCATCGCGGTGAAGGCCCACTTCCCGGCCACGGGTTCACTCACCGACCATGTCAGGCACACCCAGCGCCTGCTGGCCGAGGCGTACGAGGACAGCTCCCTGCCGTTCGAGCAGTTGGCCCGCGAGGTCGCGCCGGAGCGCGACACCGCCGCCATGCCGCTGTTCCAGACCCTGGTCGCCTGGGAGGGCAGCCGGGGCGAGGTGAGCATCGGCGACACCGTGTTCCGCGCCGAGGAGCCGGACTCCCGGACCACTCAGTTCCCGCTCGTGCTGGAGGTGTACGAGGAGGGGGAGCGGATCAGGACTCAGGTGCGCTACAGCACCACCCTGGTCGGGGACGCTGCCGCCCGCTTCCTCGCCCAGTCGGTCGGCGCCCTGCTGCGCGTGCTCGACGAGGACCCGCAGCGGCCTCTGCCCGACCTCGGCATCGACGACGATGAGCCGTCCCCCTACGCAGACGAGCCACCGGCCGAGAGCTTCCGTTCTCTGCCGAGGCTGATCGCGGACCTGCCCGGTGACCGGCCCGCAGTGTCGGACGGCCGCCGGGAGCTGACCCATGCCCACCTCGAACTCGAAGTCGCCCGTGCGGAGGCCGAGCTGACGGCCATGGGGGTCAGGTGTGGTGACCGCGTGTGCACCTTTCTGCCCAGGACCGCCGAAACGGTCGTCGCCCTGCTGGCGATCATGCGCTGCGGCGCCGTGTACGTGCCCGTCGACCGGCGGACCCCGCGCGAGCGCGTCCACCACATCGTCGAGCGGTCCGGTGCGTCGGTCGTCGTCGTGCACGCCGATGACGCGTCGGCGGCCGGAGAACTCCCGCCGTACATACGTGTGTTGCCCCTGGAGGCACGGGAGGCGCGGGACGCCACCGGGGCGCCGCCGGTGTCCGCCCCGGCCTTCCGGGCGGTGCCGGGCGGTGCCGCGTACCTCATCTTCACCTCCGGATCGACCGGTGTCCCCAAGGCCGTGGTGGTGGGACACGGGGAACTCGCGGCGTTCCGCGACGCCATCGCTCCCACATGGGGGCCGGACGAGACGCTGATCGCGGTGACCACGGTCGGGTTCGACGTGTCCGTCCTGGAGCTTCTGGTCGCCCTGTCGCTGGGCGCCCGCGTGGTGCTCCACGACAGCGGCCCGGTCTTCGACCCCGCCGGACTCGCCGCGCACATCGACCGGGTGCGGGCCACCCGTATGTACTCGGTGCCCAGCCTGTGGGAGCAGCTGCTCGCCACCGACGCGGACCTGGCCGGAATGACCGGTGGCTGCGGTGGCGAACCGCTCAGCCCTGCTCTGGCCGAGCGCGCCCGCCGCCGGGGTGTGCGGCTGCACAATCTCTACGGGCCGACGGAGACGGTCATCTGGGCCACGGATCAGCCCGTGGACGACCTCCTGCCCCAGCGGATGACGGCGCAGGAGACCACGGGCCGGCGCGTCCCGGTCGGGCGCGCCGTGCCCGGAGTCGTCCCCCATGTGCTCGACCAGTGGCTGCGGCCCGCGCGGACGGGCGCCGAGGGGGAGCTGTACATCGCCGGCCGGACCGTCGTGCAGGGGTACGACCAGGACCCCGCGGCCACCGCCCTGCGCTTCGTGCCCGACCCCTTCGGCCCGCCCGGTGCGCGGATGTACCGCACCGGCGACCGGATGCGCCGGCTCCCGGACGGGGCCCTGGAATTCCTCGGCCGCGTCGACGACCAGGTCAAGGTGCGGGGGTTCCGTGTCGAGCCAGGCGAGATCGAAGCCGTGTTCACCGGGCATCCTCAGGTACGGGAAGCCGCCGTGGTCGTCCGCGACGGGCGCCTGATCGCCTACGTGGTCCCCGGCGACGGGAAACCCACGCAGGAGGAGGTGCGCGGATACGTCGCCGAACGGCTGCCCGCGCACATGGTTCCGGCGGTCGGCTTCATCGACGCCCTGCCGCTCACCCCCAGCGGGAAGACCGACCGCAAGGCGCTGCCGGACCCCCGGCTGTCCGAACCGGAGGCGGACGCACCGCCCGCCGATGTGGTCGAGCGGGTCCTCGCGGAGATCTGGTCCGGCACGCTGTCCGTCGCCGCCCCGGGACGCGAGAACAACTTCTTCGACCTGGGCGGGGACTCCATCAGCGCCCTGCGCATCGTCGACCGCATCCGCCGTGTGCTGCGTACCGAGCTGTCCGTGACGGACGTCTTCGAGGCCCAGACCATCGCACAGCAGTCCGCGAAGATCCGCGCGGCCAACCCGAACGCCGAGCGCATGGCGAAGGTGGCCGAACAACTGCTCCTGTCCGCAAAGGCGAACCAATGACCGACGTCTTCGACGATCCCGAGTTCCTGTGCCTGCTCGACGCCGAGATGCAGGCTCATGGACTCGACCAGGCATCCGTCACGGATGCCGGAGCAGTTCCGGGCGGCAGCGCTCCGGACGCCGCCTCCCGGCTGACCCGGGCCGAGACCCGGCTGTGGTTTCTGCACCGCCTCGACCCGGACAGCGCGGCGTACAACATCGCGGCCGGTGTGCGTCTTTCCGGACCGCTGGACGTCCGGCGGCTGTTCGACGCGTTCTCGGCGGTGGTCTCCCGGTACGAAGCCCTGCGCACGGTCTTCGAGGACGAGCGGGGCCGTCCCCGGGCCCGGGTCCTGGGCCCGCAAGACCTGTCCCCGGAGACGGTCCTCGGTGAGGACTTCGTCTCACCGGAGGAGGCTCATCAGTGGCTGGCCGGGCAGGCCCGCCGCCCGTTCGACCTCGCGGGCGGCCCGCTCGCACGGCTGGCGGTGGCCCGCGCCGCGGAGAACGAGTACCTGGTCTGCCTCTGCGTCCACCACATCGTCGGTGACGGCGACAGCCTCGACCTGATCACCGCGGAGATGTTCGGGCAGTACGCGGGCGCCCCGGCGGGGCCCGTGGTCCCGCGCCGGGTGACCGGACCGGCACCGGAGACGGAGCAGCGGGAACTGGACTGGTGGCGCGCGAGGGTGGCGGACGCCCCCACGGTCGTCGAACTGCCCTCGGATCACCCGCGCCCCGCAGTACAGGGCAACAACGGACGCCGCATCGAGCGCCTGCTCGACGCGGAGCTGACCTCCGGCATCGCCGGGTTCGCCCGCGAACTGCGCGTCACCTCCTCGTCCGTACACCTGGCGCTCTACCGCTACCTGCTCCAGGTCCTCACCGGCGAGCGGGACCTGCTGATCGGCTGCCCCGTCACCACCCGGCGGGCCGAGGACGCCCCCCACGTCGGGAACTTCGTGAACATGGTGTGCTTGCGCGCACCGGCCGCGGACGACCCGCTCGTACGCGAACTCGTCGCCCGGGAGCACCGCTCGACGAGTGAAGCGGTGTCCCACCGCGACCTGCCTTTCGAGCGGCTGGTGGAGGCCCTGGACATCGAACGGGAGCGCAGCCGGCCGCCGCTCGTCCAGGCCGTGTTCAACCACCGTCGTACGGAGACCGGCGCCGGGGGGCTGCCCGGCGGGCTCTTCGCCGAACGCCTCGAAGTCGACCTGGGCATCTCGAAGTTCGACCTGACGCTCACCGTCGAGGACGCCGCCGACGGCACGCGGCTGTACCTGGAGTACGACAGCGACCTCATCCGGGCCACCACGGCCCGCTCCTGGCTGGCCTGTTACGAGGCGCTGCTCACCGGGGCCGTCGCAGCCCCCGACGCACCCCTGTCCACGCTCGGATTCGGCGCCCCGGCGCCGCTGCCCGTCGGCACCCGCCACACAGCGCCGCGTCTGGGCCCGCGCGGCATCGTCGGCTGGTTCGAGGAGCAGGCCGCCGCCCACCCGGAGCGCGAGGCCGTCGTGCACGGCTCCACCCGCACCGGCTACGGCGAACTGAACCGGCGGGCCGAGGCGCTGGCCCACCGCATCGGCCGGCGGGCGGCCGACCCGCGCGTCCCGGTCGCGGTCCTGACCCGGCGCGGCACCGACCTCGTCGTGGCAATGCTGGCGGTGGCCAAGGCCGGGCTCACCGCGCTGCCGCTGGACGAGGAGCACCCGAAGCTGCGGCTGCGCTCGCTGCTCCAGGACGCGGGCTGCACCGTACTCGTGGGCGATCCCTCCCTCGCGGAGTGGGCCGGAGCAGGCCGCCTCGACGTCATCCCGCCGGACGGTCCGGAGGACGACCCAGCGGCCCAGGGCTTCGAGCCCCGCCCCGTGACCTCGGACACCCCCCTCTACCGCATCTACACCTCCGGTTCCACCGGCGCCCCCAAGGGCGTCACCGTGACCCACGGGAACCTCGCCTCCCTGCTGGCCGAGGGCCGCGCGGCACTGGGGTACGGAGCGGCCGACCGGTGGACGCTGTTCCACTCGATCGCCTTCGACTTCTCGGTCTGGGAGATCTGGGGCCCGCTGACCTCCGGCGGCACCGTCGTGGTCGTCGACCGGGACACCGCCCGCGCCCCCGACCGGTTCCTGAGGCTGCTCATCGACGAGCGCGTGAGCGTGCTCAACCAGACCCCGACCGCGTTCGACTCGCTGGTCCACCTTTGGGCGGGCACGCACGCACCCTTCCCCGCCGCGCTGCGCACTGTCGTCTTCGGCGGCGAGGCCCTCAGGCCGGCCGCGCTGCGGCCCTGGTTCCGGCTGCCGGTCGCCGACCTGCCGCGGCTGGTCAACATGTACGGGATCACCGAGACGACCGTGCACGTGACCCTGCGCGAGATCACCAGGGAGGACGCGGACCGGCCCATGACCGGCAGCCTGATCGGCGTTCCGCTGCCGCACCTGGCCGCCTACGTGCTCGACCCCTGGGCGCGCCCGCTGCCGCCCGGCATCCCCGGTGAGCTCCATATCGGCGGCAAGGGCGTCGCCCAGGGCTACGCGGGACGGGATGCGCTGACCGGCACCCGGTTCGTACCGGACCCCTTCGCGGCCGACGGCAGCCCGATGTACCGCACGGGCGACCGCGTCCGGCTCCTCGCCGACGGCGAACTGGAGTACCTGGGCCGCGTGGACGCCCAGGTGAAGGTGCGCGGCTTCCGTATCGAGCCGGGCGAGGTCGAAGCGGCGGTGGCCGCCCACCCCGCCGTGGCCGCGACCGGTGTGGTCGCGGACGAGGGCCGGCTGATCGCCTTCGTCGTGCCCGCGCACGACGGCCTGGACGCCGCGGAACTGCGGGCCCACCTGGCGGACCGGCTTCCCGCGCACATGGTGCCCGTCCTCGCCATGGCCACGGACCTGCCCCGGACGGTCAACGGCAAGCTGGACCGCCGCGCGCTGCGGGAGAACGCCCGGAAGGCACAACTCGCCGACACCGTCCGGTCCGTGTACCGGGCCCCCCGGGGAGCGTCCGAAGAGGCCATCGCCGCGATCTGGGCCGAAGTGCTCCAGAGCGAGCGGGTAGGGGCGGAGGACAACTTCTTCGAGCTCGGCGGCGACTCCATCCGCGCCGTACAGGTCGCCGCACTCGCCCAGGAGAAGGGGCTGGGGATCTCCGTCGCGGATGTCTTCGCCGCCCAGACTGTGGCCGAACTCGCCGCGCTGGCAGGGGAGTCGGCCGCACAGAAACACACCGGCACCCGCCCCTTCGAGCTGACCGACCCCGCCGACCGCCCGCTGCTCCCCGAGAGCTGCGAGGACGCCTACCCGCTCACCCTGCTCCAGCAGGGCATGGTCTTCCACCAGCTCGACGACGCCGCCTATCTGAACGTGACCGGCGTCGCGGTGCGCGCGGCACTGGACGAGGGCCTGCTCCGCGCCGCCGTGCGCCATGTCATGGCGCGCCACGCGGTCCTGCGTACGTCCTTCGACCTGTCCGCCTACAGCGAGCCCCTTCAGATCGTCCACCGCACGGTCGAACCACCGGTGACCGTGGTCGACCTGCGGGACCGGAACGGGGCGCCACCGGCTCACGACGACGCCGCCGCCCGCGTGGACGCGTGGATGCGCCAGGAGCGGGGGCGGGCCCCGGACCTCGGCCGCGCTCCGCTCTTCCGCATCACCGTGCACCGGGCGGACACGGACCTGTTCTGGTTCTGCGTCACCGAATGCCACGCCATCCTCGACGGCTGGAGTTTCACCTCGACGGTCTCCGAGATCCTCGGTACGTACGGAATCCTGCTCACCGGTGGCGAGTTGCCCGCCGCCGAGGCCCCCGCGACACTGTTCCGCGACTTCGTGGCCGACGAATGCAAGGCCCTCGACGACCCGGCGGCCCGTGAGTTCTGGAACGAGGCCCTGGCCGGCGCCGAGCCGCTGGAGCTGCCCGTCCGGCGCGGCGAGCGGTCCGCCGCCGCCGAACGCCGCGTCGTCCCGTTGCCGCTCGACGTCCAGCGGGGCCTCGAACGGCTCGCCGGCCGGCTGGGAGCCCCCGTCAAGGACGTCCTGCTTGCCGCGCATGTCGCCGTACTCGCCCTGTGGACCGGCCGGGACGACGTGCTCACCGGCCTGGTCGTCAACGGCCGCCCGGAAACGGCCGGAGCCGAGGACACCCGGGGCATGTACCTCAACACCCTTCCCGTGCGGCTGCGGACGGCGGGCCTCACCGGCACCACCCTGGCCAAGGAGTGCTTCCGGGCCGAGACCGCGCTGCTGCGCCACCGCACCTACCCCGGCGCGGCACTGGAGCGCCGCAGCGCACACGGCCCGCTGATCACGGCGGTCTTCAACTACACCCGCTTCCACGCCCTCGGGGAACTCCACAAGGACGAACCGGGCTCGTCGGCGGTCCGGCTCTCCGGCGAGTTCCAGGAGATCGCCCCGACCAACTATCCGCTGTACGTCTCCTTCGACCACGGAACCGACGAGGCGCACGGACACCTGGCGCTCCTCATGGCCGCCTCCCCGCGCCACTTCGCACCGTGGGAGACGGACCAGCTGGTGGAGCTGTACCGGTCGGCGCTGAAGTGGCTGGCCACCGAGCCCGAGGAGCCGCTGTCCTCCCGCCATGTCCTCGGACCGGGCGCGCGGCGCACGGTCCTGAACGAGTGGGGCCGGGGCTGGCCCGGCGCTCCCTCCCCGCTCCCCGTTCCGGACCGCATCCGCGCCAGGGCGGCGGAGCGGCCCACCGCTCCCGCCGTCACGGACGCCCGGGGCACGTACTCGTACGCCGAACTCGCCGAGGCCGCGGCCCGGATGGCGGACGGCCTGCGCGCCGCGGGCGTCAGGCCGGGCGACCCGGTCGCCGTCTGCCTGCCCCGGTGCATGGAGCTGATCGCCGCGGCCGTCGCCGTATGGCAGTGCGGTGGTGTGTACGTGCCGCTGGACCCCGCGCAGCCCGCCGCCCGCACCGGGCTGATCGGCGAAGTGGCCCGGCCGCGCGCCGTCGTGGTGGACGCGCGGACCCTGCACCGGGTGCCGCACGGCGCCACCGTGGTCCGGGCGGACACACCGGCCGAGGCGCAGCCCGGCGCAGCCCACGCGGCCGTGCTTCCTGAGGCCGTCGCGTACGAGATGTTCACCTCCGGCTCCACCGGGCGCCCCAAGGGAGTCGCTGTCTCCCATCGGGCGCTGGCGGTGTTCGCCGATGCCGTGACCGGGCAGTGGAGCAGCGCGGACAGCGTGCTGGCCGTCACCACCGCCGGATTCGACATCTCGATCGTGGAGCTGCTGCTCCCGCTGACAGTGGGGGCCCGTCTCGTACTGCACGACACCGGTGGCGTGCTCGACCCGGACGCCCTGATGACGGCCCTGCGCACCGCCGGAGCGAGCCTGTTGCAGGCCACCCCCACGGTCTGGGGCGCGCTCGCCGACGCCCAGGGCGACCTGGCGGGCCTGCGCGGCTGGTGCGGCGGCGAGGCGCTGCCCGCTCCCGTCGCCGAGACCCTGCTCGGGCGCGGGGTGCGCCTGGAGAACTGGTACGGCCCCACCGAGACCACCATCTGGTCCACGGCACTGGAGGTGACGGACGCCCACCTGGACCGTGGTGTGGTGCCGATCGGCCGTCCCCTGCCCGGGGAACGGATGTACGTGCTCGACGAGGCGCTGCACCCGGTGCCCGCGGGCGTCGTGGGCGACCTCCACATCGGCGGCGGCGGCCTGGCCCAGGGATACGTGGACCAGCCGGGCGCGACCGCGGCGCGCTTCGTCCCGGACCCGTTCGCGGGCGACGGCACCCGCATGTACCGCACCGGTGACCGGGCCCGGTGGCGCACCGACGGCGTGCTGGAATTCCGGGGCCGCGACGACGACCAGGTCAAGGTGCGCGGCGTACGCGTCGAGGTGGCGGACGTCGAGTCCGTCGTACGCTCCCATCCGGCCGTCCAGCAGGTCGGCGTCGTCCTGCGCGACGACCGCCTCATCGCCTGCGCCACCGCCCGGCCGGACGCCGAGGACACCTTTGACGCGGCGGAGGTACGCCGCCACGCGGCCCGGACCCTTCCCGCTCCGGTGGTCCCGACGGTCGTCCGCGTCGCCCGACTGCCGTTCAACGCCAACGGAAAGGTGGACCGCAAGGCGCTGCGTACCGTCGAAGTCGCCGACGACCCGGGCCGGGGTACTGACTGCGCGGAGCACGTCGAGCCGCGGACACCGATGGAGGCCCGGCTCGCACGCGTCTGGCAGGACGTGCTCGGCGTCAGATCGGTGGGCCGGACCGCCGACTTCTTCGATCTGGGCGGTGACTCGCTGCGGGCCCTCAGGCTGGTCGCCAAGGCGGCCGGCCAAGGCATCACGCTCAGCCCGGCCGACCTGTTCCGCCACCCCGTGCTCGCCGACCTCGCCGCCGTGGCCGCCGCGGCGGGCCCGGCCCCCGCGACCGCGTTCGACGACGGCCCGGGGCCGGTGCCGATCCTGCCGAGGGCCCGGGTGTTCTTCGAGCGGACCGGCGACGATCCGGCTCTGGAGCAGATGTGCCAGTACCTGGAGCTGGATACGGAACTGGCCCCGGAGGCGGTCCGCACGGCCCTGGAGTGGGTCGCGCGGCGTCACAGCGCCCTGCGCATGCGCTGGCAGCGCACGGCGGGGGGATGGCGGCAGTACGTCGCCGAACGGCCCGACCTCGTGACCTTCCAGGTCCTCGACCTGCGGGAGCTGTCCGAGGACGAACGCGGCGAACGGCTCGGGGAGTTCGAACACACCGTCCGGGCGGTGACCGCACTGGAACACGAACCGCCGTGGTCGGTGACGCTGGTCCGGCTGCGCCCCGGCCGCAGCAGGCTGCTGTTCGCCGTCCACCACCTCGTAGTCGACGGCTACTCGTGGCAGCAGTTGCTGGAGGACTTCCACCACGCGTACGAACGAGCAGCGCTCGGCGGGGAGTTGGACGATGCCCCGGTGACGGGCTTCGCCGCCTGGGCCCGCGCCTCGGTCGCCGCCGCGCACCGCCCCGAGGTGCAGGAACTGGCCGGGCACTGGGCGCGGGTGCTGGACGGGTTCCGGCCCGTTCCCGTGGACCACGATCCGGGGCCCCCGACGCGCGGTGAGCAGCTGAAGCTGCCGCTCTCGCTGGCCCCGGCCGCCACCGCCCGGCTGCGGGAACTGCGCGACGACGAGGGCCGCCCGCTGCTGGAGGCCGTGCTGGCCACCGCCCTGGCGCGGGCGTACCACCGCTGGGCCGACGGCCGGCCCCTGCTGCTCGGCGTCCTCACCCAGGGCCGGGACGGGTACGGCGCGGTGGCGGGCCCCGAGCCCGACCCCAGCGGTGCCGTCGGCTGGTACACCGGGATGTTCCCGGTCCGCATCGACGCCGTACCGGAAGAGACATCGCACGACGCCCTGCGACGGGTCGGCGGACTGCTGCCCGGCCGCCCCCTGCTGCGCAACTCCTTCGGCCTGCTGCGCTACCTCGCCGACGGCACGCCCGGTGCGCGGGCACTGCGGCAGCTGCGCCAGCCCCAGATCCACCTGAACTACTACGGAGAACGCTCGCCGAACCCGCTGCTGACCCAAGGGCCGTTCATACGCCCCCTGGACCCGCCGCCAGCAACCATGCAGGACGCCGAGGCTCAGCCGGAGGCACTCATCGAGTTCGTCCTGGAGATCGTCGACGGCGCACTCGAAGGCTCCGTGTGCTACAGCAGCCAGCACTTCACCCGCCACCGCGTCGCCCAGTTCTCCGCCTGCATCCAGCAAGAGCTCACCGCGCTCGCACAACTCTGAGAAGGTGCCATGCCCCTCTTCGACGAAGACGACCTGACCATCACCTACCACGTGGTCGCGAACCACGAGGAACAGCACTCGATCTGGCCGGCGAGCCGGGAGATACCCGACGGATGGCGCTCGACCGGCTTCACCGGGAAGATCGACGCCTGCCTCGTCGAGATCGAACGCGTCTGGACGGACATGCGCCCGCTCAGCCTGCGCAGGGCCATGGACGACGCGGACGCGGCAGCCGTCCGGTGAACGACACCCATCTGCTCCCCCTGGGCGGCAGTGGCGACTGGGGCGTCTGGCCCTCCCTCGTCGTCCGCACCACCGGCATGCCCTTCGACTGGCTCGACACAGCCGACATGGCAACCCCGGACTCCTTCGAGGAGGCCAGGAAAGCCGCGCTGCGGCAGCTGGCCACGGCAGCCGACAACGACCTCTTCCGGTCCGCGCTCGCCTGGCAGAACCCCCTGCTGGGCGAGCAGGTCCGCAAGGGCGCGCACCTGGCCGGGAAGCGACGGCGCTACCTGCGCCGTTCGCTGGCCGCCTATGCGTCCCGCTACTGCGCCAAGAACGACACCATCGGCTTCTTCGGACCATCGGTGTGGGGTACGTGGGGCACAGAGCCGACCCGGGTCACACCCGCGGGCCGGGCTCCCCGGTCCCGCGATGTGTACATGGAGCTGTGGGCGGTCCGTGCCCTGGCCCGCGCGCTGCGCCTGCGGCACGGCCTGGACCCCTGGGTGGTGCCGCACGTCGCCCCGGGCCTGGACCTCACGAGCGACGTGTTCCCCCTCCAGGACGGCTCCCAGCTGTCCGTGACACCGCTGCGCCGCGCCGTGCTGGAAGCCTGCGACGGCACCCGCGCCGCCTACGAGATCCCGCTCGGCTGCCCGGAGTCGGACGCCGGCGAGGTACGCGACGAAGTGCGGCGGCTCCGGGCCATGGGCGTGCTCAGCACCGACTTCGCCATCCACCAGGCACGCCGCCCGGAACGCCAACTGCGCGGCCAGCTCATGCGGGTGAGCGATGTCGAACGCCGTACCGCCGCGCTCCGTGACCTCGACGAGGTCGTACGGGCCGTGGCCGCCCTGAAGAACCACACCGGGCAGCCCGCGCAGCTGGCCCAGGCCCTGACCGCCGCCGAGGAGGCATTCGTACGCGTCACCGGCGAACGGGCCGAGCAGGGCGCCGGGAAGTTCTACGCGGGCAGGCGCATCGCCTACGAGGACTGCGTCGCCGATCTCGATGTGGAGCTGGGACCCGAGGTCCTCGAAAGGGCGGGGCCCGTCCTCGACCTGGTGCTGACCAGCTCCCGCTGGTTCTCCCGGATGATCGCCGCCGAGTACGTCCGCGCGGCCCGGCAGATCATGGCCGACGACGAGGGACGGTCGTCCGACGGCGGCTACCCCTTCGCGTACCTCCTCGCGGCCATGTCCACCACCTTCTGGGACGACCCGGTACGCCCCGCCGACGCGGCCTGCGCCGAACTCCGCGCCCGCTGGACGAAGATCCTTAGGCCGAACGCGGACGGCTCGCCCACCACCCGGACCGCCGCCGAGATCCGCGACGCGGTGTACGAGATGTTCCCCGCGGACGGGCCCGCTTGGACCGAGGCCCGCTGGCACAGCCCCGACCTGATGATCGACGCCGCCGGCGCCGACGACATCCGGGCCGGACGCTTCCGGGTGGTGCTCGGTGAACTGCACTCGTGCGTCAACACCGTCAACGCCCTGCTCTTCCTGGACACCGCGCCCAACGCCCCGGCAATACGCGGCTGGATCGACCGTGAGATCGCCGGGGCCATCACCCCGCTCTACCCCTTCTCCACCGGGCACGTGAACTCCCGCACCGCCCCGCCCGGCGCCCATCTGTCACCGCTGTGCCGGTACATCGGCATCGGCAGCGAGCCTTCGTACCACCCGCGTACCGCCGAGCTGATCCCCATCACCTCGCTGCGGGTCGTCCCGGCGGGAGACGGCTTCCGGGTGGTGTCCGTGGACGGGACCTTCGAGGAGGATCTCGTCCAGGTCCTGGGGGACTACCTCAGCAGCGCTGCGGTGCAGTCGTTCGGCTTCCTGGAACGGCGGGACCACCAGCCGAGGATCACCATCGACGATGTCGTGGTGTGCCGCGAGACCTGGCGGGTGCCGTTCACGGACCTGCCCGGCCCGGACGCCAAGGAGGAGCCCGTGCACGCCTTCTTCCAGGCGCTGCGCGAACGGCTCGGGGTCCCGCAGAACGTCTTCGTCCGGGTCGCCGGCGAGGTGAAACCGGTCTACGTCGACCTGGCCAACCCCTTGCTGGCCGACATGCTCTGGTCGAAGATCCGTCGCGGACGCGAGCGGGTGCCCGACGGCGACCTGGCGTTCTCCGAGATGCTCCCGGGCCCGGACGGAATGTGGTTCAGGGACGATGCCGGGCAGCGGTATCCCGTTGAATTCAGGATCGTGTGCACAGACAGGAAGAACCATGACTGAGACCCTTGAGACAGCGGATGGTTCGACGGCGCGTCCCGCCCGTCACGAGCCCGCCGTCCGCATGGCCGGACTGATGAAGTCCTTCGGTGACGTCCAGGCCGTCGTCGAAGGCCGCATGGAGGTGTTCCCGGGCGAGGTCGTGGCCGTACTCGGGCCGAACGGCGCGGGCAAGACGACCAGCCTGCACTGTCTGCTCGGTCTGCGGCAGCCCGACTCCGGTGTTGTGGAACTGATGGGCGGCTCGCCGACCTCCTCACGCGTACGGGCCCAGTGCGGCGTCGTCCTCCAGAACTCGGGTCTGCCGGGCAGCCTCAAGGTACGCGAACTGGTCGACCTGTTCCGCGCCTACTACCCGGCCCCGATGGACACCCGGGAAGTCATGGACCTGGCCGGTCTCACGGACCTGTCCGAGCGCTTCTTCGGCGAACTCTCCGGCGGCCAGCAGCAACGCGTCTACCTGGGGCTCGCGCTGTGCGGAAAGCCCCGCGTCCTCTTCCTCGACGAGCCCAGCGTCGGGCTCGACAGCGTCTCGCGCCGCCAGTTGTGGTCCACTGTGCAGCGCGTCGCGGCCGAGGGCACCGCCGTACTCCTCACGACGCACTACCTCGAAGAGGCCGATGCCCTGGCGGACCGCATCGTCCTGTTCGCCTCCGGCCGTACGGTCTTCGAGGGCTCGTCCGCGGAGATGAAGTCCCACTTCAACCGCCGCCGTCTCTCACTGCGTCCGTCCGGCCGGCCCGATCTGGAGGCCGTGCGGAACAGCGGCGCGGAGGACATCGAGTACATCGACGGCCTGCTGTCGCTGAGCACGGCCCGCACCGCTGACGTCCTGCGGGTCCTGCTCGCCACCGAACAGGACCTGAACGACATCGAGGTACGCGGCGTCAGCCTGGAAGAGGCCGTCGAAGAGGTCCTGCGCACCTCTTCCGCCGACCTCCCCGCACCCGCCCCGGCCGCCGCCCCCCGCAACCGGCGCGCAGCGAAGCGGGCCAAGGCCGCCGAGCGGCTGGACGCCGCCTCCTGGACCAGGATCGTGCGCGCCCAGACGAAGGCCGAGTTCCTCAAACTCAAGCGGGACGTGGCGTTCATCCTGACCACCTGTCTGCTGCCCACGCTCTTCTTCGCGTTCTTCGGCCTCTCCCAGGCCAGGCACGGCGACCAGGAGGCCATGGCGTACACCGTCGCGGGCTTCAGCGCCTACGGTGCCATCGGCGTCGGCATGTTCGGCTTCGGAGTGGGCATCGCGGCCGAACGCGGCTTCAAATGGGACCTGCTGATCCGGGCCACCCCCATGTCGCCGAGCGCCTATCTGTGCTCGCGGATCATTCCCGCCGCCGTCTTCACCCTGTTCACGCTCGGTGTCCTCGGCGTCTTCTCCACGGTCGTGGCGGGCGTCCGGCTCAGCGCCCTCCAGTGGCTGGAACTGATGGGCGGACTGACCCTCGGCAACATCGTCTTCGTCGCCATGGGGCTGGCCATCGGCTACAACCTGTCGCCCAAGGCCGCCGGCCCCGTGTCCACCATCATCTATCTGCTGCTCTCCTTCGCCAGCGGGATGTTCGTCCCGATCAACCAGCTGCCGCCCCTGGCCGAGAACCTCGCCCAGTTCCTGCCGACCTGGCACTTCGCCCGCATCGGCTGGGGCGTCGTCGGCATCGAGCCCGGCTTCGGCCTCCCCTCGCTCCTGATCCTGGTCGCCTACACCGCGGCCTTCACCACCCTGGCCGTCATGGGATACCGCCGTGAACTCAAGACCCGCTTCCTCTGAACCCGCGGCGCCGCCCGCCCGGCAGGGGACGCTCCTGCGGCAGATACCGGCCCCGTCCGACCGTCGCCCACTGGTCATCGCGTTCCCGTACGCGGGAGGCGGCGCCGCGGCCTACGCCGAGTGGCGCGACCTGCTGGACGCCGACTGCGCCGTACTGCCCGTACACCTGCCGGGCCGGGAACGCCGCTTCCAGGAACGCCCCTACCGCCGCATGACCCACCTGGTCCGCGACCTCGTCGCGGAAGTCGGCCCGCTCATGGACCGGCGCGTCGTCTTCTGGGGCCACAGCATGGGCGCCTCGGTGGCGGTGGCCCTCACCCTTGAGCTGGCCCGGCAGGGCTTCCCGCCGCCCGCCCGGATCCTGGTCTCGGGCGCGGGCTCACCGGACCGCAGGGACCTGAAGGACCTGATCCATGTACTCGACGACGAACGGCTCACCGCCCGGCTCCACCGGTACGACGGCACGCCCCGCGAGGTCATGGACAACCCGGACCTGCTCGCCCTCGTCCTGCCGGTGATCCGGGCGGACTTCGAACTCATCGAGACCTGGGTCCGGCCCCGCCCGGCCCCGCTGCCCGCCCCCCTCACCGTGCTGTACGGCAAGGACGACCAGTCCGTCAGCGAGTACCGGGTAGCCGGCTGGCCCGCGTACAGCGACCGGCCGGTCGACCCGAAGCCCTTCGGCGGCGGGCACTTCTTCATCCGTGAGCATGCCGCGGAGGTCGCCGGGATCATCCGCGAACTCGCCACCGGGCCGGACACCTGACCTTCGCGCCGCACCACCTTCCCAAAAACAGCCCCTTTCCAGCACAGACACTTTCGAGCAAGGAGCAGCGATGCGGGCCATCGTCATCAAGGAGTTCGGCGGTCCAGAGAACATCGAGATCAGCGACGTCCCCGAACCCCTGGCCGCCGAGGGCTGGGTGCTCGTCGATGTGGAGCGCTCCGGGCTCAACTTCGCCGAACTGCACCAGATGGCCGGGACATACCTCACGACGAACGAGCTGCCGTTCACCCCGGGCACCGAGGTCTACGGCAAGGACCCCTCGGGCCGCCGGGTTCTCGGCATCATCGCCTCCGGCGGGCACGCCCAGCGCGCCGTCGTTCCGGCCGGATCCCTCGTCCCCGTACCGGACTTCGTCACCGGCGAGGAAGCACTCGCCCTCGGCCTTCAGGGCTTCACCGCCTGGCACCTGCTGCGCACCTGTGCCCGCGCCGTGCGCGGCCAGTCGATCGTGGTCCACGCGGCGGCGGGCGGGGTCGGCTCGCTCGCGGTGCAGCTCGCCAAGGCATGGGGCGCCGCCCGGGTGATCGGGTCGGCATCGACCCCGGACAAGCGCGAACTCGCCCTGTCCATCGGCGCCGACGCCGTCGTCGACTCGAACACGGACGACATGACCGCAGCCCTCCTGGAGGCCAACCGCGGCCGTCCGCTGGACGTCGTCCTGGAGATGGCGGGCGGGCACACCCTGGACCAGGGACTGGCGGCCCTGGGCACCCATGGCCGCATGGTGGTGTTCGGATCGGCCTCGGACGAGCCGTCGACCCCCGTACGTCTGGAGTCGCTGATCGGCGCGTCCCGCTCCGTGACCGGCTTCTGGGCCGCCGACCTGATGCGTACCAACCGCCGTGCCCTCACCGACACCCTCAACGGGCTGTTCGGCATGGTCAAGAACAAGCAGCTGAAGCCCGTCATCGGGGGGACGTACGTCCTGGAGGACGCGGCGCGGGCCTTCGGTCTGCTGGCCGACCGCTCCACCACGGGCAAGGTCGTCCTCGACACGACGGGGAACTGACACCCGCCTCGTCGTCCCCCTTCTGAACCACTCCGCGAGCGCGAAGGCCGGCATGTTTACGTCAGACGAGGATTCCGCCAGCTTCCTGATCCACCGACGATTCGAGGCACGGGTCCGGGAGAACCCCGAGGCGCCCGCTCTCATCCACCAGGGCCGGACCATCGGTTACGGCGAGCTCGACGCTGCCGCGAACCGCCTCGCGGCGGTGCTGCGCGCGACCGGTGTCGGCCCCGAGGCCGTCGTCGGCGTCCATCTGGAGCGGACACCGGAGGCGGTGACCGCGGTCCTGGCGGCGTGGAAGGCGGGCGGGGCGTACATACCCCTCGACCCCGCGCAGCCCCGGCAACGCCTCGCGCACATCATCGAGGACTGCGATCCGGCGGTGATCGTGACATCGGCGCGGCTGTCGGCCGGGCTCCCGGAGCACCATGCCCGGGTGGTCCTGGCCGACGGCCCGGCCGCGGCCGCGGCCGATCCGGCCCCGATGGCCTCGGCCGTACGGCCCGACAACCTCGCCTACACCATCTACACCTCCGGATCGACCGGACGGCCCAAGGGCGTCGAGGTCGCCCACCGCGGGCTCGTCACCTCCTACCTGGGCTGGGAGGAGGTCTACCGGCTCCGGGACGGTGTCCGCAGCCACCTCCAGGTCGCGGGCTTCTCGTTCGACGTGTCGACGGGTGACTTCGTCCGGGCGCTGCTCTCCGGCGGCACGCTGGTGCTGTGCGGCAAGGAGGACCTGCTGCGACCGGAGAATCTGTACCGGCTCATCACCCAACACGACGTGCACATGATGGACATCACCCCCGCGCTCCTGCGGCTGCTGATGGACCATCTGGAGGCCACCGGCGGACGGCTGGACGGCATGCGGCTGATCACGGTGGGCGGGGAGGGCTGGCCGCCCCGCGACTACCTGCGGCTGCGTGCCCTCGTCGGCCCGCGGACGCGGGTCTTCTGCTCGTACGGCGTCACCGAGTCGAGCGTGGACAGCACCTGCTACGAGACCTTCCCCGGCCCATCGCCCGGCACGGCCACCCTGCCCATCGGACTCGCCTTCCCCGGCACCCGTGTCATGGTGTACGACCGTGAGCTCGGCAGGACCGAGGACGGTGCGGAGGGCGAGCTGTACGTCACCGGCGCCGGACTCGCCCGCGGCTACCGGGGCAAACCCGCCCTGACCGCGCTGCGCTTCCTGCCCGCACCCGGCGGCCGGCGCGTCTACCGCACGGGGGACAGGGCCCGTCTGCTGCCCGACCGGGCCGTCGAGCACCTGGGCCGCATCGACGACGAGGTCAAGATCAACGGTGTGCGCATCCAGCCGGCCGAGGTCGAGACCGCCCTGCGCGCGCATCCCGGCGTCGGCCAGGCCGTCGCGGTGACTGCCCACGAGGCCGGGCGCGTACGCCTCCACGCCTACGTCACCCCGGCCGGTCCCGCGACGGTGACCCCCGCCCAGATGCACGAGCACGCGACACGCACCCTGCCCGCGACGATGGTGCCCGCCACCGTCACGGTCCTGGACTCGCTGCCCCTCAACACCAACGGCAAGGTCGACCGGCACCGCCTGCCCGCCCCGGCCCGGGGCGACGAGGAGACCTACGAGGAACCCAAGGGGAGCACCGAGATCCGGGTCGCCGGGATCTGGCAGGAGACCCTGCGGCTCCCTCGCGTGGGTGCCCTGGACGATTTCTTCATGCTCGGCGGCGATTCCCTCCAGTCGGCCCGCGTCTGCGCCCGCATCCGCGCGGAATTCCATGTCGACATCCAGCCCAGTGCCGTACTGACCCGCCCCACCGTGCGCGAACTCGCGGCACACACCACCCAGTTGACGCCCGAGCGCGAGCCGCCCGCACCACACCCCGCCCCCGGTGGGCGCTACCCGCTCTCCCCGGCCCAGCGCCGGCTGTGGCTGCTGAACCTGATCACCGGCCCCGACGCCACATACAACATCCCCATCGCCTTCAGCGCCGAGGGACCGCTCGACCACTCGGCGCTCACCACGGCGCTCAACCGGATCGTGGCCCGGCACGCACCCCTGCGGACCCGAATCGTCATGGCCGGCGGCGAGGCGATGCAGGAGGTCCTGCCCGGCTTCGAGCTCGCCATCACCGTCACGGATCTGCGCGGGGACCCGTCCGCCGAGCGCCGGGCACTGGACGTACTGGCGGGCCGGGTACGCGAACCGTTCGATCTGACGGCCGGCCCGCTCATCCGGGCGGACCTGCTGCGCCTCGACCGGCACCGCCACCAGGTGCTGGTGACCGTCCACCACATCGTCTTCGACGGCTGGTCGGCCGAACTGTTCCTGACCGGCCTCGGCCAGGAGTACGCGGCGCCGCTGCGTGACGCGACGGCCGGTCCGCCGGCCTTCGGGCTGTCGTACGGTGACATCGCGGCCTGGCAGGACCGTCGGCACCGTTCCGGCGGGCTCGCCCCTCAACTGGACCACTGGAAGCAGAGGTTCCGTACGCCGCCGCCCGCACTCGACAGCCTCGCGGACCGGCCGGGGCGGGACGCGGGCGAACGCGGCGAGGCCGGGCGGGCCACCCGGTGGCTCGATCCGGCGCTCACCGGCGCCGTACGGGCCTGCGGGCAGCAGCACGCGACAACGCTCTTCGTCACCCTGCTCAGCTGCTTCACCGTGCTTCTCTCGCGCCTCGCGGGCGAACACGACATCACGGTCGGCACCCCGATGGCAGGGCGCGACCGCGAAGAGGTGCAGGACCTCATCGGCTTCTTCGTCAACACGGTCGCCCTGCGCACGGACCTCACCGGCACACCGACGTTCGCCGAGGTGCTCGGCCGGGTGCGCGACGAGGTGCTGGCAGCCCACACCAACCAGGACATCCCATTCGAGGACGTGGTCGCGGGTGTGTCGGCCGCCGGAGCCGTGGGCCGCAACCCGCTCTTCCAGACCTGGTTCAACCTGCTGGGCGGCCCCGACCAGCCACCGCGCATGCCGGGGCTGGACACCGAGATGATCGAGCTGCCCGCGCACGCGGCACTCTTCGACCTCGGCCTGTACGTCACCGACCACGGCGACCGGCTCCGGCTCGATCTCTCCTACGACCGAGGGCTGTTCGGCGACGCCCGGGCCCGGGTGATCCTGGAACAGCTCGCCCACGTCATCGCGGCCGTGACCGCCGACCCAGGGGTGCGGACCGGCGGGGTGTCCCTGGTGACCGACGCGCACCGCGCCCTGTTGCCGGACACCGGGGCGGGACCGGGAGACACCACGCGCACCGCGCTCGCCGCCGGGGTGCGCAGGGGAATGGCGACGGCGGCCGTGCGCGACGCGTCCGGGAGAGAGCTGGCAGGCGGTGAGCGTCTGGCCGCGCTCGCCTCCCGGGTCACCCGCGAACTGGCCGCACTCGGGGTGCGCGAAGGGGACGTCGTCGCGCTCCACGCGGCCCGGACCACTGCTCTGGTGCCGCTGCTGGTGGGCATCCTGGAACGCGGCGCGGCATTCGTGCTGCTCGACCCGGCCCACCCGCCCGCCCGGCTGCGGGCCCAGCTGGCGGCCGTGGCACCGGTGCTGCTGATCCGCTTCGCGGAAGCTGGTGCGCTGCCACAGGCGATCACGGACTCCGGGGTACGCGTGGTCGAGGCCGGGCGGCTGCTCGGCGCACTCGACGTACTCGATGCGCCGACGCCCGCGCCATCGGCCCCCGGCGCGGAACACCCCGCGTACATCATGTTCACCTCGGGGTCGACCGGGCCGCTGCCGCGCGGTGTCCGCAGCGGACCGGCCCCCCTGGCTCACTTCCTCGCCTGGTACGTCCCGGCCTTCGGCCTCGGTCCGGACAGCCGTTTCGCGCTGCTGGCCGGACTGGGCCACGATCCGCTGCTGCGCGACGTCTTCACCCCGCTGTGGGCGGGAGGCGAACTCCATGTACCCGACACCGAGCTCATCGCGAACCCGCTGTCGCTCCTGCACTGGCTGGCGGAGCGCCGGATCACGGTCCTCCACCTCACCCCGCCACTCGCCCGTCTGCTGGCGATCGCCGCCGGGGAGACCGGGATGCGGCTGCCGGACGTACGCCTGATCTGTTACGGCGGTGACGTCCTGCGGCAGGGCGATGTGGCCGCGCTCGCGGCGGTCGCGCCATCGGCCCGGCACGTCAACTTCTACGGAGCGACCGAAACGCCGCAGGCGATGGCGTTCCACATCGTCGAGCCGGGTGCCGCGGACCTTGGTGCGGACGCGACCCGCTCCGTGCCCGTGGGCAGGGGCATCGCGGACGTACAGATCCTTGTCCTCAACGGCTCCGGGCAGTTGGCCGGCGTGGGCGAGGCCGGTGAGATCGTGATCCGTACGCCCTACCTCGCCGAGGGCTATGTGAACGCCTCGGGCGCGAACTCCCCGGGCAGTGGGGGATTCCACCACGACCCCATGCCGGGCGTACGCAGATACGCCACGGGCGACCGGGGCCGCTACCTGCCCGATGGCACCGTCGAGATCCTCGGCCGTACCGACGCGCAGGTGAAGATCCGGGGATTCCGGGTGGATCCGGCCGAGATCGACGCCGTCTGCCGACGGCTGCCCGGCGTGAACGACGCGGTGACGGTCGCGAGGCAGCACGCGGAGGGTGACATCCGGCTGACCACGTACGTGCTGACGGCGGACGGCCAGGCACTCGCGCCGGGGCAACTGCGCGTGGACCTCGCGGCCCGCCTGCCCGAGTACATGACCCCCTCCGAGGTGATGGAGATCAGCAGCATGCCCCTGACACCCAACGGCAAGATCGACACCCAGGCACTCCCGGATCCGGCACCGGACCGGGAGCCCGGACGGCAGGCGTCGGGAGGCGACCTGGAAGAGATCGTCCGCGGCATCTGGCAGACCGTGCTGGAGGTGGAGGACATCGCGCCGGACGACAACTTCTTCGACCTCGGCGGCACATCGCGCCTGATGGCCCAGGTGCAGGTGTCGCTGCGTGAGCGGCTGGGACGGGACATCACCCTCGTATCGCTGTTCAAACACGCCAGCACGGGAGCGCTCGCCCGCCACCTGCAACAGGCGGCGGCGCCTGCACCCGCCGCGAGCACCGCGCCCCGCGCACGCCGCCGTGACCACGCGGCGGCCCGTGCTCGGCGACTCGGACGCCGGGGCGACCGCGCCTGACACTTCGACAAGTGGTTTTCCCCGCAGTTCGTAGGCTTCGCCGGCGGAGTTCCGCATGCTCTGCCGGCGGGCATTTTCCCGCGCCGCTGTGATGAGTCAGTTGCTATTGTGACGAGCGGGTCACAAGGTTGACATGGTTGTGTCCTGTTGGCGCGCTTGGCTGGATTTGGCTGGTTAATCTGTTCCGACTCCGGTGACCGTGTGTGATGTCCCGGAATTCAGCCATTGTGCGAGATAGAGGTACATCATGGGGCGAAGCAGCGTGTCGTGCCGACGGGTGCTCGGGTCGGCTGTGGCGCAGTTGAGGCATCGCCCCGTAGTTCCAGCCGCGCACTGAGTCCGGCATCCCCCGGGACCGGCAGCGCCCCTCCTCTCGGTCGCTGCGCGAGCGCAGCGACCGGGCCTGCCTGTCCCGTGGCATCGATCTGCCGGACCGCAGTCCAAGTACTCCAAGCCGTTCTGGCCGTGCCCGACCCACACTCGCGGGTGGGGTTGATTTGCCCTTGCGAAGACATTTTCCGAGAGGTTGAAGTGGCGCTTTCCGTAACCGGTCCCGAAGCATGTGCGGAGCTTCTCTACCGGAAGCTGCTCCAGCGGACCCACTGGCGGACGCAGGAACTGGCCCGAGCCGTGAAGTGTTCGGCGGGCGAGGTCGCACAGGCGCTGCAGGCGCTGAGGGACGAGGGCCTCGTCGGTGTCTCGGCGGACGACCCCACGTCCTTCCGCGCGGTCGAGCCGTGCGTCGCCTTCCCGGCCTTGCTGGCACGAGCGATGTTCGAGGGGCGCACCCTGGGGCTCAGCCCGGCGGAGGCCGACCGGTTCATCGCCCTCCACGAGGGGGCGGCCGAGCGGGACGAAGGGGTTGCCCGCGGCAGCGGCGGGCACCGGACCGACGCTTCCAGTGTGGTCGAACGGATGGTCGCCAAGGTCGAGAAGGATGTGACCTTCCTCGTCCCCGGCTACGTCGACGGTGGATTCGCCTTCTCCCGCCCCATCGTGGACCTGGGGCTGCGGCGAGGCATCCGTCTGCGGGCCGTCTGGGCATCCTCGGTCTTCGACGCCGACGACGCCATGGATCACGCGCAGTGGCTGGCCCAACAGGACGTCCCGCCCCGCATGGCCGACGCGGTGCCGGTGTGCGCCATGATCATGGACGGCGCGGCGGCCGTGGTGATCGACCACTCCCGGACGCCCCGTATGGTGCGCCCCGGTGCGGAGTTGGAGTCCCTGTGCTCCCTCGCGGAGCGGCTCTGGGAGCGAGGCGCAGAGGTACGACGACTCAGACGCACACCCGGTACGGGTGCTGCCCAGCGGCCCCGTATGCAGATGGTCCTGCGCCTGCTGGCCGACGGCCTGACCGACGACGCCATCGCCCGCCGACTGGGCTGCAGCGTCCGTACCGTACGCAACGACGTGGCGGCGGCGATGGCCGCACTGGACGCCCGTAGCAGATTCCAGGCCGGTGCACGCGCCATGCGAGCCGGGCTGATCTGATGCCGGGCGTGCCGTGCGCCGCCCGCGACCCCGGCAACGACCCCACTCACCAAGAGGAACGGCACGGCCGGCCATTCGTGAGGTCCGGCAGACGGGCGGGGTCAGAGGGTTCAGGGTGCAGTGCCTCAGCCGTCGAGGAGGTCGGCCAGGGCGCGGCGGGCGGCGTTCGACGAGATCGATCGGGAGCAGCTGTTGCCCGCGCAGCAATGGCTGCTGGAAGACGTCCTCGCTCCCGGCAGGCTGTCCCGTCAGGCAGGCGCTTCACCGTTGTCCGGCTGCGGGCCGGGGAGTTCGTCGACTCGATCACCCCGGTGCAGCCGCGACCGCGCGACTCCGCACCCGGCGGTGGGGCCGGGTGCGGAGTCGCACGGCGGTTGTCAGCTGGTGCGGTTGTAGATCGCCGTGCCGGGGCAGGCGGTGACGCCGGAGCGGGTGGCGCAGCCGGTGTACTGGCCGGAGCCGTTCCACCAGGTCCAGCCGCCGATGGTGCGGCCGTTCAGCCAGGTGTACTGGCCGACGTAGTTGGCATCGTACGTCCGGAGGCTCCAGTGCACGTGGGCTCCGGTCGCGGAACCGCCTGCGCAGGTGTCGGTGCCGATGTTGCCGAGCAGGGCGCTGCGGGCGATCGACGTCCCGTTGTAGTAGGTGGCGTTCCACATGTGGTAGTAGTCCGTCGAGAAGCCGCCCGGGTGGATCACCCTGGTCCAGCCGCCGCCGGCGCCGCACATCGAGGTCGCCGTCCCCTCGCGGGAGGAGCGGACCCGGCCACTGGCGTTGCCGCCGGAGAAGTCGAGGCTGCTCCAGTAGCCGGTCGAGCCGTCGCTGGAGTGCGCGCCGCCGGTCAGGGTCATGTAGTAGTCGGGCATCCAGGGCAGCAGCAGCCCGTTGGTGTTGGCCAGGATCCCCACCGACGACGTCTGCTTCTGCGGCGTCGCCTTGCGCTGTGCGTATGCCGTCATGGTCTGCCGCTCCGCCTTGCCGACCAGTGGGGACTTCGCCACGTGGTCGGCGAACTCGCGGTCCCCTTCGAGGCCCGCGACCCAGCGCCCGTCCTTGCGGTGGGCGATGTAGAGCCAGCCTTCCGGCTCGCCGTGCTGTGTGCGCGGCGCCTCGACGTACGCGACGCCACGTGCCCAGTCGCGCGAGACGGCGCGGACGTCGACGACCACCTTGCGGCCCTCGGCGGCGAGCTTACTGACGGCGGCCTTCGGGGCGATGCCCTTGGCGTCGTGGGACCGGGAGAGGACGTCGGTGGAGACGGCGTCCATCAGTGCTTCGCGGTCGGTGCCGAGGCGGTCGGCGACCGTGGCCGGCATCCTCACGGTGACACCGGAGGCCGACGGCTGGGGGGCGGCAACCGGGGTCGCGGCCGAGTGCCGGCTGCTCCCCGCCGCCGAAGGCGCGGCGGCGAGCAGCCCGGTGACGGCGAGGGCGGCGACGACGGTTCTCACGGACAGTTTGGAAAGCATGGGCGGTATCCCTTCTGCACAGGAGGGCCTGCCGGGCGGACAGGCAACGAGAGGGTGGTGGAACGCGGCACGCCGGCAGGTGAAGCGGGCGGCTGGGTTCGCCGCGGGATGAGGGGTCAGAGGCCGCAGTCGGGGGCCGACCAATATCGGCCGGTGCCGCCTGCGACGTGGACGTGGTCGTCGTGGCCGGGGTAGCCCGGTCCCAGGATCTGGGTGAAGCCGTGTTCGCGGGCCTCGAAGGCCAGGGCGCAGAAGCCCTGGGAGCCGGCGCTCAAGTCGGCTGCGAGACCGTACATGTGGAGGCTGTCGGGGTCTCCGCCGACGGCGTCGTTGCAGGCGTGGTCGCGGAAGCCGTCGTTGATGCCGATGGGCCGGTCGCCCATCGCGTGCCGCAGGGCCTGCAGTTTCCACATGGTGGCCAGGACGTTGGCCTGGACCGTGGCGGCGTCGGTCTGGCCGCCGGACCAGTCGGTGCCGCACTGGTTGAGTTCCGACCAGTCGAAGTTGGCCGGGGAGCAGTCGCCCTTCTGGAGGTCGTAGATCTTGCCGAAGGTGAGCGGGCCGGCGATGCCGTCGGCCTCCAGGCCGTACGCCGTTTGGAAGCGCTGCACCGCGGCCCTGGTGGCCGGGCCGAACTCGCCGTCGATGGCGAGTTCGCCGCCGGACCCGGGGTAGCCGGCGACCCTGATCTGGAGCTGTCGTACGTCCTCGCCGGACGTTCCCTCGCTCAGGGACCGGTTCCAGGTGAAGCAGGCTCCGGCGGATGCGAGGCCGGTGGATGCCGAGGCGGGTGCGAGGGACGGTGCGGGGCTCGCGGACGCGGACGTGGGTGCGGCGAAAAGCAGGCTGACGCCGGTCAGGGCGGACGCGAGCAACAGGGATGAACGCGATGTCATGTGGGCCTCTGTTCGGACGACGACATGTCGGGTGACATGGTCGGGGGGTGTGACACGGTCAGGGGGCGCGGCGTCGTTGACTGAGCCAGGACTTCAGAGGTGCGACGCGCGTTCGATCAGCTCGCGGGCGGTGCCTTCCACCGAGTCGTAGCGGTCCGGGTAGGCCGAGACCTGCACGGCCTGCGCCACCTGCCCCGCGGACAGGTCCGGGTTGTCCGCCGCCACTCGGACGGCGCGGGTGAAGAACGCCTTCGACGCGTACGACACGTCCCTGATCTGTTCCGGCGTGCCCCAGCCCTGCGACGGACGCTGCTGGAACACTCCGAGCGAGTCCCGGTCGCCGCAGTCCAGGTTGTTCATGTTCGACTCGACCACGCCCGCCTCGAACCCGGCGAGCAACACCCGGTCGATGACGCCGAGTTCGCCGCCGGTCCGGTAGACGACCTTGAGTACCTCGGGGTCGGGTTCGTCCGGCACCGTGCAGCCCCCGCCGCCACCGCCGCCGCCCAGGCCGACGAGGTTCTGCCAGGTCTCGGGGCCGATGACACCGTCCACGGACAGACCCTTGTCGCTCTGGAACAAGGTGACCGCGGAGGCGGTGGCCGGACCGAACTGCCCGTCGACGGCAAGTCCGTAACCGTACTTGTTCAAAGCGGTCTGCGCCGCCGCGACCGCGTCGCCGCTCTCGCCCTCCCGGACCGTGACGATCAGCCCCGGCCAGGTCTCCCCGCCGATGACACCGTCCGCGGCGTACCCCCTGGACTCCTGGAAGGCAACCACCGTGTTCTCGGTCGCGGGGCCGAAATCGCTGTCGGCCGAAATGTCGTAACCATGACCACGCAACAGGTACTGGGCGGTGGCGACGTTCGCTCCGGTCGTGCCATTGCTGAGGGCCGGCCAGGCAGGAACGGCGGTGGCCGACTGCACAAGACCGAGCGAGACCACCAGGGCCGCACACACCGCGGCAATCGCGACCCACGTACGTCTGACTCTTGTTCCTGATATCAACCCGACTCCCACGTCAAGCAATATGGAGTGCCGAAAGCTAGCAACGGACGGCCCGGCCGGCATCGGGTGTTCGACCGACGTACGGAACATGACATGTCCGCCGTGTCGCTATCCGACAGGCCGACGAGCACGCACATCTGACGTGAGGGGCGGTCGTACGGCTTCGGTATAGTCCCGCGTCGTCGGGGCTCGTCCTCGACAGCTGAGATGGCCGGGTCAACCCAGGAGGACGGTGAACCGATGCCCGGGTTGTCATCCTGCGGTGTCGCACCGGTTCGGTGAGCGGCATGCCGCCGGTCTCGCCGCAAGACAGTGTCGAGGCGCGATTCCTGACGTCCGCCCGCCGGTTGGTTCCTCCCGTGCGCGGGGTCGCGGTGGTCGTCATCAGTCTCTTCGGACTTCTCGCGGTACCCGACGAGGCCTTGCCGCTGGGGTTCGCCTTGTTCGGGCTGGTACTCATGGGGGCCGGGGCGGACTGCTGGGCGGGGTTCACGGGGCGCGGCGCGGTGCTGTCTCTGGTGTTCGCCGTGCTGAGGGTGGCGGCGGTCTGCGGAACCCAGGAATGGACCGGCGGGCCACCGAACCTGTGGGCGCTGAACATGCTGACCACAACGGCGATCACACTCCAGTTGGAGTGGCCCCCGGCGGTCGCCGTGCCCGTCACGTCCGCGCTGCTCGCGGTCGACCTGACCGCGGGGGGAACCGATGTCGTCGGCACTCTGCTGCCGCGCCTGGTGTTCGAGTGCCTGCTGGCGCGCCTGGGATTCGTGCTGCTTCGCCAATCGGCCCGGCGGGTGGACGAGTTGCGGGAACGGCGATCGGCGCTGGCGCGCGCGGAGGCGGCCCTGCTGGCGCGGCACCGGCAGGAACGCGAGTACCTCGCGCTGCTCCACGACACAGCGGCGTCGACCTTCCTTCTGGTGACGGTGCAGGCGAAGGAAACGGACCCGGAGCAGGTCGCCGAGTACGCCCGGCACGACCTCGCGGTGCTCACCGGTACCGCGGGGGGAGCGACAGCCCAGGACAGCACCGTGGACCTGACAGCCGCGCTGCACACCGTCGTCGGCCGCGGTCAACTGGCCGTCTACGTCAGCGCGGAGGACACCCCGCTGGTTCCGGCCTCGGTGGCACTCGCCTTCGTGCGTGCGGTACGCGAGGCACTGGCCAACGTCGAGCGGCATGCCGAGGTCGGCACCGCCGTGCTGAGCGTGCACGGCGAAGGCGACCGGGTCGTCGTCACGGTGGCCGACCACGGGGTGGGGTTCCACCCGGACGAGGTGACGCGCTCCCGTCGCGGTATCCGGAGCTCGGTGGTCGAGCGCATGGTCGCCGTCGGCGGCAGCGCCTCGATCACCTCGCGTCCCGGTGCGGGTGCCACCGTGAGGTTGGTGTGGCCCGGTGAGTGAGAGACGCGTGGCAGGTGACCACGTCTACGCGACGACGCGGATCATCCTGGTCTGCGCCACCGGCATCCTGCAGTTCGGCCTGTGCCTGCACCCCCTGCTCACACAGGAGTACCGGCACCGATGGCTCGCCGTGGCCGCCTTCATCGCCCTGGCCTGCGTCACCGCCGTCTGCTGCGGGTGGGTGCTGCGGCGAAGGCCGCTGCCCGTCGCCCTCGTGGTGGCCGGCACGGCAGTGGTACTCGCGGTGTCGTTCTGCGCCTCGGCCGCGCTCGCCCCGGACCAGCGATTCCAGGCGTCCGACTGGTCGTTCGGCCTGGTGGGGTGGCACCTGCTGTTGCTGTTGCTGGACCGGGTCCGGACGCTGATCACGGTTCTGACCGCGCATCTGGTGACAAGCATGGGACTGTTCCTTTCGGCAGGCGTGCCGGACCGCGCCACGTTGGGTGCGGCCGGTGCCGCCGCGTTCGGCGCGGTCAACGTCCAGCTGGCGGTCGTAGTGATCACGCGAGTGCTGCACTGGCAGACCCACGAGGCGATGGCGGTGGCCGAGGAAAAGGACCGGCTGGTGACCCGGGTACTGACGGCGCAGCAGTGGGAACGGGGTCAACGGAGCCTCTTCGCCGACCAGTTGGGTTCCACACTGTCGCTTCTTGCGGGCCTGGCCGACGGCGAACTCGACCCACGCGACAGTGACACCCAGCGGCGGTGTGCGCTTGCCGCGACGCAGTTGCGGCGGTTGTTCGCCGAGAACGACGACATGCCCGACCCGTTGGTGCACGAGGTCACCGCGTGCGTCGACGCGGCGGAGCGACGAGGCGTGGAGGTGTCGTTCGCCATCAGTGGCGCCGCTGTGCCGGTGCCCTCGCAGGTGCGCCACGAGCTGACCGGGCCGGTGGTCACGGCATTGTCGGCGGCGCGGATCCGTGCCAGGGTGAGCATGCTGCGCACCGATGAGGAGGTACGCATCGCGGTGGTGGCCGACGCTGACGACTGCGCCGGCCTGGTCATCGAATCCACCGGCCGAGTCGGGGTCGAGTACCGTGTCTACGGTGAGTTCCTGCGGCTGGAGGCCAGATGGCGCAAGCAACAGAGCTGAGCGCCGTCATCGTCGACGACCACCCCGCAGTGCGTGCCGGGGTCGCCCAATGGCTGGTCACCGGCACCCCACCGATCCAGGTCGCGGCGTCGGGTGACGACGTCCGGGTCGCATGGGCCGGTGCGGGCGCCACCGCCGACGTGGTGATCCTCGACCTGCACCTGGGCGGGCCGACGCCGGCCATGGGCGAGCTGCACAGGCTGGTTCAGGCGGGGCGGCGGGTCGTCGTCTACTCGATGCGCGCGGATGACGAGATCGCTTTGCAGTGTCTGGAGTTGGGGGCCCTGAGCTACCTGACGAAGGCCGAGGGCGCCGGACATCTCCTCGAAGCCTCCGTCGCCGCGGCATCAGGCCGCACGTACACTCCGCCGTCGCTGGCAGGAGCGCTGGCAGGCGACCGCTCCGCCACCCGGCCGGCGCTCTCGGCGCGCGAGACCGAGGTGCTGGTCGAGTGGTTCCAGTCCGAGTCCAAGGACTTCGTGGGCCAACGCCTGGGTATCTCGCCGCGTACGGTCAACACCCACCTCGAACACATCCGGATCAAGTACGCGATGATCGGCAGGGAGGCGCCCACCAAGGCCGCGCTCCTGGCACGAGCGATCCAGGACGGACTGGTCCAGGTCGACGACCTGTGACGCGAGTCCTTCCCTCCCCTCACTCCGAAGCGGAAGGGTACGGGCGCCCACAGCCTGACGGGACGACCTGGGAACACAGGCGCACCGGCCGCCGGATCCGGGTGAGCGCGAGGCCATTTAGCGCGCGGCGTAGGCTTCCAGCGGGCCCGGAGCGGGCAGACACGGCAGACGGCGAGTCATCACAAGCTCCAGGCGGCGAGGCGACGTTCCTCTGCTACCGGCCGACTACGGTCCTGACCCGCCGGCTGTGCGGCACAGCGACTTACGAAGGCACTCAAGGCCGCCTGATCCTCACCTCTCCACGAACTTCCGCAGGGCAGCGCCAGGGCCTCTGTTCCGGATCTTGCTGGACGCGCGACGCCGGATATCCCTCCCCTGACCCCTAGTGTTCTGAGTCAGGGATTCTGTTCAGATATGAGGCGAGGCGTTCGAGGATCTCGTCGGAGGTCTTCGTCCAGACGTACGGCTTCGGGTCGG
>NZ_JBEYFB010000054.1:0-41062 GCF_040634135.1 Streptomyces sp. NPDC007164
TGGAACGGCTCCAGCGTGAGGTGCGGGACGTTGCGCCGGGGGTCGCTGCTGTACGGATCCACGTTGATCCGGCCGGCCAGGATCGGCACCGGGAGAGCCCCATGAGTAGCGTCGAAGACCGACAGTGCGGGTCCGTCGAACGCTGAACCGTGCGACAGGTCGTCCAGGTGCCCGCGGGCGTCGTTCCGGTGGCTGTCCGTGCACCACTCCGGGCACGTCTCCACGATCTGGCCGCCGGTCTGGATGCGCCGCAGCCACGTGCGCGGGGAAGTGGGTGGGGCCTGCTCGGAGGTGGGGGCGGGGACTGCGGGGGCGTCATGCAGTACAGTCATGGATGAACCTGTCTGAGAGTTGGGTTCGACTGGTCAGCGGGTGGCGACCCGCTTTGATCTTCAGGCCGGATGGTGGCGACCGTCCGGCCTTCTTGTTGCTCGGGTTTACCCGAAGCAACACACGAACCGTATCGCGATTTGTGAATGGTTGCTAGCGGCTCTGATGAAGCAAACGAGAAGGCGCCCCAACCCGGCCTGGGTTGGGGCGCCTTGTGTGCAGGTCAGAAGTCGTATCGCAGTGCGTACAGATGGCCGGCCTTTGCCATTGTCGTAACCTCGATGATCCTGTCATCGGTGCTGTAGACGACGCGGAACGTCCGCAGAACCGCGATTTGGCGCGGCAGTTGCAGCGCCTCGTACTCCTCGGTGGTCGCCTCCTCGGCCGTCACTTGGTCGACGGTGTGAAGCGGCGGGTGCCCCAGCTCGGCAAGCAGCGTGGGCGTACCGCCCTTGATCTTCGCCTTGCCCGTCATTGCCGTACCTTGGACCAGCTCCAGGGGGTAGTACGAGTGCACCAGCTCGCACGGCTCGTCACCGAAGGAGAGGAGTTGCTTTCGGAGTACGGCCGCTCCTGTCTCGCCGAGATCGAGAGCTGCGCAGACGTCTGCAGGCGGTCGAACCTCAGCTACATCCAAGATCTGAATCTTCGGCTGCAGGCCGCTCGCCTCGGCCTCCGTGATCCATCGGTACGGCTGGCCGGGCTCGGCCGGCTTCGAGTATGCGGCCGGAGTCAACGGCTGGCGTCGAGCCTCAAGCACAGTGACGGCCGAGCCGGCTCGGCCCTCGACCAAGCCCTCCTCCTTCAGCATCGTCACGGCCTTCTGGATGCTGGCGCTTGACGCACCGAACCGCTCCTTGAGCTGCTCGGTGCTCGGCAGCTTGCCGCCCGACGGCAGGTCGCCGGCAAGGATCTGTCGGCGCAAGTCGGTAGCGATCCGCTCGTGGAGGGGCCGAGGGTCGACCGCGTTCTTGGGAGTTCGGTTCATCGCGGGCATCTCAGCTCACCTTCATTTCGTATCGGAGCCGCCTGAGCTTGGCGGGGGCGACCATCACGTCGGCCTGGATCGGGCGGTTGGAGCTGTCGAGCGTGAGTCGCTCGATGACGACGACTGGGTCGCGCTCGGACAGGCTGAGCTGTATCCGCTCGATCTCAGTCGCCGGGCGGGCTGTGACGTCCTCGATGACTCGCGCCGGGGTGTGGCCCAGCTGGGCAAGGTAGGTGACCGCACCCCCCTTGATTTTTCGGGGATCGGCGAGGGGTGTACCCCTTGCGATGTGTGGTGGGTAGTAGGTGTTGGCGAGCTCAACCGCGTCGTCGTCGGCGTAGATGATGCGCCTCCGCGCGATGACGTACTCGCCTTCTGTGAGCCCGAAGGCGCCCGCAATCGCTGACGGTGGCGCGGCCTCGCCGGCGTATGCGAGCTTCTGTCGTCCCTGTGTCGCCTGGCTGGCCGCCTCTTCTGTCCAGGCGTCCACCGCGCCGACAGGGCGTGGGGTGATGTAGTCCGCCGAGGTGCTGACCCACTCGTTGTCGCTGGCCACTAGCCGCTCCGTCTCCTTCTCCGTAGTACGAACCTAGCTGGTTATCACGATAAGCGGGCAGGTCAGGCATCCGAACGTCGCG
The DNA here is from genome assembly GCF_040634135.1 of Streptomyces sp. NPDC007164. NCBI lineage: Bacteria > Bacillati > Actinomycetota > Actinomycetes > Kitasatosporales > Streptomycetaceae > Streptomyces > Streptomyces sp. NPDC007164. The sequence continues at coordinate 1,957 of NZ_JBEYFB010000054.1, forward strand.
AGAAGCTTGCTGCTTTTTAGAAATAGCAGTACAGTCGAGAACGTCAAGCCGACCCCAACTCGGATTGGAGGACGCCGCGATGGCGCTTCCCGTAAAGCTGCCGACGCTGTCCGTCAAGGAAGCGGCCACCGCCCTGGACGTGCACCCGTCGACGATCTATCGGTGGGTGGACGAAGGCGAGATCTCTGCCGTCCGCTACGGCAAGAGCCCCAGCGAGGGCAGCAAGAAGCGAGGCGGAGAGATCCGCATTCCCGAGCACGTCATCGCCGATCGGATGCGCCGCGGTCCGGTTGCTGAGCTTTCCGAGGCGGCGTGATGGGTGAGTGCGCCGACTGCGGCAAGGACAAGGGGCGCAAGCTCCGAAGGGGGCGATGCGGTCGGTGCTACAACCGCTTCCTCAGGAGCGCCAAAGCGGCGGGGACTTTCGAGCCGATCAAGTCCGGCACCCCTCTGGCGGAGCGGCTCTACAGCAAGGCTGTCACTGCCCCCAACGGTTGCCTGCTCTGGACCGGTTATGTCGGCGTCAACGGCTACGGCTACATCGGGGAGGGGAGCCGCAAGATGACCACTCACCGGGCCTCCTACGAGCTCCACTTCGGAAGCGTCCCGGAGGGGCTCGTGCTTGATCACACATGCCACAACCGGGATGAATCCTGCCCTGGTGGCGCGTGCGTCCATCACCGCTGCATAAACCCCCATCACCTCGAAGCGGTGACCCAGGCCGAGAACGTCCACAGGTCGCACAAGTCGCCCAGCGCCTTGCAGGCTCGACAGACGCACTGCAAGAACGGCCACCCCTTCGACGAGGTGAATACGTACTACTCGCCTGCCGGATCGCGCGTCTGCCGGGAGTGTCGACGCCGCCAGCGCCCTCCGCTGGAGATCGCTAACCCTTGCGGATACGTGAGCGAGTCAGGAAAGTCCTGCACCCGTGTCTCTGGCCACGACGGGCGTCACAATCACGATCCACGCCGCGCGAAGTTGAACCCCACAACAGCAGACGGGCCGGACACCGCGACTCCTACATCGCAGGCCGGCCCTGACCACCAGGATCTTTGAGAGGACCCCTGATGGATGCCGCAAAGCTTACCCGCGCCACCATGGCGCCGATCGCTCCCACCGTGCTGCAGTCCCCGGCCGATGTCGCCGCCCACGAGGCCGCGTCCTACGTGCGGACTATCCGCCGCGACGATTCCGACCGGGACGCGAGCGAGGCCCTGCGTCTCACCGCCGCGTCTGTCGAGGTGGCGGCATGACCACCAAGCACTCGCACAAGCCGAACTTCGGCAAGAAGGTCGACGGCTGTCCCCGCTGCGACGAGCTCAAGGCCGGCGCCGAACCGGTCAGCTGGAACGTCCGGCATGAGGTCCGTCTCGACGAGCAGCGGCGACGCTCCATTGACGCCCACTTCGCCGCCAACGGCCCCCACGTCCGCGGCGAATGCGGCCCCGTCTGCACCTTCGGGGACTGGTAGTCGTGGCTGACCAGCCGACCACTCCCCGCGAGAGCAGCATCCTTGCCGAGCCCGCGACTCCCACCGCTTGCCGCCGTGACTACGAGGCCGGTGCAGACGTCCGAGCCACCGTCGACCGGCAGCAGGCCCGCGCACAGCGCTAACCCCCTCTTACCGCCGCGACCGCGGCTCTCCACCACACCCCAAACCACGCAGAAGGGCACCACCATGTCTCTTTCCAACGCCGACCTGGCCACCGTCTCCGACCTCGCTGCCCGCCGCCGGGCCACCACCACCGTCGCCCAGGCCGAGGCGCTTGCGGCGCAGGTCGTCGACACCGACCGGCTCGCCGTGTCCCTGCTCGACGAGTTCCGGGCCGCATGGTCGGTCGGCGACCACGACCAGATGACGGCCGTGATCCTCGCCGCGATCGACCTCGACCAGACCACGCCCGGTGAGCCCCGCCTCATGGACGAGATCCGCGGCCTCAACACCCCCGCTGCGGCCTGAACTTCCGAAGCCTCCGCCGCCATCAGCAGCAACTGACCCGAAAGGAATCGAATGTTTGGCAAGCCCGGATCCGCGACCGCCGAGACCGAGACCTACGAGACCATCCGCCTCACCGCCGATGTGGTGGCCATGACGCCGGATGGCCGCGTGCTGCTGATCGAGCGGGGCTGGCCACCGCACGAAGGCGCGTGGGCGCTGCCCGGCGGCCACGTCGACCCCGGCGAGGACAGTCTCGCGGCTGCAGCCCGCGAACTGGCCGAGGAGACCGGCGTCCAGGTCGACGCGGAACAGCTGCGCCGGATCGGTGCTTGGGACACTCCCGGCCGCGACCCGCGCGGCCGGTACGTGACCGTCGCTTACGCCGTCGAGGTCCCCGAAGACACCATCGCCCAGGCCGGGGACGACGCAGCAGCCGTGCGCTGGTGGCCCCTGGACGCCCTGCCGCCGTTGGCGTTCGACCACGCAGACATCATCCGCACCGCCATCGACGGCATCTGACCCGAAGGAGCCCCACATGAAGCGCAGCGACGCGATCAAGTTCCACACCGAGGAGGCTGCCGCCCTCGACCGGCTCGCGGCCGCAGCCCCGGGAACGCCGGGCGGCCGCCAGTGCGCCTCCCTTGCCCGTGACCACCGCTCCATGGCCGACGCAGCCCGCGTCGGCGACTACGACACCGACCTGGAGGACTGACCATGACCACCGCCGCCCCGATCACCGCCGAAATGATCCTCGCCGACTACGCCACCGGCATCGCGTTCGTCGCCGAGGAGGAGCCCGCCACCACCGTCTCCGACTTCACCTACCAGCTGGAAGTGGCCTCCGAGAACTTCGAGGCCGCCGGGATCAACGGCGGTGACGAGCTTGAGGCCGGCGGTCAGTACCTCGCCGACGCCAACACGGCCACGGACGACACCACACGCGCCGTCCTCCTCGGCAAGGCCGCCGAGTACCTCGCCCGCGCCAACGACATGGCCGACGAGTACCGGCTCATGGTCTGACCGCCCATCACCGGGGTCCGGCCGCCGAGCCGACAGACGGCCGGACCCCACACCACCCCATCCGAAAGGACCACGTTCATGAGCACGCAGACCGAGACCACTGCCTGGCACAAGGGCACCCTCGCCCGCTACCTCACCGACGCGGGCAAGGCGTTGACCGACCCGACCATCACCGTCGACCTCGGCGGGGATCCCGGCACCGGCTACATCACCGGGGTCTGCCGGGGATGCGAGACCACCTTCGGGGACAGCACCTACATCTCCCGCGACTTGGGCACGGGACGCCGCTGGGCGCAGGAGCACGCCGAGAAGTGCCGCGCTATGCCGAAGCCGACCGCCTGACCCAGCCCGCCCTGTCGTCCCCAACCCCACGGCTGGTGGCGGCAGAGAGGCCCGGACCACCCGGACCCGCACCACTCGACCACTACCGAGAGGACCGCCATGGACCGCACGGACACCAATCTCGACAGCGCGCTTACCCACACCGTCTCGGAGATCAGCCGCACCGACACGAAGGCGGGACTTCTGCTCACGCTCGATGGACTGCTCGTCGCGGCGCTGAGCTTCCTGGGCACAGACATCGACGGCCTGGCCCTGGTGCTTGCCGTGGTTGGCTCGGTCGCCCTGGTCGGCGGAGTGGTCCTGGCCCTGCTGGTCATCCGCCCCCGCCTCGCGGCCCCCGGCCAGATCGTCAGCGACCGGGCCCACTTCGGCTTCTACGCCACGGCGGAGCTCGCTGAGATCGCCGATGCCCTGACCGGTGACCGCCGCCTGGCCCGACTCCAGGCCTTGAGCCGGATCGCTCTCCGCAAGATGGCCCAGCTCCGACGCTCCGGCGACGCCTCGCTGGTCGCGGTCATGGCCATCGGCGCCGCGATCCTCACCCGCTGAGTACCTGACCGCATCCAACACCGCATCGACTGGGAGCTCCGATGAGCCACCTGCCCCGCCCCGTCGCCGACCTGATCCGTCTCTGGCGCGACCTCGCCCTCCGCCCGCGCGAGGTGCTTCTCACCCGCAGCCACCACCAGTGGCGCGGTGCCGGCTTCATCGCCCTCGTCGCTGTCCTCGTCGTCACCGGAGCGCCCGGCTTTCCGGCCGGCGCCTTGCTCCCCGCGCTCCTGTTCGCCGGCCCCAGTTGGGTCCTTGACCTGGTCGGCACTTCCGCCCACGGGCTGTGGCAGTCCGGGCGGATCTGGCAGGGCGTCGAGTGCGAGTGCTGCGGCGGTGACCCCGATGACGGCGACGACGACACCGAACCGGACGACCCCGGCGACGACGGCGGTCTTGCCCGCGACATCGAGAACTGGCTCAAGAGCCAGCCCACCCCCACCGCCTGAACCGAAAGGACCAGCACCGTGACGACCAGCCCGCCCCAGGTGAACGGCCACGACCGTACCGCCGTACCCGTTATCCGGGACTGGCGGAGCGCGTTCAATGTCCCGTCGGTCGAACAGCCGGTCGTCGAGCTAGCCCCGGAACCCCAGCCCGAACTGACTGCCCCCGCCGTTGACCTCGTCGCCCAGGCCGAAGCCGACGCGATCCGCACACGGGTATACGCAGAGGCGGAGGAGCAGCGCATCAAGGCCGAGGCCGAAGCCGACGCCCTGAAGATCAAGGCGGGCGAGGAAGCCCGCAAGCTCAAGCTCGCCAACGACAAGGCCGCGGCACGTGCCGCTGAGGAGCAGGCCGCCCGCGACGCCCGGATCGCCGAGTCCAACCGGAAGCGCGAGGAAGCCAACCGGGCCACGGCGAAGGCCCGGCAGGCAGAAAGGGAGGACCAGGAGGCTGCGGCAGTCGTAGCCAAAGAGGTTGCGGTCGCCGACGACAAGTGGCGCTCCTACGCCCTGTGGTTCTACCGCGTCTGCGCCGTCGTTGCGATGCCTGTCCAGATCGCCGCGTTCTACAACCCGCGCGCCCTGTGGCTGATGGTCGCACCGGTGATGCTCGAAGGCGGCGCCTGGGTCGTACAGAAAGGCGCCGCCTCAGCGGTGGCCAACGGGCGGCCGTCCTGGCACTACCGGCTGATCGCCTGGCTGCTCGCCTTCATCGCCGCAGGAATCAACCTCTGGCACGGTCTTGCCGCGTTCGACCCCGCCACCGCAATGGGCACCGCGTTCGCGTCTCTCGCCGGCCCCGGCGTGTGGGACCTCCACGAGAACGGCCGCATCCGCAAGCGCGATGGGGTGCTGACCCGCCGGGAGCGGAAGGCGCTGAAGAAGGCCGCGAAGGCCGAGGCCGAAGAGCAGGCAGCTGCGGAGAAGCGTGACGCGGAGCGCCAGGCATACCGCGAGAAGGCTGCGCGGGAGTCGGCCGAGGGTCTCGACAAGCTCCGCGCCGAAGAGTTCCCGGAGGTCTACCGCCACGCCAAGCGGCTGGCCGCCGACCTCGGCGAGCAGACCATCACCGAGTCCATCTGGAAGCGCGCCAAGCTCGACGTCGACGGCGCCCTGCCAGGTGAATCTGCGGAGGTTCTCCGCATGCGGAACGCAGCCGAGATGAGGGTCGAAGCGGCCCGCCAAAAGAAGCCCGTCAACGCCCTCAACAAGACCGCAAACGCGCAGCGTGCATCGCAAATGCCCCCCTCGAAGGGCCGCCGCGTCTACAACCCTCCCGCGCGCCCCGGAAAGCGACGCCCTGGCGACACCGCGAAGTACGTGAATGCGGCCCGCAAGCAGGCCGCCATCACCGCCAAGCGCGCCGCCGACAACACCTGACCGCACGAGCTGACCGAGCGGGCCGAGATGGCCCGTGACGACGACGAGATCCTGGAGGACGACAAGTGAGCAGCAGCGTTTACAACTGGGCCGATGACGAGACCGGGCGGGGTGTCCCCCGCCAGCACGCGCAGGGCGGCGGCGAGCCGTCGTTCCCCGGGCCGCAGCCGGCGCGGTCGGAGGGCCGTCAGGCTCCGGCGCAGCCGTCGGGGCCGACGGGGCCGGGTCGCGGTGCGCGGGTCGCAGGTGCGGCGGGGGCCGCGGCCGGCGGTTTCGTCGGCGGGCTGGGCAGTTCACTCGTCCCGCCGGTCACCGTGAACATCGGAGGTGGCGGTGACCAGAACGGTAACGGTGGCGGCACCGTCGGGCCGGCCGGAGTCGGGAAGGCGGGCGGAGCAGTCCCCGGGTCGGACTTCATGTCGAACGAGGACATCCGCGCGTACTGCGAGCACTACCGGAAGAAGGCCCGGAACCTCGCCACCGAGATGGCCATGGACGCCGACCACCTGGAGGCCGTCCTCCGCACCATCCCCGACACGTCCGGGAGCCGTAGCGGATCCCGCGCCCGCGCCCGCCGGGTCACCCGGTGGCTGAAGAAGTCTGCTGCCGCACAGAAGGCGCAGCAGAAGTACTTCGCCAGCCTCTACGGGACGTTCGAGCGGGAATTCGAGTCCGAGCTCCGGACGATCGGCAAGGGCCGCCGAGCCCAGCCGAAGGCCCGCCAGCCCTTCGGCTGGCGCTGACGCCACCCACGCAACCACCACTGACAAGGAGAACCCCCATGAAGCAGACATGGACCGCCACCACCATCGCGGAGGCCATCAACCTCCTCGACGCGGCGTCGAAGCAGCTCGAAGCCCAGACGCTGGCCCTGGAGCCCGCCAGCTTCAGCGCCCGCAAGGACATTGAGCGCGCCACGCAGATCCACCTCGCGATCGAGTTCGACCTCACCGACCTCATTCAGCAGACAGCCGACAAGCACGCCGCCCGACAGAGCTGAACTCCCACACCCACCCAGAACAGGAGCACATCCCGTGGCTGACAGCCCGAAGGCCGACCTGTGGAAGGCCACCAAGCACCCCCGCATGAGGCCCTGGCTGGCTGTCGCCGCCGAGGTCCCCGCCACCTTCGCCGCCCACCACTACTGGGGCGACTCCGTACCCGCCGCGATCGGCCTCACCGTCGCAGCCGGCGTACTGACCGCCGCCACGTGGTGGGCGGGGGAGGGCACCAAGACCGGCCGCCGAATCCACGCCACCCTGTCCACCGCGCTCGGTACCACGTACCTCGTCATCGGCACGGTCACGGGACCGGTCGAGCCCGCCATGGCGTCCGTGCTCGTCATCGGCGGGGCCGTGGCCGCCGGGTCGTGGAACATTCGACAGGCGCTGCGCGTCAACGTCGACCCGCAGAAGGAAGGCGGCGCGGTCGAAACGGGCATCCTCGTGAAGTCCATCGGCAACGCTAAGGCTGCACTGCGCGGCCAGCCGAAGGTCGAGCCGAACAAGGTCACAGCGCCGCTCAAGCTGGACGGCATCACCAATGACGAACTCGGCAACCGGCTCAAGGAGATCGCCGTCGAGTTGGGCATCGCTCCCACGAGCGCACGTCTCCAGCCCGACCCTGAGCGAGCCGATCACACCAACCTCGTGATCGTCCCCCAAGACATGCTGAAGACCAGTGTGGTCTGGCCCGGCCCGTCCAACCCTGGCGGCAGCATCACGGATCCGATCGCCATCGGCATCTACGAGGACGGTCAGGAGGCTGTCCTGTGGTTCCCCTACGACGATCAGACCAAGCGCAATGGCACCCATTTCCTGGCCGCTGGGATGAACGGCTCCGCGAAGTCCACGGGCATCTCCGTCGCCATGACCGAGGTTCTGACGAAGCCTGATGTCATCGTGTGGGGCGTCGACCCGTCGAAGGGCATGCAAACGTTCGCGGCGTTCCTGCCCTACATGGACTGGGTGGAGATGACGGAGGCGGGCGGCAACAACATGATCGACGCCCTGTCGCAGGTCATCACCGCCCGCGCCAACACCCTTGGCCAGCACGGCTTCAAGAACTGGACTCCCGCCGCCTTCGAAAAGCTCGGCATGCCGTACATGATCGTGTGGATCGAGGAAGCCGCGAAGTTCTTCCGGAACGGCACCGAGATGGAAGGCCTCGTCATGGAGGCTCGATCCGCCGGAATCAGCGTCATCATCAGCCTTCAGCGACCTTCCTCTACCTCGATGCCGACGGACGTTCGCGAGCAGCTTGGCGGTGTGCTGTGCTTCGGCGTCAAGGGCTCCACCACCGCCGACATGGCACTGCCCGACGATGTGCGCGACGCCGGTGCTCGCCCCGAAGCATGGGAGAACCGCAAACCCGGATACGCCTACCTCGTGGCCCCCGGCGTGGAGGAGGAGCGCTACGCCGTCCCGCTGCGCACCTACATGATCGACGACGACCAGATCAGCGGGACGCTCGCAGTCACAACGCGCGCCGATGTCGACCCAATTACTGCCGCCGCTGCCGGTGAGGCATATGCCAACCGGACCCGGTACGACGCTGACGCCGCACCGGCCAGCAATGACACCACCGGACAGGAGACCATCGTCATGTCGAAGGACGAGACTGAAGCCGCCGAGAAGGCGTTGATCGAGAAGCAAGTCGACCGGGAGATCGAGGCCATGGTTGGCGACGACCCCGACGACGACGGGTTCGTACCCGACGTGGACGCAGAGCAGGAGATCCCGGCCGTGGGGGAGACGTGGTCATTCGGGCAGCAGCAGGCTGCGGTGCGTGAGCAGACGCCGGAGGCCGGCATGGACTCGCTGATGGCCATGCTCGGAGAGTTCCGCGCCGAGGAGCGCGAGTTCATCGGGCCGAAGGACTTTGGGCCGTTCGGCAAGGGGGAGCGCATCGGAAGGTCCCGTGCGTGGGTGTCAGAAGCCCTCGGGGACCTGTCAGATGCCGGGATTCACCTGTCAGAAACCGATCAGGCGGGCGTCTACCGGCTGCTGTACCCGGAAATGGCCGAGGTCTGACACCGGGGGTGTCAGCGCTGACACCCCCTCTGACCTGCGGTGACACCGGCTGACACCCCAAAATGCATGATCAAGAGTCAGTTTCGGGTGTCAGGCCCCCTCCGGAGGGCCGATCTCTATAGGTCATGCGCGTGCGCGCGCGTGACCGCCCTCCGGGTGACACCTCAATCTGACACTGGAGACAAACCGATGAAATCGCCCGAAACGGACGGCTCGCGAGCCAAGGTCTTAGCCGCAGCCTTCCGGACCTGGACCACCGTCGACAACGACCCCGAACCCGCCGTCGCACGCCTCGAAATCCGCTACCCGCCCGACTGGGCCTTCGCATCCACCAACAGCATCACCGCCCGGCAGCAGAAGCGGCTCCTGGACTTCCTGCGGGACGACCTCGCCGAGAACCGGCCCGGCTACTCGACTCCGGAACGCGCCGCCCGGGTCATCGCAGGGCTCCTCGCTGAACTCGTGGCCGCCGGACAGACCCACATCACGACCGCGGACCTCGCCCAGGCCGCCCCACGCATCGGACGCTCCCGCACCTGGATCGCCGAGCACATCACCGAACTGGTCGACGCCGGACAGCTCATTGAGACCCGCCGCGTCGGCACCTTCCGAATCGCCTAGCCAGCCGAGGAGATGAATGCGCCTGCTCAGCCTGATCCCGAAGCTTGCTCGTCACGCCGACCCTACTGATCACGCGGACGTGATCGAGCCCGACGCAACTGAAGAATCCACCGCATACCTGATCGTTAAAAGGCGGGCGCCCCTCGCGGTCGCGTCTACCCCCGCCGAAGCGCGACAAGCAATCCGTATCGACCACGATGGAACCGACGGACGCTGGGGATCCCACTTTTTCACGATCGTCTCTGATCACTGCGGGTGTGGACTGACTGAAGCCCAGCTAGCCCGCCTCAATGGTCATGGGACTTGGGCGGTTGGCACACCGAACGACCCCTACTGGCTCGTCGTGCCTGTTCCCGCCGCTGAGCTTCGCATCCTCGACACCTTCCGCAACGCCTAAAGGAGACCAATCGTCATGTCGCTGCCCGAGCCGTACCAGCAGCAGACCCAGGCCGGGCAGACCACCTCTGACAAGCCCGCCGAGTCCGCCAACGACCAAGCCCAGAAGCTCATCAGTGCCGTCAACGAGGCACTGGCGGCCCAACAGGCCACGTCCTACCGCGATGACACTCCGCTCCCTGCCGTCGGCACCGCGGCGCCGGTACCCCAGCCCGGCCGGCCCCCGATGAGCCAGCGGGCCACGGATGCCAGCGCGTTGATGCTGTCTGGGGGAGTCACGACCGCACTCGTCGGCGGTACCGCGTCGCTCGTGATGGTGGCATCCGGGAGCGCGGACCCCGTCGTGTGCGCCATCGTCGTCGGCGCTCCTACTGCGCTCGTCCTCGCGCTGGGCCGCCTCGTCGGGCGAGCCAAAGCCGCCGTCGAGTCCGCGCCGCCCACGCACCACCACCACTACAACGAGCCCGTCACCCAGGACCATCGCAGCACCCACACCCAGACCCGCGGCGTGTGGGCCAAGACCAACAACCAGCAGGCCCCCCGATAGGAGACCCCGATGGGGCGCTGCTGACGGACGGCTGACCGCTCACCGCACGGCTGGGCCCCGGACTTCACGGTCCGGGGTTCAGTAATGTCCCGCACCGTTGCCTGCTGACCGGGTGGCTGGGACTGTGGTCGCGTGGTCGATACTCACTCGCGCGGGTACGAGGCAGCCGCCCGCTGGATGTTCTGGTCAGGCATCGCCCTGTTCCTGCTCGGGTCGGCCACTCTTGGGGTTGCGAGGACAGATGGTGCTCGAACGTGGGAATGTGCCCCGGACTGCCGACTTGTGGAGAGCGCGGCATGGGAGACCGTCAGAACGGTGGGTGCGGGGGGCGCGGCGCTGGGAGCGCTGCTCTGGGCTGCGGCCATCCTGATGGTTCTCCGCCGACGGCGGACTCCACCCGCGATAGGACCCACCGACAGTTCAGCGTCATAGAACTTCACTGCGCGGCAGGGCCCCAGACCTCATCAGCCGGGGCTTTCGCTGTGGCCCTCGCCAGCCACCGCTCCGTCCCCGTGCTGCGCGTCGGCGGCAGGAGTGGCCGCAGGCTGAATGCGACACACATGCGGGCCAGTTCGGCGGCACATTCCTCCTGGGAATCCGCCTGCACCATGAAGACCGTCGACATGACGCCAGTCTGGCGGACGGAGCGTCAGGAATGCAGCCAAACCGCCTGTCCCGCTTGACACGCGACGCACACCGAAGTGATGATCTGTCCCAATAGAACTTCTGTCGCAAGGGCCACCCATTCTGGGCGGCCCTTCGCCGTTTTACGAGGAGGTCAGCGTGCCTCTGGTACTCGTCACCGCCACCGACGCCGCCTACTACACGGGCCGGCCGGTCGGCACGATCTGGCGCTGGGCATCCGAAGGCCGCATCGCCCGGTACGGAACCGGCAAGGCCGTCCGCTACAACCTTGCCCAACTGCCCCGTAAGACCGTCGACGACTGGACTGGTGAGGTCACCCTCGGCGACCCGCCAGCACTACCTGAAGGTGCCCGTGCTGCCTGACCCCAGACCGCCCCGCCAGCCGTGACAGAGGGACCGGCGGCGGGACAGCAACGTGATCCAGGAGGACGTCATGCCGACCAGCGACGCCGAGGGCAAGGGCTGGTCCCTCGCGCGGTTCGAGCGGTACCTGCCGAGTACCGTGTGCGACATCGGACCTGGAGACGGCACCTACGCACGGCTCTTCCGGCCAGCCCACAAGGGCGTCTGGTGGACCGCCATCGAGATCCACAAGCCCTACGTGGCCAAGTACAAGCTGAAGTCGACGAAGACGCGCAGCATGTACGACGAGATCCACGTCGAGGACGCGCGTGAGTCCGAGGCGCACTTCTTCCACCGGGACCTCGTCATCTGCGGCGACATCCTGGAGCACATGCCGCGCGAAGACGCCGTCGCTCTGCTGCGGCGGATCGAGCAGGCCGGCGCGTGGCACATCCTCGTGTCCGTGCCGATCGTCGAGTCCGTACAGGGTGAGGTCGACGGCAACTCGCACGAAGCCCACATCCACCAGTGGGATGCGGACGACATGTGGCAGGTCCTGACCGCCCTCGGCGGCCGAGTCGAGTACGAGTACGGCAACACGCTCGGCGTGTGGTGGTGGAGCCGGCGCCCCTGAACACCCCCGCCGCACAGCGAGAGCTAGGAGCCCGCGCCATGGCCCGCCTGCAGATCCTCGAACTTCCCACCGTCTACCGAGAGAACGGCGAAGAAGAGACGCCGTTCGTGCTCGTCATCGACCAGACCGCACCGCAACGCATCGCCCTCGGAGTCGACACACCGTGGCGTGACTACTGGCAGGACATCGCCAATAGAGTCGGCGCTCGCGCCGCGATCGTCACCCCCGAGATCATCGACATTCCTGGGAACGAGGTCACCCTGACCGAGGCGGCCGACGGCAACGTCGTCCGGATCCGCGTTGAACCTGACCTCGCCGGCTTCCGCGAGCAGGTCCTGGCCGAAGTGGCCCAGGCCCAAGCGGAGGCGCGGGCGTTTCTCAAGTGAGTGGGGGCTGGAAGAACTCCGGCCGGGTGAAAAGACTCCCGCCCGGGTGGCGAAAAATCCGGGCCCGCATTCTTGAACGCGATCCCATCTGCAAGATCTGCGACGTCCGACCATCCGCGTTCTGCGACCACATCGTCGCCATGCGCGATGACCACAGCGAAGCCGGGTTGCAGGGCGTTTGTGGACTGTGCCATGACCAGAAGAGTGCACGCGAAGGTGCAGCGGCGGCGAAGGCCAAGGGCTACCCCACGCGGAAACGGCCGGCCGAACAACACCCAGGGATCAAGGAGTAGGCCATGCCCCGCTACCTGATCACCTACCCCAAAGGTCAAGGCGAGGACATCCTCGTCGAAGACGCGCGCCTGGAACTCAGGCTCGCACAGGGGTGGGCCGTACTGGATGACCAGCACGGTGTGTGCCTTGCTGTGCCCTCACATGCAGGAGCGACCATCACCCGCATCAACGAGCCTGACGACGAGCGGGCAGAGGGCTGACCCACAAGGCCAGGAGGCAGGCCGCGGTCGGCCGGCACGGAGGAGGTCGATGGGTGAGCGCGACCAGCACACTGCATGTCCAGTGTCCCGAGTGCGACCTGCTCATCCCGATCGTCACGCGGATGCGCACCGCGACCAGTACATGCGATCACCTCATGATCCGGGTCGAGTCCGACTACACCGACGTCTGGGCCCATTCCTGGACCCACAGCGATCCCTGAGACTCGCGGCCGGCTGCTCGGCCGGCCCGGACCCGGGGGGATATCCCCCTCCCCGTGATCACAGCCATCGGGGCCGTATAGCACCCGGGAATCGCTACGGGTTTCCTAGGCCCCTTCCCCCCGCTCGCCGTCCGCCCTGGAGGCGGCTGGCGCGGCTTATGTCATCTGCCCCGTGCGCCCTGGTGGCGCACCTTGACCCTGGAGGTCGTCATGGGCACTCGTGGACCCATCCCCAAGCGGAGCGAGGAGCGGCGCCGCGCCAACAAGGTCGATGGCCCGGACCTGGCCAAGGCCCTGTCGGGAGCGCCAGCCGATCTGCCTGACCTGCCGGAGCCGGATGGCAACTGGCATGAGATTGCGACCGACTGGTACCTCTCGCTGCGCGAGTCTGGTCAGGCCGCGTTCTATCAGCCGTCGGACTGGGCGATGGCCCGGTATGCGGCGGAGCTGATGTCGCGGGGCCTGAAGTCGGATCGGCCGCCGAACGGGCAGTACGTTGCCGCGCTGAACAGCGTCATGGCGTCGCTGCTGACGACGGAGGGCGACCGCCGCCGCGCACGGATCGAGCTGGAGCGGAGGCAGCCGGCCACGAAGGTGCCCGCCTCCGTGACGGCGATCGCCGACTACCAGTCCCGCATCGGTGGCTGACGAGGGAGTCCCCGAGGTCGTCACTCCGTTCGTCCTGGGCCCGACGTGGCGCCGCGGGGCGGACAGCCGGTTCGTGCTCCCGGAGTACACGCTGGGCTGGCACGCGCTGGCGTGGACGTCCACGTACCTGCAGCACTACGTCGGGGCACCGTGGCGGTACACGCCAGAGCAGGCGCGGCTGACGCTGTGGTGGTACGCGATGGATCCGGTCACGAACCGGTTCCTGTGGCGTGATGGTGTGATTCAGCGCCTGAAGGGCTGGGGCAAGGACCCGCTCATCGCAACCTGGTCGACCTTCGAGTTCGTCGGCCCCTGCCGTTTCGACGAGGTGGCCGACGAGGGCAACGAGTGGGGCGTCCCGGCCGGGCAGCCATTGGGGCAGCAGCACCCGGCGGCGTGGGTGCAGATCGCGGCTGTGTCGCAGGACCAGACCCGGAACACGATGACCTTGTTTCCGTCGATCCTGACGAAGCGGGCGATCGAGGAGTACCGGATCGATCTCGGCAAGGAGATCATCTACGCCGACAAGGGGCGGGCCCGGATCGAGGCCGTCACGAGCTCGCCCCGCGCGCTGGAGGGCGGCCGCCCGACGGCGGTGAACTTGGGGGAGACGCACCACTGGCTGTCAGCGAATGGCGGGCACGAAATGGCCGCGGTCATCGAGCGCAACGCGACGAAGTCGGCGGACGGGCAGTCCCGCACGCTGGCGAACACGAACGCCTACGAGCCCGGCGAGGACTCGGTGGCGGAGCGGACCAGGGAGGCGTTCGAGTCGGCCGAGGCCGGCCGCAGCGCTGACACGGGCCTGTTCTACGACAGCCTGGAGGCTCCGGCCGAAGCCAAGCTCACAGAAGCGTGGATTGCGCCGACCTTGCGCGCCGTGCGCGGCGACTCGACGTGGTTGGACATCGATCGGTTGAAGGCGTCGATCCTCGACGTCCGGAACCCGCCGAGCCGGTCCCGTCGCTTCTGGTTCAACCAGATCACCGCGGCCGAAGACGCCTACCTGGCGCCTTACGAGTGGGACGCCTGTCCGCACGAGGGGATCGAACTCCAGCCGGGGGACCAGCTAGTGCTGTTCTTCGACGGTTCGAAGTCGGACGACGCGACGGGCCTGGTGGCCTGTCGGCTGTCGGACGGCCAAGTGCAGACGATCGGGGTCTGGCAGCGGCCAGCGAACTGGCCGGAGGGCGTGCCCTGGAGGGTGCCGCGCGAGGAGGTTGACGGGACGGTGGATCTGGCATTCGCCACGTACAAGCCGATCGCGTTCTTCGCCGACCCGGGCTCCGGGTTCGACGAGGCGGACGGGGAACGGTACTGGGACGGCTACATCGACGCCTGGGCCCAGCGGTACGGCCGCCGCCTGAAGCTGAAGGCCGTAGCGAGTGGCCACGGCCAGCACGCTGTCATGTGGGACATGCGCGACCGGCGCCGTCAGCAGACATTCACGGAGGCTGTCGACCGGTTCTACCGGGACGTTTTGGAGCGCCAGCTCACGCACGACGGCCACAAGGTGCTCCGGCAGCACATCGCGAACGCACGGCGCCGCACGAATGCGTGGGGCTACACGATCGGTAAGGAGCACCGCGAGTCGGCCCGGAAGGTCGACCTTGCCGTGTGCGCAATCGGGGCCCGGATGCTCCGGCGCATGGTCATGAACTCAACGGCGTGGTCGAAGCGGTCGGCGGCGCGCGGCAAGGGGCGGGTGGTGGTGCTGCGATGACGAATCCCACGCTGCCCCTGATCGGACTGTCGGACGATGAGCGGCAGATCCTGACGATGCTGCGGTCCGATCTGCTGTCGCAGCGATTCAAGCTGGAACTGTTCGACGCGTACTTCAACGGCGAGCAACTGGTGCGAGACCTGGGCATCTCGATCCCGCCACAGCTGAAGGGCTTGCACACGGTCATCGGCTGGCCGCGGATCGGCGTCGAGGCGCTGGAGCAGCGACTGGACCTGGAGGCCTTCCGCTGGGCCGACGGATCGGACTCCTCGGACCTGGACGAGATCGTGGAGGCGAACGACTGGCTCGACGAGGCATCGCTCGCGCATCTGGACGCGCTGACCTACGGCCGTGAGTACGTGGTCGCCGGGTCAAGCGATGGCGGGGACGCGCCGCCATTGGTGACGTTCGAGTCCCCTCTGGACATGACGCTGGACTGGGATGCACGGCGCCGTGAGCCGCGGTCCGCCCTGCGGGAATGCCAGGCTGACCGACTCGACTACGGCCTCGCGCCGGACGATCGCCTCGTCACCCTCTATCTGCCCGACCAGACCATCCAGGCAGTCGAGGTCGACGGCGGCTGGGAGGTCATCGACCGGGACGAGCACAAGCTCGGCAGGGTGTTGGCTCTGCGGATGGCGAACCGCCAGCGCACCGCAGACCGGGTCGGTAAGAGCGAGATCACGCCCGAGGTCATGTCCATCACGGATGCGGCCTGCCGCCGTCTGATGGGCATGGAGGTGGCTGCGGAGTTCTTCGGGGCGCCGCAGCGGTACATCCTCGGCGCGTCGGAGTCAGCTTTCCAGGACGCGGAGGGCAACGCCAAGTCGGCCTGGGAGACGTACATCGGCCGTGTGCTGGCGCTGGAGCGGGACGAGGACGGAGCGGTACCGACCGTCGGCCAGTTCACGGCCCATGACCCGTCTGGCCAGACCAAAATCATCGACCTGTACGCCCGGATCATGGCGACGCAGCTGGGGCTGCCGCCGCACATGCTGGGCTACACCAGCGACAACCCGGCGAGCGCGGACGCGATCCGCAGCTCGGAGGGGATGCTGGTGAAGAAGGCCGAGCGGCGAATACGGCGCTTCGGGGCGACGCATCGTGAGGCGATGCGGCTGGCTCTGTGGGTGCGTGACGGCACCCCGCCGGACAAGTCGCGCCGGATCGAGGCGGTGTGGCGGAATCCGGCGACACCGACGCTGGCCGCCCAGACGGATGCCGCGGTCAAGATGGTCCAAGCTGGGCTCCTTCCCGCTGACAGCGATGTGGCGCTAGAGATGGCCGGCCTCACCGAGGACCAGCGACAGCGAGTGTCGGCCGAGCGGCGGCGGGCTCAGGGGCGGCAGCTCTTGGCCTCTTTGACGGCGGCAGGCGGCGATGTGCAGCCTGCTGCGGACCCGGAGGCCGGCGGTGGCGACGAGGGTCTCTGACGGCGGCGCCGCAGCGGACGGGCATCGTCGGGCACAGCAGGGCCTGACCCGGATGCTGACGCGCGACATGCGCAGTCTTCGGCGGCTCATCATCCCGTCGAGGCTGCAGGCCTCGGTGCCTGACTGGATCCTTGCTGTAAGGGCGCTGGTCGACCAGTACGGGTCGGCGTCGGCGTCGCTGGCGGCGGACTACTACGAGGCTGAGCGTGTGGCGGCTGCGGTGACGGGCCGGTTCACGGTTCCGTTGCTGGATCCGCCACCGGACGAGCAGGTCGACACCAGCCTGCGGTGGGCGACCAAGGACATCTGGGAGCGGGATACGGACAATCCCGCGACCACAGACGCCCAGCGCGAGCCGCTATGGGCCCGCCTCGACCAGGCCGAGAAGAAGGCCGAGGCAGTCGTGCAGAAGCTGGTCACCGACCAAGGCAGGGGCACGGTCCGGGAGGCGGTGCGCCAGGATCGGCAGGCCACCGCGTGGGCTCGCGCGGCATCGCTCGGAGCGTGCGCGTTCTGCAAACTCCTTGCGACCCGCGGCGCGGTCTACAAGCAGGAAACGGCGAACTCCCGGTCGCACGACGGATGCCATTGCGGCGTCGTCCCGGTGTTCCGGGGGCAGCGGTTCGAGCTGTCCGATCACGCACGTGAGTGGGAGCGGCTGTACCGCGAGTTCGCGGCGCCTCACTCAGGCGACCAGCTGAGGCGGTTCCGCCAGGCTCTCGCCGATCACGGGCATCTGCCCGCTCTGTAATCCCACGGCCGCCCTGGAGGTGGCCTTTCTCAGCCCCAGGAGGGCGACCAAGTCATGCCCGAAGAGACCGAGACCGAGCAGGTAGAGCAGCAGCCGGAGGAGACCGAGACCGCTCCGAAGGCGGAGGTCACCAGGGCGGACCCGTGGTCCGATCCGGAGGCGGCGCGCAAGGAGATCGAGAAGCTCCGCAAGGAGTCCGCCTCGTACCGGACGAAGGCCAAGGAGCTTGAGCCCCTCGCCAAGAGGGCGCAGGAGCTAGAGGACGCACAGAAGTCGGAGGCCGAGCGTCTTGGTGAGCAGCTCACGGCCGCACAGGGGCGTGCCGTAAAGGCAGTCCGGACGGCGGTTGCCTCGAAGGTCGAGGCGCTGGCTGCGAAGGACTTTGCAGATCCGGAGGACGCTGCGGGTGCCCTCGATCTCGCCGCCTATGTGGACGACGACGGCGCCATCGACTCCGAAGCCATCAAACGCGACCTCGCCGACCTGCTGAAGCGGAAGCCGCACTGGGCGCGACCGGACGAGGGCCCGCGCTCGCCCCGGCCGGACCGCACGCAGGGTTCCTCGGGCAATGGCAATCGCACATCTTCCGATCCAGGCGACATCTTCGCCGGACTCATGCATAGGGCCCTGACGGGCCACTGAGAGAGGTAGTCCTCCATGGTTGCAACAGCCCCCATCAAGCTGAGTGATGTCGATGCGACGTTCCTCCCGCCCACGCTGACCGGACCGATCTTTGAGAAGTCGGTAGAGTCCAGCGCAGTCATGAGCCTCGCCCGCCGGGTGCCGCTCAGCATGTCGGCGAACACGGCGGTGCCTGTGCCGCTGGATGTTCCGACGGCCGACTGGGTTGACCAGGCCGGCCGGAAGCCGCTGGGTACCGGCGGGGTCGACATCAAGCAGATGTCCGGCAAGAAGATCGCCGTTCTTATCCCTGTGGCAATGGAGGTCGTGCAGTCGAATGCCGCTGGTCTCTGGACGCAGCTGCAGCAGGATCTCCCGACGGCGTTCTCCCGGGCATTTGACCGGGCCACGATCCATGGCAAGACGATGAAGGGTGCGACCGGCCCCTTTGCCGACTATCTGGCGATGACCTCGAAGTCGGTTGCTCTCGGCACAGCTTCGCAGGCCACCGGCGGCATCTGGAAGGACGTCGTCGACGGCATGGAGCAGATCGTCGACGATGACTGGGACTACACCGGTACCGTCGCCGACCACCGCCTGAAGCCGAAGCTTCTCGGCGCGACCGACACCACGGGCCGGCCGATCCTGGTAGATACCACGGTGCCGGGCACCGGCGCGGCTCTGGCGGGCACTCTGGTCGGCGAGCCGATCGCGTACTCGCGGTCGGTGTCGGGCAAGGTGCGCCGCCAGTCGACGTCGACGGACACGGGTTTGCGGGCGATCGGTGGCGACTGGTCGCAGACGGCGTTCGGCGTCGGCATGGATATCACGGTGAAGATCAGCCGTGAGGCGACGTACATCGACGAGGACGGCGGCGTCCACTCGGCGTTCCAGGAGAACCTGGTGTTGCTGCTCGCGGAGGCCTACTACGGCTTCGTGCTCGGCGACCCGGAGGCGTTCGTCAAGTTCGTCGGCGCCCCGGCGGGTTCCTGATGGCGGGCCGCCCGGTCTCCGCGCCGGGCAGGGCGGCCAAGCCCCTCCGGATCGTCGCCCGCGTCCACGCGATGCCCCCGCGGCACAACGCGGGGGCGGAGCACATGCTCGTGTCGATGTTGCGTCCCCTGGTGGATCGCGGTCACGACGTGTCCGTGTGGCTGTCGAGGTACACGGACGACCGCGAGGTGTATGACTACGAGGGCGTCCGCGTCGTGCCGATGGCGGCCCGGGTCGACTTCGGCGAGGCGGCACGCAAGGCCAACGTGCTCGTGTCGCATCTGGAGAACGTCCCGGCAACGTCCGCGCTCGCGCGGGGATTCAGCCGACCGTTCGTGGCGGTGGTGCACAACACGCACCGGCCATCGTTCCGGCACATGGCGGCGGGCGGCACTGCGCTTGCGGTCTACAACTCGGACTGGATGGAACGCGAAGCCGAGCTCTATTTCGCAGAGGTTCCTGAGGCGATCCGTCCGGCGTCGAGCCTGATCGTGCGGCCGCCTGTCTTCGCCGGTGACTACCTTGCCGCGCCCGGCGACTGCATCACCCTGATCAACTGCAACGAGGACAAGGGCGGCGATCTGTTCTGGCGGATTGCGGCCCGCATGCCGCACCAGAAGTTCCTCGGCGTGCGCGGCGCCTACGGGGTGCAGGTGGAACCGCCGGCGCCGCTGCCGAACTTGGAATACATCGGCCACGTGCCGGGCGATGAGATGGCGGAGCGGGTGTACTCACGGACGCGGGTGCTACTAATGCCGTCCCGGTATGAGTCGTGGGGCCGCACGGGGGTGGAAGCCATGGCGTCGGGCATCCCTGTGACGGCTCATCCGACGCCCGGCTTGTGCGAGTCGCTCGGCGAGGCCGGGATCTTCGCCGACCGGGATGACCTGGATGCCTGGCTGGTGACTCTGGAGCGGCTGCTGAAGCCGACCGAGTGGCGGGCGGCATCGAAGCGGGCCAAGGCCCGCTCGAAGGCACTCAATCCGACGGCCGAGCTGACTGCCTGGTGCGATGCGATTGAAGATCTGGGAGGCAGCCGTGGCGTTCGTGGCACCAACCGCCGAGCAGCTGGGGCTGTATCTCGGGCTGCCTGAGATCGATGGCGACCGCGCTGATCTGCTGATTCAGCAGGCGATCGCGCTGTGCGAGACGGTCGTCAAGCCCTTGCCGGATCAGGCGACTGCGGTCGTTCTGTCGGTGGCCGGGCGCGCCTACGTCAATCCGCAGCAGGTGTCCTACGAGACGATCGGCCCGATGTCGGTCCAGCGGCCGACTGGGTCGGGTGGCCTGTACCTGACGAAGGCCGACAAGGCGGCGCTCAAGTCGTTGGCTGGCCGCGGCGGCGCGTTCACTGTCGATCCGACGCCGGGCACCGCTGATCCGTCGCCGACATGGCCGATCGATGTGGAGGTCGGGCCCGGCCTGGAGTACGAGCCGGGTTGGGGGTGGGTGTGAGTGCCCGCCCCGTACCCGTATGGGGAGACAATCGTCCGCCTCCGCCGGGGCCCATCGCCGGGTCGTGACGGGCGCGGGCAACCGATCCCTGGGCCGCTCGTCGAGACGTCCATTCCCGGCTGCGTGGTGGCCCCGCGCGCGGAGACACCACAGGTCGGCGGGAGCGAGCAACAGGCGAGGGACACGGTCATCGTCGGGTTCACCGTGTACGCGCCGCCGGACACAGACGTCCTCACGACGGACCAGTTCCGGATCCGCGGCCAGGTGTGCGAGGTGACCGGGGAGCCGGGGGACTGGCATCGGTCTCCGTTCACGGGCACCCGCGGCCCGGTCCAGTTCGCTGCGGACCGCGTTACGGGGTAGGCCTGGCGTGCTCGACCGCGGCCACGAGTTTCGCGGCGGCGTCGTTGGCGCTGTGCCGGATCGACAGGCTGTGCGGGTCGGACTGGTGCGGCCGGCCGCCGGTAAGCAGGCTCTTCGACTCGTCGGCAGGCGCGCTCCCGGGGAGCACGAACTGCACGTAGCCGTGGAACAGCCTGGTTGCCGGCTTGAGCCTGGTTCCGGTGACGTCCGCGGCTCGGATCCTGGACTGCCTCTGTTCCTGGCCGACTTCCTTCTTCGTGATGGTGATCCATTCGCCGTCGAAGCTGATGGATCCCTGCACGCCCTTGACGTCCATGCCGCCCCCAAAACGAGTGAGGTGGTCATGATGCCCGCGAAGTTCAAGATGTCCAAGAAAGGTGTCGGCCAGCTCCTCAGATCACCCATGGTCCGGGCCGAGATGGTGCGCCGCGCGGACGTCATCAAGTCGGTGGCGGTCTCCATCGCCCCGGTGGGCGGCGGGGCGTGGGATCCGCACCCGGGCCACTACAAGGCATCCTTCGAGGTGTCGTCCACGGACCGGGGCGGTCGGCGCCGCGACCGCGCGACCGCCACGGTCCGGAACGCCGCGTACTACGCCCGGTGGGTGGAGTGCGGGACAGAGCGAGTCCGGGCGCACCACGTACTGCTGCGGGCCGCTCAGGCCGGAGGCCGGGGCTGATGGCCGCGGTCGGCTCGGTCGATGTTGAGCTGGAGCTCATCGGCTGGCTGCAGTCCCGCCTCGGCACCGATGTCGTGGTCCGCGACGAGCTCGACAACCACCTCCTCGACGAGCTGCCGACCGTGCAGGTCGAGGTGGTGGGCGGCGACGACGACGGATTCCGGCTCGACCGGGCGCTCGTCGACATCAGCACCTACGCGGCCACCAGGGCGACGGCCATTGCTCTCGCCACCACGGTGCACGGGCTGCTCCTGGAGCACCTGCGCGGATCGTCCACGGCCGCCGCGGTCTTCGGGGCGGTGCGAGCTCTGACCCGCCCTGCTGTCCGGCCCTACGAGAACACCGCGCTCCGCCGGGTCGGGGCCACCTATCAAGTCCATAGTCACCCGGTCGCCTGACGGGCCTGGGCCCGCGCCGACCCCTGTACCCGCCCGTGCGCGGGCTCTTCCATGTCTGGAGAAACTCATGGTCAACATCACCCGCGCTGCGGATCTCACGATGGTCGGAGCGAACGGCGG
This sequence comes from Streptomyces sp. NPDC007164, assembly GCF_040634135.1. Taxonomy (NCBI): domain Bacteria; kingdom Bacillati; phylum Actinomycetota; class Actinomycetes; order Kitasatosporales; family Streptomycetaceae; genus Streptomyces; species Streptomyces sp. NPDC007164. Next base: position 24,138 of record NZ_JBEYFB010000054.1, read on the forward strand.
GGCTTGGGTGGCCCCGGTTGGGACGCCTGCTCTGACGTCGCCGCTGGACCAGCCGGCCGATCCGTGGGCCGCTCTCGGCGCGATCAGTGACGACGGTCTCGTGAATGGCTGGGACGAGGACTCGCAGGAGTTCACCCCCTGGGGGCTTACCAGCCCGTTCCGTACCCAGATCACCAAGTCGGTGCGCACGTTCTCGGCGACGATGTGGGAGACCTCCCGCACGTCGGTGATGAGTCTGCACTACCGGCTCGACGCCGCGGCCCTGATGCCGGACGGCGAGGGCATCACGAAGTTCGCCGAGACCGCGTCGCCGGTTCCGGACCGGCGTGCGTTCTGGTTCATCGTCCTCGATGGCGAGTCCGCCCGCGGTTTCTACGTGCCGCAGGGCGAGATCTCCGACCGCAGCGACGTCACGTACAAGCAGGACGAGATGTCCGGCTTCGAGTGGACGATCACCACGTACCCGGACGCCGAAGGCAACACGGTCTACCACTGCGACAAGTTGCCGCTGACGCCGGTCGACCCGGCGTCCTGAGCTGGGTGGGCGGGTCATCACTGCTGGCGCGGGCCCGGCCCGCCCACCCTTTCACCCCTTGCCCGCGCCGTGATTCTGGAGGCCCGCGCCCATGACCGAGAAGACCACCGAAGTGAGCCCTGCCGAGGCGCAGGAGATCGAAGCCGCCGGTCACTACGTGACCGCCGAACTGTGCGGCGAGAAGCTGCAGATTGTGCCTTCGGGTGCGTGGCGGCAGTCGTCGATGCGGAAGCTCAAGGCCAACGAGATGGACGACTTCCTGGAGGACGTTCTCAGCCCTGACTCCTACGAGGCGTACCTCGACCTCGACCCGACGAACGACGACCTCGGTGAGTTCATCAACTCCGCTGGCGAAGGATCGGGCGAGTCGGTGGGAAAGTCCAGTGGACCGCGGGCATCGTCGAGGAGCACGCGGAAGCGGTAGAGGCCGACCTCTGGCGGTTCTACCAGCGGGACCTCCTCGACGTGCACCGGGGGACGATGACATGGCGGCAGTTGCGGGTACTGATCCAGCATCTGCCGCCCGAGTCCGCAACGATGACCGCCCTGCGGAACGCCATGACTCCCGAGGAGTACGAGGCTCAGGCACGGAAGGGCCGGCCGGATGAGGGCCAGTGGTCGATGACCGAGCAGCTCCTCGCCGGGATCACGGACTCGCTGCATCAGCTGGAGTACATCCTCGTCGTCACGAACGGCGACGGTAAGGGACGTAAACCGAAGCGGCCGGAGCCTATGCGGCGGCCGGGCGTGGCCCCGAAGAAGGCCGATGGTCGCCTCACGGACCGCGGCGCGGAAACCCTGTTCAGACTGATCAACGGCGGCGGCGCGGCCTGACGCGCACGGGAGGAGGCTCCCGTGGCGATCCAGGTCGGCTCGGTCGAGGTCGATGTCATCCCCAACACGCAGGGGATCTATCAGCGCCTGCGTGACGGGCTCGTCCCGGCGGCGACCCGCGCCGGCCAGGACGCCGGTAACGCTGCTGGCCGCGCCTTTGGTCCGGCGATGCAGTCGGAGATCGGAGGCATCGGTCTCCGGATCGGGCAGCAGATCGGCCAGCAGATTGCGGCCCGCATCGTCGCGGAGATCCGCGGCGCTCTCCGCGACGGAGTCACTCAGGGCGGTGCGGCGGCGCGTGCATCCGCCCTTCGCCAGGGTGACCAGACCGGTGGCGCATTCTCCCGGGCACTGAAGACTCGGCTCGAAGCCGCGTTTCGCGCCCTGCCGAAAATCACCATCGACGCGGACACCACTGAAGCTGACGCCGACCTTCAGGCGCTGCGGGTCCGCATGGAGACCCTGGCCGGCAAACGGATCGGCATCGATATCGACGCCGAAGCGGCCAAGGCCGAGATAAAGCTGATCGAAGCCGAGCTGACCCGGCTCGGCGCCCGCCACCCCAACGTCCAGGTCCGCGCCGACACGGCGACAGCCCTCGGTGAACTCGCCGCGGTGCGGGCAGCGATCGACGGAGTCGACGGGAAGCGAGCCCGCATCGACGTCGACACGTCCGGGGCTCTGTCGGCGGTCCTCCAACTGGGCGTGGCCATCGGCGGGTTGGCCGCGATTCCTGCCATCCCAGTTCTCGCGGCCGGTTTCGGCTCCATCGGCTCGGCGGCTGTCGCGGCCGCTGTCGGCGTCGGTGCCCTGGCCGCGGTCGCGGCTCCCGCCATAGTCGGAATTGCTGGCGCCCTCCAGGCGCAGAAGGCGGCCCAGGACGCTGCCACAGCCTCGTCCTTGAAGGGCGCCCAGGCGTCCGGCCAGGGTGCGTCGAAGGCGCTGCAGATGGCCGGCGCGCAGCAGGCCTTGGCGACTGCGGAGCGAAACGGTGCCCGGCAGATCGCCCAGGCACAGAAGTCTGTACGGGACGCCCGGCAGGCTGCGGCGGACGCTGCTGACCAGGCTGCCCAGCGCACCGCAGCTGCGGCCCGCGCGGTCCAGGATGCTGAGCGGTCCCTCGCGCAGTCGCAGCGGGATGCCAAGCAGGCCCAGGAGGACCTGACCGATGCCCGGCGCCAGGCCGCGCTGGAGCTTGAGGACCTGAACAGCAGGCTGGCCGACGCGCAGCTGTCGCAGCGTGACGCGACGCTCGGCGTGCAGGAGGCCCAGGCCGAGCTGAACCGCACGATGGCGGACGCCAAGTCGACGCAGCTCGACAAGGACCGCGCACAGCTGTCCTACGACCAGGCGGTGCAGCGGCTCACGGAGCAGACCACCGAGACGAAGCGCCTCAAGGACGAGACGGCCGCCGCGAACAAGGCGGGCGTCGAGGGCTCGGACACTGTTACGCAGGCTCAGGACCGTCTGGCGAAGGCTCAGCAGCAGGTGGCGGACCGCGCACGTGGGGTGCGGGACGCGCAGGCCGAGGCCGCCCGGACACAGGTGGAGACGGCCCGGCAGGTCGCCCAGGCGCAGGAGCGGGTGTCCGAGGCGACCGCGAACGTGGCTGTGGCCCAGCAGTCCGCCGCGGACGCGGTGGCATCGGCCCAGCGTCAGATTGCCTCCGCTTCGCAGTCGGCGGCCGGGGGCGTGGACCAGGCTGCCCTGGCGCAGGCCAAGTACCAGGCCGAGTTGGCGAAGCTGACCCCGGCAGCGCGCGGGACGTTTAACGCGTTCGTGTCGCTGAGGTCGGCGTTCTCGGACTGGTCGGAGTCTCTGCAGCCCCAAGTCATGCCGCTGTTCACACGCGCCCTGATCGGGCTGAAGAACAGCCTGCCAGGCCTGACGCCTTTCGTGCTGGCTGCGGCCCGCGCGATCGGGACGCTGCAGGACCGGGTGTCGACCGGATTCAAGTCGCCCTGGTGGCAGGCCTTTAAGCAGGATCTCGCGGGCTCGGTCGAGCCCGCGGTCGTCGGGCTGGGTGTTTCCTTCGGCCGGACCTTCAAGGGCATGGCCGGCATCGTGCAGGCTTTCCTGCCGCACATGGATTCGATCTCGTCGACGATGCAGCGGATCACGGGCCGGTTCGCAACGTGGGGCACCAGCCTGAAGGGTAGCCCGGAGTTCGAGCGGTTCCTCTCCTACGCCTCGGAGCAGGGGCCCGTCCTCGCGGAGGCGATCGGTGACATCAGCAGCGCGTTCTACCAGATGGCGAGGGCGACAGCCCCGTTGTCCGGGCCGGTCCTGACAGCTCTGGGTGCGGTGGCACGCGCAATCGCGGACATTGCCCGGGATCTGCCTTGGCTGATCCGGTTGTTCTACGCAGTGTGGGTCGCGACGAAGCTGTGGACCCTCGCCATGATCGTGTTCAACGTGGTGATGAACGCCAACCCGATCACGCTGATCATCATCGGGATCGTGGTGCTGGTCGCGGTCGTTGTCTACGCCTACAAGAACTTCACATGGTTCCGGAACGTCGTTAACGCCGTATGGGAAGCCCTCAAGACGGGCGCACTGTTCGTCTGGAACAGCATCCTCAAGCCGGTCTTCGGCGCACTCGTGTTCGGGCTGAAGGCGATCGGTACGGCCGCGTCGTGGCTGTGGAACACCATCCTGTCGCCCGTTTTCGGCTTCATTGGCGCGGCGGCGCGGATCCTTGCGATGGTTGTTCTGACCGTACTGATCACGCCCCTGGTCATCGCTTTCAAGGTGCTGGCGGCTGTCGGCATGTGGCTGTGGACCAACGTGTTCGGCCCGGTCTTCGGCTGGATAGCAGACAAGGCAGTCTGGCTGTGGCAGGAGAAGATCAAGCCGGTCTGGGAGCTGTTCAAGATCGGGATCGGTCTCCTCGGCGCGAAGCTCAAGGAGCTCTGGGACAAGTACGCCAAGCCTGTTCTCGGCTGGATCGCAGACAAGGCCATAGCGCTATGGAAAGACAAGATCAAACCGGTCTGGGAACTGTTCAAGATCGGCATCGGCCTGCTCGGCGCCAAAATCAAGGAGTTGTGGGACAAGTACGCCAAGCCCGCGTTCGGCTGGATCGCCGACAAGGGGAAGTGGCTGTGGGACAAGGCGCTGAAGCCTGCGTTCGACAACATGAAGAAGGGCATCAAAGCAGTCGGTGACTCCTTCAATGACGCGAAGGATTTCATCGGAAAGGCTTGGTCGAAGGTCCAGGACATCGCGAAGACGCCCGTGAAGTTTGTGATTGACAAGGTCTACAACGCGGGCATCGTCCCGACGTGGAACACGATCGCGAAGGCGTTTGGCGCGCCAAAGCTGGACACGATCCAGACGAAGGGCTGGGCCCGGGGCGGTGTCCTGCCGGGCGCGTCGTCGTACCGGCAGGGCGATGACCAGCTGGTGCCGATGCGCCGCGGCGAGGGCGTCTACGTCTCCGAAGCGATGCGGAACCCGTATGAGCGGGCCCGGCTCCACGCCGTGAACCGTGCCGCCATGAAGGGCAAGCCGCTCGGCCAGTTCCAGGCCGAGGGCTTCTCCAAGGGCGGCATCTTCGACTGGGTGCAGTCGACGGCGTCCAAGGGTGTCGACCTGGCGAAGACCGGGGTGTCGTGGCTGAAGGACGGTATGAAGGCGTCCGCGACGGCGGGCCTGAGCACTGTAGTGAAGCCGCTGATCAGCAAGATCTCCGGGTCGGCGTCGCTGTACCGGGACATGATCACCGGCATTCCGAAGCGCATGATCAAGGACATCGTCGGGTACTCCGGGAAGGCGGACAGCAAGCTCGATGCCGCAGGCATCGGCACGGGAGGCTTCAAGAAGGGACTCACCTGGGCCCGCACCCAGGCCGGCAAGGCATACCAGTGGGGCGGCAACGGAAATCCCAGTTGGGACTGCTCCGGGCTCGTTTCCGCGATCGAGTCCGTCATCCGGGGCGAGCGACCGCACCGCCGGTGGGCGACGGGCGCGTTCTCCGGGAAGACGGCCCCTCCCGGCTGGGTCCTGAACGGCAGGTCGCCGTACATGATCGGCATCACCAACGCGGGCGTCGGCCACACTGCAGGCACCCTGAACGGCGTGAACGTAGAGTCCCGCGGCGGCGACGGCGTCGTGGTCGGGAAGAGTGCGCGCGCCTGGAACAACAACCTGTTCACCCACCACTACGCCTACAAGGGTAAGTACGACTCGGGCGGCTACCTCCAGCCCGGCCTCAACCTCGCCTACAACGGCACCGGGAGGCCGGAGCCGGTCTTCACAACGCAGCAGGCCAACGCCCTGACGTCGGTGGCGGCAAGAGGCGGCGGGGCTCTGTCTCTCGACGGCCAGCAGCTGCATCTCGTCCTCGACGACGGCCAGAAATTCACCGCCCACATCGAGACCCTGGCCGACGGCCGCGTCCGCGCCGCCAACAACAACCTGGTCCAAGTGCTGAATGCTGGGGGTGGTCTGTGATGGCGATTCCCGGGAACATGCTCAGCGTAGCTTCGGAGTCGATGGATCCGACGTTCACTGGATGGCGCCCGCGCTTGAACTGCTCGCTCCTGTCAGCTACTGGCGGCCGCAACGGTGCCAAGACTCTGGCAGTGAAGAGCAATGCGGCGGGCGAGGCGCAGGCAGAGACCGTGACCGGCTATCCAGTCGTTGCCGGACAGGTGTACCAGGTCTTTGCCGATGCGTCGTCGGCGACGGAGCCGGAACGTATCGGAATCGAATGGCTTGACAGCACGTATACCCCTGTCGGCCCGGTGCTGTGGTCGCTGGCACCGTCTGCCGCTTCGGCTTCGTGGCACCGCGTAGGGGTCGCTGGTACGGCACCTGCGGGTGCAGTACGGGCGCGCATTGTCCTGTCGTCTACAGCAGGCGGGGCAGCCGTCCCTCACTACTGGGAGAATGTCTACCTGGGGCAGCCAATTCGCACGACCGGCAACCTCTACTCATTCGGCACGGAGTCGTCGGAGATCGATGCCTCCGGCTGGATGCCGGAGGTCAACGCGACGATCTCCCGGCAGGCCCCCCCGGTTTCGTGGGCGGTCGACTGGTACTGGGCGGGCGGCCAAGTCCTGGCCGCCACCGTGATCACAGCTGGGAATGCCGCGATCGCGTCTGTGGAGAAGCCGGTCGTCACCCCGGGGGTGGAATATCTGGGGTACGCATACCTAGCGCCTCCCACGACCGCGTCGGCGGCATGGATCGAACTCCGCTTCTACGACGCTGCAGGCACCCAGATCGCTGCGACTCGTAGCGCCCTGGCAGCAGCCACGACGGGCTACCAGCGGCAACGCGTGTCTGCAGTCGCTCCGGCTGCGGCGGCGTCCGCCCGGCTGGCCGTCGGAATCGACGGAGCAACGGCAGGCCAGGTGCTACGCCTGGAGCAGGCCGTCATCTCCGTCGCCCCGGTGCTACAAGCCGGCTCCGTTGTGCCGTATGCCGACGCGACGTTCGAGCAGGGCATTGCCGGATGGACGACAACGGCCGGCGTGGCCACCCCGGCCCGGTCCGCGCCGTGGGGCGCCTACGCGTATGACGGCTCCTACGCGCTGACGATCACGTCTACGACAGCGACTGCGAGCACGATCCGCAGCGCCAAGTTCCGGCTGCCTGCGGGGTCTGGGGGTTTGGGCTTCCGGCTGCGTTACACGGCGACGGTGACGGCAGGCGGATGGTCGTCGAGCCGCGGCATCCGCTGGTACGACGCAGCCGGCACGGACTTGGGTCTGACCAAGTTCACCGACTCCGGGCTGCCGACGCCGGGCTGGTGGCTACTGGGCACAGATCAGACCGCCCCTGCGGGTGCGACGCAGGCGGCGGTGGAGTGGACGTTCACCGCCACCGCTGCCAACTCCGTACTGAGGATTGACCGGGTGGCGCTGTGGCAGGCCCTGCCGGTCATGACTGTCGAGGTGCGCGAGCCGACCGCGTCGATTTCGCTCACCGCGCGGGAGCTGACCATTGGCTCTCTCCTGCGTGTGACCCGAGTGACGCCTTCGGGCGCCCGCGCTCTGGTGCGTGGCCCGGCAGGGCTGTACGACGGCACAGTCGTCATCACGTCCGACTTGGTCGTGGTTGAGGACTACGAAGCGCCGCTCGGGGTGCCGGTGTACTACATCGTCGAGATCATTGACGCCACCACTGGCGCAGTCGAGAGCCGCACGTCAACGTCGGCCACGGTCCCGCACCAGGACCGTAACTGGGTCTGGCTCAAGGACCCTGGGAACCCCCAGCGGAACATGCTGGTAATGGTGCAGCGCGCCCCTGACTGGCAGCGGCCCATCGAGCAGTCCGCGTATGTGGTCCGCGGCAGGCGCAACAAGGTCGTGCTGTCGGGGCGCCGGCAGGGGCTGGAGGGCGACCTGGCGATCTGGACCCTGTCCGATGACCAGCGAGCAGCCCTGCACTGGCTCCTCGACTCCGGGAACGTCCTGCTGTGGCAGGCAGCCCCCGGCATGGGTGTCTCCGACACATACGTCAACGTCGGCCAGATCGGCGAGGAGCGCACAGACGGCACGGCAATGGAACAGATGCGGGCCTGGACCCTGCCTCTCACCGAGGCGGACATCCCCGTCACTACAGGCGTGAACGGGTCCGCGGGCCGCACTTGGATCGACGTGCTTGCCGAGTTCTCCACATGCAGCGGCCTGATCGCGACCTACGCCACCTGCGAAGACCTCCTTCTCGACCACCGGGCAAGGTGATTCATGTATCCGGTCTCCGGCCGTTTCCTGCCGCGGCTCGCCGAGTCCCACAACCCGGCAACGTTGGTGCAGATGTTCACCACGGACGGCCGGGTCATCACCGTGGATCACACCGGTGGGAGCGTCTCCGTGGACCGCGGACAGGCCATCCGGCGGACGTGCACCGTGACATCTGCCGACGTCTCGCTCATGCCGCTCACCCCCGTCGACCAGCTCGCCACCTACGGCGCCCGCCTTCGGATCGCCCGCGGCGTCGAGTACGGCGACGGCACCAGCGAACTCGTACCGCTCGGAGTGTTCCGTCTCGACAGCGTGGAAGGTGATCCCGTCGAGGGCCCGGTCACGCTTACCGGCAAGAGCCTCGAATGCATCGTCGCCGACGACAAGTTCACAGCCCCATACCAGGCGACCGGCACCGTCGTCGGGGCGATCACCGCCCTGGTCACCCGGAGCATCCCGGACGCCCAGGTCATCAGCCAGATCACAGACAGCGTCATCGGCCCGCGCACCTGGGACACCGACGGTGACCCCTGGGCGGCATGCCAGGAAGTGGCTGCTGCGGCCGGCGCGGAGTGCTACGCCAACGCCGACGGCGTATTCGTGATCAGTGCCCTTCCCGATGTGCTGGCAGTGAACCCGGTGTGGGCTGTCGAGGCCAGCGAAGGGGGCGTGTACGTCAAAGGCACCAGGAGCATGAGCTCCGACGGCGTCTTCAACGGCGTCCTTGCCCGCGGGGAAGGAACGGGGGCGGGCGCGCCAGTGCAGTACCTGGCCACGGACGACGACCCTGGCAGCCCCACGTACTGGGGTGGTCCGTTCGGGCACCGACCGACCACGTACAGCAGTTCCACGCTGACGACGCTCATCGCCTGCTCAGCCGCCGCGAACCTGAGGCTGAGGTCGGCGAAAGCCCCAAATTCCAGGGGCGACCTGTCCAGCCTGCCGAACCCCGCCCTGGAGCCGGGCGACGTCATCCGGGTCACGCACCCGGACGGTCTCCGCGAACTCCACCAGATCGCGTCCTTCACCGTCCCGCTCGACGCAGGCGGCGACTTCCCAGTTGCCACAATCTCCGCGAAGGAGGACTCGTGACGAAGTCCTCGCTCGTCTCCACCCGAGACCTGGCCGGCGCGCTGCGACGTCAGGCCGTGCAGGCCGGGGCCACCACCCCGACCGTCCGCGGCTCCGACTGGCGCCGCGCCATCGTCAACACTGTAAGCACGGACGGAACCATCACCACGACAGACGGAATCGTGGCCCTGCGCGCCGAGGCTTACCGGGCCCCAGCCGTCGGCGACATCGTCCGTATCTCCGTCTCGTCTTCCGGAGCCGCGGTAGCAGAGGGGCGGTACGCGGCGGCTGGCGACGACTGGACTGCACTCACACCCGCCGCCGGCTTCACTGCCGCCTCCGGGTATCAGGTGCCGCAATACCGGCGGACGGGCGACGAGGTCCGGCTCCGCGGCTCATTCACGAAGGGCTCGACGCTCGTCTACGGCGACGTATTCACCACCCTGCCGGCCGGAGCCAGGACCCCGGCCGACACAGACGTCCTCCTCATCTGCTCGCAGGGCGCAAACGGCGCAACTTACGGGGCCTGCCGCGGCATCGTCCGCGCCGCCACAGGAGCAATCGAGTACCGGGGCCCGGCCGTCTCCACGCTCGTCGGCCTGCCCCCCACGACCATCTGGACAACCTGAGAGGTCTCATGCCTACCACTGACGCCTACGGGCAGGGCATTTCGATCACCGCCCCCACGGACGCCCCAGACATGCCCGCGACAGCCCAGGCCCTGGCCGGCGGACTGGTACCCCGGTCGGTGATGCGGTTCGCTTCGGCGAGCACCCGCAACGCGACGCTCACGTCGCCGGTCGCGGGGATGGTCGCGTTCCTGCAGGACACAAAGCTCTTCACCGGCTACGACGGAACATCCTGGGTGGTCCTCGCCGCGGGCACGCAGGCATGGACCACGATCCCCCTCGTGTCCGGGTACTCCCACAACGGCAACGCGAACGGGAATGCCCAATATCGGATCGTGAACCTGTTTGGCGAGCCCACCGTCATGCTTCGTGGGGGAGTCGGACTGACGTACCCGAGCGGCGCGTTGCCCAACGGATCGGTAATGACGTCGTCCACCCTGCCCTCAGCAGCCAGACCGACCGCGCTGCGGACCGTGGCAGCCGCCTGCTCGGCGGCCTCGTCGACCGTCACCTCCCTGAAGATCGACGCCCAGCCCGGCGGGCACCTCCTCGTCGTCGGCACGGGGACGAACGACAAGCCCCCGTGGGTCAGCCTGAACGGCTGCTTCTACAGCCTCTGACCCCACCCTCACCGAGTCCCGAGCCACCGGCCGGGGCTTCTTCTATGTCTGGAGGCCTGATGGCCAATCCCCTGACCGCCGCCGCGGTCCTTGCTGCTCTCCGCGCGGAGGGCGTGCGCGTCGTCGAGGTCGGCAACTGGCGCACCCATAACCGCGCAGGTCACGGTGCATGGGGCCCGCTGAATGGCGGCATCGTGCATCACACCGTCACGAAGGGCACCGCGTCCACGGTCTCGATGGTCCGTGACGGCTACGCGTCCCTGCCCGGCCCGCTGTGCCACGGGATGATCGCGAAGGACGGTCGGGTGCACATGGTCGGCTGGGGCCGCACGAACCACGCTGGCGGCGGAGACCCCAAGGTGCTCGACCAGGTCATCGCCGAGTCCTACGACACCCGACCGACCCCACCCACCCGCGGCAACAGCGACGGGGTCGACGGCAACGCGCGCTATTACGGCTGGGAGTGCGAGAACCTCGGCGACGGCAAGGACCCCTGGCCCAAGGCCCAGTACGACGCGATCGTGCGTGTGCAGGCCGCCCTGTGTCGGGCGCACAAGTGGTCGGCGAAGTCCGTGATCGGCCACCTGGAATGGTCCAGCGACAAGGTCGACCCGCGCGGCTTCTCCATGACGCAGCTGCGCGCCGACGTGGCAGAGCGGCTGAAGCACCCCGCCGGCTGGAACCCCGGCGGCACCAACCCGAGCAAGGAGACCAACGTGGCTCTGACCGACGCCGACGTGAAGAAGGTGGCCGAAGCGGTTGTCGAGCAGCTGCTGACCGCGGACCGGTTCACCGCCCCGTCCGACGCCGCGGACTACAGCCCCGACCCGAAGAGCAACAAGCACTACTGGACCGGGCGCAGCGTCTTCGCCGACCTGGTAACCCGGGTCCGCCGCATCGACAAGACCCTGGCCGCCCTCAGTAAGGAGAAGTGACCATGGCCGCACCCGTCGAAGCAAAGGTGAAGGCGGCAAGCGCTGCGACGTTCCTCGCCGGTCTCGCCGTCGCCGTGCTGAACGCAATCGTCGCCGACAACTCGCTACTCGGCCCGCTGCCCGGCTGGGTCCAGGCGCCGCTCCTCGCGCTCGTCCCGGCCGCCCTCGCATGGCTCGCCGGGTACCAGGCGAGGCACACCGTCCGTGACCACGTCGACCCGACCAGCGCCTGAGCAACGGAGTAGCACGTGCCTGATGAGCCAACTCTCGGCGAGGTGATGCGCCGACTCGAAGATGTCCGCACCGACCTCAAGGACGACTTCCGGGAGCTGGGGCTCAGGCTCGACAGCAAAGTCTCCCTGGAGCGGTACCAGCTCGAACAGCAAGCCCGCGATGACGCACTCAAGCTCCTCGTGGAGCGTGTGCGCGGCATCGAGGAGGCGCGCGAGCAGGCCGCCCAGAATCGCAGGGAAGAGGAACAGCGCGCGGCAGACCGACGGGCCGCGGACCGGCGCCTCATCTTCACCGCGCTGATCGCGCCGGTCCTGCTGCTGATCCTGACCGTGTATCTGAATGCGCAGGGGGCGGGGGCATGAGGCGACACAAGAGCGCGGGCGCCGAACGGCGCCGAACTGACCTCGTGTTCACCCTTGCCGCCGCAGTGGCTCTGGCCGGCTTCGCATTCCTCGTCGTCACGATGCAGGGGCTCTCTCACGACCTCCGCACCGCGAACGAAGCGCGCGACGCCTTGGCTCAGCAAATCGAGCGGCTGGGGGAGTCCCCGGTGGCCGGCCCGCCCGGCAGCCGCGGCCAGCCCGGCGCATCCGTCGTCGGCCCACCAGGGCCGCAAGGCGACCAAGGCGAGCCCGGTCCGATCGGGCCGACCGGGCCTGTGGGTCCGAGCGGCAGCCCCGGTGCGGACGGCGACGATGGCACCGACGCCGTCGGCTCACCCGGCCCCACAGGCGCGCCCGGTGCAGACGGACAGTCGGTCGTTGGCCCCGCAGGCCCGAAGGGCGACACCGGCCCGGCCGGCCCGCCTGGTGCTGACGGGAGGGACGGTACGAACGGTCGTGACGGCGCAAACGGCCAGACGTGCCCGGACGGGTACAGCCTCCAGCCCCCGCCCGGCGACCCGGACGCACTGGTGTGCCGCCGGGACGGTGCACAGACGCCGACGAAGGGCGCCCGCAAGGGACTTCTCGGGCTCGGTGCCCTCACAGCAACTGCGATGTACAGGAGGCTCGATGGCTGACATCCCGGCCCGGCAGGTGCAGCCGCGCGTGGACGACAGCGCCGGCGACATGGGGACACTCGTCGACCTTGGGCTGGTCGAGGAGCAACCGACTCCGCAGTACGAGGGGCTGTTCGTCGAGCCCGACCTCCCGCCCGTCGACGAAGACGAGTGAGTCCGACCTCGAAGCATGGCCCCCTGCTCCGGCTTCGGCCAGAGCAGGGGGCGTTTCGCTGTCCCTCGATCGCCAAGGCTGGCGGGTCGCAAGATTCACGCACCGCGCTCGGCGGCGTCGATGGTCTCGCATGCACTGAGCGCCGCGAGTAACTGCCCTCGCCCGGACTCAACGTCGATCTGCTCGGCTTCGATGGCTTCGGCCAGGCGCGCGGCATGGTCCAGCACGGCCACCATGGCGGTCTCGATCTCTCGCGGGCGGCGCACCCAATCGTCGGCCGCGTGAGCTTTGAAAGCATGGGCGGCGCGCAGGGTGCGGGCGACGTCACCGCCGTGCATCTGGAGGTACTGGGTTGTTGAAGGGCCGATCCAGAGATCCGCATGGGATTGCACGATGCGTTCGTAGCTGCGGTAGTCGATGACAGTGCCGCAGCGCCCCTCACCCGGGCTTCGAGTCCGCAGCCCGCGCCAATCACGGGCGAGCCATCGGTGCCTGCGACAGGTGCCGAGACGGTACTGCAGGGCCTGTCCGGCTTTCTGGCTGCGCCGTTCGATGACGGTGGTGGCCGGGTCGGTGCAGGTGGTGATCTGGCGCAGCAGCATGGGGCTCCCGTTCGTAGGTGGCTCCATGATGGGCGGGCGCCCGGCCCGGATCCGCTCTCGCGGCGCACAGTAGACGTGACGCACAACACGCCCCTGCCCGGCTTCGGCCGGTGCGGGGGCGTTCGTTGCGTGATGGCCATGGCGATCGGGCTGTTCATCAATCGGTCGGAACGTGAATCTGAACGAGAGGCCGGCCCAACTCTCCAAGCCCGTATGCAGATTGTTCATCAACCCGTTCATCTATCCGGTACTGTTCAGATAGGTAGTCGCCACGTTTGATGAACAAGGAGGGGTCGGATGGCCTTAGTTGGTCTCGTCCGCGTCAGCACGGACAAGCAGAACACTGAGCGGCAGCACGACGCGCTCGACTCGATCTGCCTGAAGGTCTTCGAAGAGAAGATGAGCGGCAAGCTCCGAGCCGAGGAGCGACCCGCACTCACCGCCGCGATCGAGTTCATGCGCGAGGGCGACATGCTCTGCGTCCAGGAAGTCGACCGACTCGGCCGCAACCTGCTCGAAGGCCTGATCGTCCTCAATGACCTCTTCGAGCGCGGCATCGCAGTCAAGGTGCTTGAAGGCATCGCGACCGGCGAGCACACAGAGCGTTCACTCATCCTCGACCTGGCCCTGGCCCTGGCCGAGGATCGCCGCCGAGACATTGTGAGGAAGACGAAGAACGGTTTGGAGGCCGCCCGTAAGCGCGGTCGTGTTGGAGGGCGCAGGCCTGTCATGACGGAGACGCTGACTGTTCAGGCTGCGGCTCTTCGTGATCGAGGATTCACTATCAGGCAGATCCAGCCGCACCTTCGGATCGCCGAAGGTGCGAGCAAGGGGAAGAATCCTAGCGTCGGCGCAATCTCCCAAGCCCTCCAAGCCTTCGATGCTGAGCGCAGCACGGCCACTGAGCGCGCAGTGGATGCATAGGGCGACGATAGACACGGCCCCCTCCCGCCGAAGAGGAGGGGGGAATCCGTCAGACTGCGGCGGCCTCGCTGGCCGCAGCTTCCAGGGTCCGCGCGGCCGACCCGAGCGAGGCAAACGCTTCTCCGAGCTGGAAGCTGACGCCGGGCGTCAGCCCGTCCAGCCCAACGAGGGCATCGCGTAGACGCTGCTGGAGTGCCTCAGCGTCGGCAGCGAGGGTGCGCAGGTGACTGGCGGAAGCCTCGGGCATGGCTGGCTCTCCCCGGAGTACAGCGGATGTGGGAGACCAGACTACGACCCTGGCACCGCCCAGAATTCCGAAACAGGCACTCACGCCCCTTCGTAGCGGTGCGCCCGCCCGCCGCGCCATTCGATTCAGTGCGGGGCGTCGATGTATGACGACCGCGTTCATTCAACGCAGAGCCGGGGTCATCCTCGGCGGAAGGAGTCCAGTAGTGGACAAGGAGAAGGTAGCGGCAGTAGCGGTCGGGATCGCCCAACGGGCTGGTACCGAACCGCCATGTGCGGACGGAGCTCACGTCCACCGACGGGGCGAGCGGGTGTGCGCGGCCGTCGTGGACGGGGCCGGCCACCGCGACGAGACCGTTGAGTTCGCTGGGCACGCGCCGGTCGTGATCACTCTGATGGGGATGGTCATGGGCGGACTCGTCGGCCTGGTCACCGCCGGACGGATGGCCGAGGCCTACGGATGGCCGCCGCGCGTGTCCGCCGTCTACGCCTCCATGGAGCCCGGCCGCCCCACCGGTATCCACTGGATCGGCGACTGCCGGGCATACGGGTGGGACGGTGTGTTGACCCAATGGTCCACCGACCAAACCATGGGGCAGTGGCTGCGCTGGAACGGCGGCAAGACCATCGAGCTGGTGCCCGCCGAGGTCGCCGAGACGCAGGACAACTGGCCGAGGCTCGGTCTCACCGAAGCCACCGAGATGACCTGCCGCCAGGTCGAGATCCCGGAGGACGTGCCCCTGGTGCTGCTGGTCTCGGACGGCATCTCCGAACAGGTGCCGGAAGAGGCGTGGGTGGACCTGATCCGCCAGCACGAGACCGACCCGCAGGCCCTCGCCGACGCGCTCGTCGCCGCAGCCCAGGACGAGATCGACGACGAGACCGGAGAGACGTACCGCGACGACGCGACCGTGATCGTTCTGCGCAGGCCCTCGGCCTGACCCCGTCGCGGCGGGCCGCCCTGGTTGTCATACCGGCCCGCTACCGTGGGCTCATCCCATTCGCGCCTATGGCTGGGCGCAGCTACGAGACCGCCCCTCACCCGGAACAGCGCCCGGGGGAGGGGCGGACGTGCGTCATCCGGGACGAGTGGTCGCTACCCAGGGCCGGCCGGACCGCGGTCTCATGCCTGGGGGCGGGTGACGAATGTGCCCTTGTTGGGGAGGGTGACGACCAGCCCGCGCTCACGCAGCTCTTGCACTGCGCGCCTGGCGGTTCCGGGTGCGACGCCGTATTGGGCACTCATGTCGCGCTCGTTCGGCAACCGGGCGCCGTGCGGTAGACGCCCGTCTCGAATCTCCCGCTCGACCCGGTCGGCGACCTGCACATACACGTACTGAATCGGGTCATTGCTCATGCTCGGAACGTATGGCGGGCCAGTGCACCCCGCATCCGCAGGTGGCTGCATGGGGCACCATGGGGCGGTATATAGCGGTACCGTCTGAGCAGTAAGAACCCCCGCGACCGTGCTACCGGTCCGGGGGTGTGGACACCAGCAGTGGGAGCTGATGACGTGCCTGAGAATACCGGGCCAGTGGCGGCCCAGCACAGGGTCATGGACGCCGCCATCCAGACCGCATACGCCGCGTTCATTCACCACACCCAGGCGTGCGTCGAGTGCCGCACCGGGGGTATGGACTGCGCGGTCGCCGGCGACCTCCGGCAGGCCTACCGGGCGGCAAAGAAAGGCCCGGCGCAGTCCCGGTAGACGCGGCCGCGGTGCGTCGCGCGGCTCGGCGGCGACCTGGCATATGCCACAGATCTGCGCCTAGTGTGTTAATCGAACACTTGTTCACTCGAAGGAGTGAACAACCGCGTGGCGACAACATCCGTTGGACAGGTGACAAGAGGACGAGCCCGTCTATACAGCCACTTGGGAAGGCCGCCATGACTCCTGACGCGCTTCTCTCGCTCTATCAGTGGAAGGCCGGCACATGCTTCCGCTGCGCTCAGGGGGAGGTCTACGTCACTCCCATCGGTCACATCAACACTCCCTCGGGCGAGAGTTACGGGCTGGCCGCTTGCGGCGCATGCGTCCTGGATCTGGAGTTGGAGCGCCAGCGGTACGCCGACCGCAAGGGCTTCGACTACCTGCCCGGAACCCTCGGCTTGTAGACACCCCGCCAAAGCCGCTCCCCGGTAGTAGAGGGAGCGGCTTTTCGCTGTAGACGGGCTGGTGGGAGGAGCTTTCCCGGGGGAGTGGCTGGGGAGAATCTGGTGGTGGGGAGGGACTGGGGAGCCGTGAGATTCCCTACGTCGGCTGCGCATCGACATCGGATCGGAACGGATCGGAACCGAAAGGAACGCAGGTCAGAGGCATGAGCCGACCAACTGTCGAAGAAACCGCTGGATGAACAACCTCAGGGGCCAGTTCTTCACGGACTACAACCTGCTCGCCGCGGGCTCGGTGATCGTCGCCCTGCCC